>CALMQI010000440.1 GCA_937871935.1 uncultured Burkholderiales bacterium
CCGCCAGGTACGCCCCGTCCTGCCCCGTGATGCCGGTGATCAGTGCTGTCTTCTTGGCTGAATGCATAGTCTTCTATCATCGCGCTTTCGCACGGCGGCACTCGTCCCTAGCTGAGGGTGCTCACTCGGATCGGGGGTGTTCGGCGCGACGCGCCGGCGCGCGACCTCGGCACGTCTTGCGCGAGGTCGCTGCGAACGCCAGGGCTCGCCTAGATCTTGAACTGACCCAGGCAGGTGGCCACGTTGGCCGAGTACGCGTACGAGAGCGTGGAGTTGGTGCTGCGCTTCTCGTGGCTGACCGAGCAACCGAACAGCAGGCTGCGCGTGGGTATCCAGGTGAGGCCCAGCTTGACCTCGCTCAGCCTGTCGGAGCCCGTGGCGGGAAGAGCGCCGCCTTGCGTGTTGACGAGATCACGCTCGACATAGCGGCCACCGAGGTCGAGCTGGACCTTTGCTGTCACCTCGTACCCCACACGCAGCGCCACCGTCGTCGACAGCAGGCTGTTGTTGCCGACCGACGCAGCGCCGGCCTGGGTCAGCCCGGTGAACGCCGTTTCGGCGCCGGTGTCACGGATCACCTCGGTCGTGAAGGCCAGCTTGGCGGTGGGCTTGTAGTCCCAGGCGAGCGAGCCGGTGGACTGCGACACGTCGCGCGTCGCGACGGTCTCGTGCTCTTCCTTGGTGTAGCTGATGCGTGCCCGCACGGTGCTCTGCCCGGTGGGGACCCACAGCGCCGTCAGATCGACGTCGTCGCGCGTGAACTCGTCGGCCTGGAAGACGCCAGGCGCCGGCTCGAGCGCGAACGGGTACTCGCCCTTGGTGTGCCGACCTGCCACGCCCAGGGTGATCAGGCCACTCGGCCGGTAAAGCAGTCCCAGGCGGACGGCGTCCTGCTTGAACTCCTGGAAGGCGAAGGCCGTCGAGGAGTAGTCGAGTTGCCGATGCACCACACTGCCCTCGATCGACAGCAGCGACACCAGGCCATACTGGCCGCGGGCGACGATCTCCTGCGATCGCTCGAGGTTCTGGCTCGTGATCGTCGGCCCCAGGTCGGCGCCGTAGCGCGCCAGGTTCTCCTTGACCGTGTAACCCAGCCGCCCCGACAGCGACTCGACCGTCTCCCAGTCGAGGCCGACATCCAGCGCGTAGCCGGTGTGGTCCAGCTGATCGTTGTCGTCGTAACGGTTGTAGCGCGCAGCGCCGTCCAGGAAGAAGCGCTGGCGGCCGAACGGCTGATTGATGCCGGCCAGCAGCGACGTGGTCGAGATCGTGTCCTTCGTCTCGGGCAGCCCTTCGGCGACTCGAAAGACATTCGACTCCTGGGTAAATGCCTGCGAGACGCCCAGGTAGTACGGGCTCGTCTGGGCCCAGGCGCTGCCGGCGGCGCCTGCCAGACCGCAGGAAGACAGAGCTACGCAAACCCAGCGACGGGGAACATTCTTCATGGCCGATTCCCGATGGTTCGTTGTGGAGACCGCAAGGAATCTATCAGTATGCCTCGCGGTCGAAGAACACGACCCAGATCGTGCGAAGAATGATCCTCAAGTCCAGCCAGAGCGACCAGTTGCGCAGGTACTCGAGATCGAATTCGACCCGCTCGCGCATCTTTTCGACCGTCTGGGTCTCCCCGCGCAGGCCGTTCACCTGCGCCCAGCCGGTGATGCCCGGCCGGACCTTGTGGCGCACCATGTAGCCCTTGATGGCTTGGCGATAGAGCTCGTTGTGGGCCACGGCATGCGGCCGCGGCCCGACCACGCTCATGCGCCCCTGCAGCACGTTGATGAACTGTGGCAGCTCGTCGAGCGAGGTGCGGCGCAGGAAGCCACCGAACGGCGTGATGCGCGGGTCGTTCTTGCAGGCCTGCACCACCACCGGCCCGTTGTCCATGGTGGTCATCGAGCGGAACTTGTAGACCGTGATCTCGGTGCCGTCCAGCCCGTTGCGCCGCTGCTTGAAGATCACCGGGCCGGGCGAGCTGAGCTTCACGCCGGCTGCGATGGCCAGCAGGATCGGCGAGATCAGCAGCAGGATGATCGTCGCCAGCACGATGTCGCTCGAGCGCTTGAGCAACTCGTTCATGCCGGTGAACGGGGTCTCGCACAGGCCAAGCACCGGCACGCCGTTGATGTCGTGCAGCCGGCCCTGGATGATGTTGATGCCCGGGATGTCCGGCACGTAGTACACCGACGCGGTGGTGCCCTGCACGCTTTCGAGTAGCTGGGTGATGCGCGGCTGCGAACTCAAGGGCAGCGTGATGTACACCTCCTTGATGCCATGCTCGCGCACATAGGGCGCCAGGTCGTCCAGCGAGCCCAGCAGCTTGGAACCGGTCTCGCCCTGCAGGCGGTCGCCCGCCCGGTCGTCGAACCAGCCCACGAAGTCGGCGTTGCGCCCGCGCTGCTCGCGCAGCGCCCGGGCCGTCGTCATGCCCAGAGGCCCGGCGCCGACCATCACCGCCTTGCGGTTGCCCTGCGACTGGGCTTCGCGGCGGCGCAGCACGGCACGGCCGATCTGCACCGACTGCCAGTGCAGCAGCGGCGTCAGCGTGGCCCAGCCCAGCAGCACGTCGGCGTCGAAGTACTGCAGGCTGCTCGTGAGGTAGCCGCACAGGGCTAGGGTGACCATCAGCGCCAGCCAGGCCAGCGCGATGCCCCGGGCGGCGTTCCAGGGCGTACTCTCGAAGCGGTTACGGCCCGGGAACGCGAGGATGAAGACCAGCAGGCAGAGCACGAGATCCGTTCGCTGGATCTGGCCGGTCAGGGCGAGCGCGATCAGCAGGTAGGCGGAGACGGAGAGCACGGGCTCCAGCAGCGCGGCGGCCAGCCAGGCGCCAGACGGCGTGCCGCCGCTGAAGGTCGGCCGGTGACCGCCCGGTTCCAGGATGGAGAGCAAATTTGTTCTCATCTCGATGCGCCATCCACCCCACGACCTGCGACCACGTTGCTTGTATCCCCATGAATTCGTGACTTCTCCGACGATTGTCACTACACGGGGCAGCAACGCCGATCCTCCGTTTCGGGGGGATCACGTCGATGGGGGGCCTCGATATGGGCGCAGAATCAGCGACTCGGTCGATAGGCGCGCGGGGATCGGCGCGGCGCACCAGACCAAGCTCTCGGTCCTGAAGAAAGCCTAAGGTCGGCCGATACAAACGTAATCCAGGCCGGCCTCGCGCACGAACGCTGGATCGAAGAGGTTCCGGCCGTCGAAGATCAACGGCTGCTTGAGGCTCCGCTTCAACTCAGGGAAGTCCGGGCTTCGGAACTCTTTCCACTCGGTCACGATGACCAGGGCGTCGGCACCCTGGATCGCCGCGGGCGCGCTCGAGGCAAAGTCGATCCCGCGCCACCCCTGCGTGTGCTTCCTGCCCTCGTCCATGGCGACGGGGTCGTAGGCGCACACCGTCGCGCCCCGTTCCGTCAGGTGCTTGATGACCACCAGGCTCGGCGCCTCGCGCATGTCGTCGGTGCCCGGCTTGAAGGCCAGCCCCCACAGAGCGAAGCGCCTCCCGGTCAGGTCAGGTCCGAAGCGAGACACGATCTTGTCGACGAGGGTCACCTTCTGCGATTCGTTGACCGCCTCGACCGCACCCAGCAGCTTGAGCTTCATGCCCGCGCCCTGCCCCGTGTGCAGCAACGCCTTCACATCCTTCGGAAAGCAGGAGCCGCCGTAGCCACAGCCGGGATAGAGAAACTGCGTGCCGATCCGCGGGTCGCTGCCGATGCCCTGGCGGACGAGCTCGATGTCGGCGCCCAGCCGCTCTGCCAGGTTGGCCAGTTCGTTCATGAAGCTGATGCGCGTGGCGAGCATCGCGTTGGCGGCGTATTTGGTGAGCTCGGCGCTGCGTCTGTCCATCACCAGCAGACGATCCCGGTTGCGCAGGAACGGCCCGTACAGGGCGCGCATCAGGTGAACCGCTCGCTCGTCGTTCGTGCCGATCACCACCCGATCGGGCTTCATGAAGTCCTCGATCGCGGCGCCTTCCTTCAAGAACTCGGGGTTGGACACCACCGAGAAGTCGAGCGTCATCGAACGCCCGCGCAGAGCGTCCCGCACGGCCGATTCGACCGCATCGCCGGTTCCGACCGGCACCGTGCTCTTGTCGACGATCATCTTGTAGTCGGTCATGCGCTCGCCGATCGCGCGGGCCGCTTGGACCACATAACGCAGGTCGGCCGAACCATCCTCGCCCGGCGGCGTGCCCACCGCAATGAACTGGATGGTGCCGTGCAGGACGGCCAAGTCGACGTCGGTGGTGAACTGCAGCCGACCTGCCGCCATGTTGCGGGCGATCAGCGTCTCGAGGCCGGGCTCGTGGATCGGCACACCGCCGCTTTGCAGGATCGCGATCTTGCGGGCATCGACGTCGAGCGAAACGACATGGTTGCCCATCTCCGCCAGACAGGCGCCGGTGACGAGACCCACATAACCCGAACCGCAGACGGTGATCTTCATTGCTCGCGTGCCTTATTAGTCGTGCCGGGGCGTGCCTTCGGAAAGCGGCCCGGCATGGTGCATTCTCGATGATGCGTGCCCACCTCACGCCTGGCGGCGCCCGCCGAAGACTGCGGCGTGAGCGAATGGCCGAGAATATGCACGCCCATTGATGCGACACACATGACAACCGACGCCATCCTCGTCACCGGCGCTGCCGGGTTCATCGGCGCCCACGTGGCTGCTCGCCTGCGAAGCCTGGGTCATACCGTCGTCGGTTGCGACAACTTCAACGACTACTACGATCCTCGGCTGAAGGTCGCTCGGGTCGACGCCCTGCTGCGAAGCAACGGGGTCGCTTGCGAGCGCCTGGAACTCGCCGATTCGAAGGCTGTGCGCGAGCTGATCACCCGCGTGGCGCCGCGCGTGGTGATTCACCTGGCGGCGCAGGCGGGCGTGCGCTACTCGATCAGCCATCCCGAGGCCTACGTGCAGTCCAATCTGGTGGGCTTTGCCAACGTGCTCGAGTCGGCACGCCAGTGTCAGATCGAACATCTGGTCTATGCCAGCTCGAGCAGCGTGTACGGCGAGCGTACCGACGCGCCGTTCAGCGAATCGCAGCGCACCGACAGCCCGGTGTCGTTGTATGCCGCCACCAAGAAGGCCAACGAGGTGATGGCGCACGCCTACAGCCATCTGTACGGACTGCGCGCGACCGGGCTGCGGTTCTTCACCGTCTACGGGCCGTGGGGACGGCCCGACATGGCCTACTTCAGCTTCGCGGAGAAGATCCTCGCGCGCCAGCCGTTGCCGGTGTTCGGCGACGGCATCCTGCAGCGCGACTTCACCTACATCGACGACATCGTCGAGGGTGTGGTGAGGCTCGCCGTGTCTCAGGCCCCACCGGATGCCCCCAAGCACGAGGTGTTCAACATCGGCAACCACCAGCCGGTGACCGTGCTGCAGTTCATTCAACTGCTGGCCGAACACATGGGTGCCACGCCGGAACTTCAGTTCCTGCCCATGCAGGCCGGCGATGTGCCGATGACCTGTGCCGACGTCGAGAAGCTGCGCGCGCGCGTCGGATTCGAACCCTCCACGCCGCTCGGTGTCGGATTGGGGCGATTCGTCGACTGGTTCAAGTCGTGGAAGGCGACTGCCCCTTCGGCATAGGGGATCCCAGCAGTCGACCCAGCTCGTCGGCGATGCGCCCGCCCGTCCGGCCGTCCCACAACTCCGGCGTCGTGCCCTTCTTCCAAAGGCCGGCAAACAGCCGATCGAGCGTGGGCTTCAGCTTCGCCGGGTCGGTGCCGATCAGCTCGTTGGTGCCCATCGTCACGGTTTCCGGCCGCTCGGTGGAGTTGCGCATCGTCACGCAAGGAACGCCCATGACGGTCGTCTCCTCGGTGACGCCGCCGGAGTCGGTGATCACCGCCCTGGCGTGCTTGACCAAGTAGTTGAATTCGAGATACGGCTGCGGCTCGACGAACAGGATGTTCGCCGGAAGCTCACCCAGCTCGGCCAAGGTCTTGCGGGTTCTCGGATGCACGGGAAACACGACCTTCATGCCGCGGACCGCCGCGGCGACTGCCGACAGCAGATCTCGAAACGACGCCGCCGTATCCACGTTGGCCGGCCGATGCATCGTCATCACGAAGTACTCGCCCGCGCTCAAGCCATGTTCTGCCCAGAACGCAGGCGGCCGCAGCCGCGCCATGTTGGCCAGCAGCGTATCGATCATCGTGTTGCCGACGAAGAAGATGCGCTCTTGCGGCACGCCGGCCTTTCGCAGGTTGGCGGTGGCGACTTCGCTGGTGGTGAAGAAGTAGTTGGTGATCGAATCGGTCACCATCCGGTTGATCTCTTCGGGCATTGACCAGTCACCCGATCGAATGCCCGCCTCCACATGGGCCACCGGCACGCACAGCTTCTGCGCCGTGATGGCGCAGGCCATCGTCGACGTCACATCGCCGACCACCAGGCACAGCTGGCTCATCCCCGACGTCAACTGCAGCTGCTCGTAGCGGACCATGATGGCCGCCGTCTGTTCGGCCTGCGTGCCGGAGCCGACCTCCAGATTGACGTCTGGCTTCGGGATGTTGAGCTGGTCGAAGAAGTCCGACGACATGCGGGCGTCGTAGTGCTGCCCCGTGTGCACCAGGCGCCACCGCAGGGTGCTGCCCTGGCGCTGCCGCGACGCGATCGCATGGATGATCGGCGCGATCTTCATGAAGTTGGGCCGGGCACCCGCGATGATGTCGACCAGTGGACCTGTTGCTTGCCCGGCGGTCATGATGGCGCTTCCGGCGTCAGATGAGCGAGATACCAGGCCACGGCTTCATCCATGCCCTGGCGAACGTCGTGCGTCGGCTCGTAGCCGAGCAGCTGCCGCGCCTTGCCGATGTCGGCGAGCGAATGGCGGACGTCACCCGCGCGAAAATCGGCAAACGTGGGCGCATCGATCGTGATGCCGGGGCGCTGGGCACGCAGGGCGCTCGCCAGCATCTCATGCAATTGCAGCAATGTCGTGCGCTGGCCGGCCGCGACGTTGTAGACCTGCCCGAGCGCCTGCTCGTCTTCGACCAACGCGGCCCGCAGATTGGCCTGCACGGCGTTGGCCACGTAGCAGAAGTCGCGCGAGGTCTCACCGTCGCCGTTGATCACACAAGGCTCACGCTGCAGCAACGCCGCCGTCCAGCGCGGAACCACCGCTGCATAGGCACCGTCCGGATCCTGCCGCGGGCCGAAGACATTGAAATAGCGCAGCCCGATGGTGGCCAACCCGTAGCACCGGCCGAAGACATCGGCATACAGCTCGTTCAAATACTTGGTGACGGCATAGGGCGACAGCGGACGTCCGATGACCGGCTCCACCTTCGGCAGCGCGGGCGAGTCCCCGTAGGTGGAGCTCGACGCCGCGTACACGAAGCGCCGTACGCCTGCATCCTTGGCGGCGACCAGGATGTTGAGAAAGCCCGTCGCATTCGCCCGATGCGTCGCCAGAGGGTCGTTGATCGAACGCGGCACCGAGCCCAATGCCGCCTGGTGCAAGACGACGTCGACACCCTGGCAGGCGCCGGCACAAACGGCCGGATCGGCGATGTCACCTTCGACAAAACGGTGCCTGGCCCAGGCGTCTTCGCCGACGCTGGCACGCACCAACTCCAAATTTCGCCGGTGGCCGGTCGCAAAGTTGTCCAGACTCACCACCGTCTGGCCCGCCGAGAGCAGCAGCTCCAGCAAGTTGGAGCCGATGAAGCCGGCACTGCCCGTCACCAGCCAGCGCTGCTGACCTTGCAGCAGCCGATCGGCAAGCCCCGGGTCGAGCCCACCCAGCACGGTATGGCCGTTCAGAGTCGCCACACGTGAACGCCGCGCGAGCGCAGCAACGGCGCGTCCGCCGTGCATTTCACGTCCACGTAGACGCCTTCGGCCGAGAGCTTGGACAGCATCTCGTCGGTGGAGTGCTCGCCGAACTGCTTATGCGCCACGGCTGCCACGATGGCGTTGGCCCGCGGCAGATGCTCCCAGGACACCAGCTTCACGCCGTACTCGTGCTCGGCTTCGGCCGGCTCGGCCACCGGATCGTGCACATGAACCGTCGCGCCATAACTCTCGAGTTCGCGGATGACGTCGATCACCTTCGAGTTGCGCAGGTCGGGGCAGTTCTCCTTGAAGGTGAGCCCCAGCACGTTGATGTGCGCGCCCTTGATGGAAAAGCCCGCCTGGATCATCTGCTTGATGGTCTGCTCGGCGATGTACTTGCCCATGCCGTCGTTGATGCGGCGCCCGGCCAGGATCACCTGCGGGTGGTAGCCCAGCGTTTCGGCCTTGTGCGTCAGGTAGTAGGGGTCGACGCCAATGCAATGCCCACCCACCAGGCCGGGCCTGAACGGCAGGAAGTTCCACTTCGTGCCCGCGGCCTCCAGCACCTCCAGCGTGTCGATGCCGATGCGGTGGAAGATCAACGACAGTTCGTTCACCAACGCGATGTTCAGGTCGCGCTGCGTGTTCTCGATCACCTTGGCCGCCTCGGCCACCTTGATGCTGGACGCCGGATGCACGCCCGCGGTGATGACCGACCCGTAGATTTCCGCCACCTTGGCCAGCGTCTCGGGGCTGTCGCCAGACACCACCTTCTTGATCCGGGTGAGCGTGTGCTCCTTGTCGCCCGGGTTGATGCGCTCCGGCGAGTAGCCAACGAAGAAGTCGCGCTTCCACTTGAGGCCGGATTCCTTCTCGAGGATCGGAATGCAGACCTCCTCGGTCGCACCGGGATAGACGGTCGATTCGTAGACGACGATCGCGCCGCGCTTCAGGTTCTTGCCCACGGACTTGCTGGCGCCGACCAAGGGCGAGAAGTCGGGGATATGCGCCTCGTCGACTGGCGTCGGTACCGCGACGACGACGAAATCCGCGTCCTTGAGCTTCGCCGCATCGGTCGTCGGCTCGAGTTTCGTTGCAGCCTTCAGCACATCGGTGCTGACTTCGCCTGTGGGATCGACATGGCGCTTGTACGCCTCGATCTTGTCGTTGGACAGATCGAACCCGATGGTGCGGAACTTCTTGCCGAACTCGACGGCGAGCGGCAGCCCGACATAGCCCAGTCCAACAACGGCGAGTATGGTCATGATGTGTGATTCGTTCGCAATGACTGCCGCGCAAAGGCCGGCCGAAGATCAGCTGGAAGCAGCACGATCGTGCTCCGCGGAGTTTAGCCGCGCCCAGGTGGCCAGAACGCGTGCACTACTTGAATCGGTGGTCCGAAAATCGCGCTGTGGCGCGCCGACACTGAACCTCAGGCGCGCGAGAGCGTGACCGACCTCACACCAGCATCTCGGCACAAGGCGGATGGCCGAGAAACGCCTGCGGGCTCGCGCTGGCCCCGTAGGCGCCAGACTGGAACACCACGAACAGATCGCCGACGTCTGCGACCGGCAGATCGACGCGATCGGCCAGCAGGTCCAGCGGCGTGCAGAGAGGTCCGACGACCGACGCAACTTCACGCGCATGATCTGCCTTGCCGTTGATGGCCACGGGGTAGTTCTTGCGGATCACCTGGCCGAAGTTGCCACTCGCGGACAGATGGTGGTTCAAGCCACCGTCGGTGATCAGAAAGACCTGCCCACGCGAGACCTTGCGGTCGACGATGCGCGTGACGTAGACACCGGCTTCCCCCACGAGGTAGCGGCCCAGCTCGATGACGATGCGGGCGCCGGGCAGCTCACGCGCGCACCGCTCGCTGATGACAGCGAGGTTGTCGCCGATGGGCTGCAGATCGAGCGCGCGGTCGCCCGGAAAGTACGGAATGCCGAATCCACCGCCCAGGTTGAGCACCTGCACCGGTGCAGGCGCGTGCACCGCAAGGCGAGTGGCCAGTGCGTAAGCCTGCCGTTGCGCCTCGCAGACCGCCTCGGCATTCAAGTTTTGCGACCCGGCGAACAAATGAAATCCCTCGAAGCGCAGCCCGAGCGCACCCACACGGGCCAGCACGCCGGGCACACGCTCTTCATCGATGCCAAACTGCTTGGGCCCGCCACCCATCTTCATGCCCGAGCCCTTGAGCTCGAAGCCGGGATTGACACGCACCGCGACACGCGGCTTCACATTCAAGCGGTCGGCGATCTTGGCCAGCAGCTCGATCTCGCGCTCGGACTCCACATTGATCAGGATGCCCGACGCCACGGCTTGACTGAGCTCGCTTTCGGACTTGCCCGGGCCGGCGAAGCTCACCTCGGCGGTGTCGGCCCCGGCATTCAGGGCGACCATCAGTTCGCCCGCGGAGGCCACATCGATGCCGTCGACCAGCCCTGCCATAAAGCAGACCAGCGGCACGAAGGGGTTGGCCTTCATCGCGAAGTGGAGCTTGACGCCTCGAGGCAGAACAGCACGCAGTTGCTCGACGCGCGCCTTCAGCAGGCCGCGGTCGTACGCATAGAACGGCGTTCGACCGGCACGCTCGGCCAGCCTGGAAAGCGATTCGCCCCCGATCAGCAGCTCACCACTGGCCGTGAACGGGACCAGCGGCGCGCTGTGGACCGGTAGCTTGTTCATATCGAAGTACTCATGCCGACAGACTAGGCGCGTTCACCGCGCAACGCCGTCTCGAGCTGCGGCGAATACTGCGCGCTCAGCGCCTTGCGGTCGATCTTGCCATTGGGGTTTCGAGGCAATGGGCCTGGTACTACCCACACCTGCGACGGAACCATATACGCCGGCATCCTGGCGCGACACTCAGCCAGCAGATCACGCACATCCACGGCGCCCGCGTTGTCGGGCGCCGTGACGACCACGCAGATGGCCTGGCCCATCACTGGATGCTCGACGCCGAACGCGGCGCACTCACCGACTCGCTTGGAGGCGTAGATCACCTCCTCCACCTCGGTCGGGCTGACGCGATAGCCCGATGTCTTCATCATCTCGTCACGCCGCCCGACGAAGTACAGGAAGCCTTCTTCGTCGCGGCGCACGGTATCGCCCGAAAACACAGCCAACTCCTGAACCTGCAGCCCCGCTTCACGCCCCGCAATGCCATTGGGCAGCGGCCGATAGCGCTCCGCTGTCTTCTCCGCATCGCCCCAGTAACCCATGCCCACCAGGGCGCCCCGATGGACCAGTTCGCCCGGCTCGTCGGGAAGACATTCGGTACCGTCTTCGCGCAGGACCAGGATCTCGGCATTGGGTATCGCCTTGCCGATCGAGTCTGGCCTGCGGTCGACCTCTTCCGGCGGCAGATAGGTCGAGCGGAACGCCTCGGTCAGACCGTACATCAGATACGGCTTGGCCTTCGGAACGCGTTGCCGCAGCAGCGACAGCGTCTCACGCGGCATGCGACCGCCCGTGTTCGCGAAGTAGCGCAAGTGCCCATCGATCGACGCCGGCCACTCCAGCGTCGACAGCTGAATGTACAGGGGCGGCACAGCCGTCAAGCCGGTGACCTTCTCGCGTTCCATCGCCCGCAGCACATCGCGCGGCAACAGGTAGTTCAAGAGCACGACGCGCGCTCCGGCATGGAACGCCGTCGTCAGTTGGCTGAAGCCGGCATCGAACGACAGCGGCAGTGCGGCAAGCAGCGTGTCCGACGGCCGGTTCTCGAGGTAGCTGGCCACGCTCTTGGCGCCTGCCACCATGTTGCGGTGGCTGAGCACCACGCCCTTGGGCTTACCGGTACTGCCGCTTGTATAGAGAATGGCGACGCTGTCGGTGTCGATCCCGCGATGCCCGGCGCGGGCCGGCGCTGCCATCAACTCGTCCCAGGCGAGCAGAGTCACACCGGCCGGTAGCTCGGTCGGGCGCACGCAGGGTTCAGTAGTCACCACATGGCCAAGCGCTGGACACTGCGCCAGCGCGGGCGCGACGAGCGCCAGGCGCTCGGGCGAGGTCACGAGCACGCGCACGTCGCAGTCACGCGCGATGAAGGCCACCTGCTCGGGCTTTAGCAGCGGGTTCATCGGCACGAACACGCAGCCAGCGGCCGGGGTGCCAAAGCTCGCGACAACAGCCTCCGGTCGCTTCTCGAGATAGATGCCGACTCTGTCCGCGCGCGCCAACCGCAGACCGATCAGGCCCGACGCGAATGCGCGCACCGCTGCCTGCAATTGCGCGTACGACAGCGTCTGCCCTTGCGACGTGATCGCAGGGGCACTGCCGTCAAGGGCAGCCGAAACCTCAACTAGTTCGTGCAGAAGATTCGCTTCGATCATCGCTGTCCGCGGCCGGACGAAAGGAGCGCCGGCACTGTAACCCGAGTGAATCACGGCATAGAGGACTGGCCGCGTGACGAAGTCGGCGCGTTATCGGGGTCCGGCGGCGCCAGCCGGAGTGTCACGCGTTGGCTTGGGCGCCAAGTGAGCGCAACGAAGGGAGCCAGCGTGGCCAACGTGAGCTCCACGACCCCCACTTGAAGGATCCACAAAGCCCCGACCACGCGCGCGCCCAAGCGCAGGTGGGCCCGCCGCGACGCGGTGTTGTAGCGCGTCATTCGGCTGAACGACCACCGCACGCCGCGCTCCTGCAGGAAGGCGCTGCCGCCGTGCCAGACGGCCATGAAGCCGATGCCCATGCGCTGATCCGGCAGCACGTAGAAGTCGAAGTCGAACACAGACTGTGCGGGTGCTGCCAACTCGAAGGTGCACCGCGCCTCGTCTTCGCGGTAGCGTTCAAAGCCCATCCACAGGTAGCCGAGCAGCTGCTCCTTCCGGTAAGCCGCCAGGCAACGGGCACCCTGACGGAAGCGCTCGGCCTTGATATCCTCGCGCGCTGGCATCAGCGCGACCTCAGGGTCACCTTCATGTACCTCGCGAAAGCTCAGGTTCTTCGCCAGGCCGGCCGGCAGCAAGGGCTTGACGGAGATGGGCTGCGCCATCAGCTCGAAGTACTGCAGCGCGCAGCGCAGCGGCAGGGCCTGCAGCAGGCGGTGCACCACGTACAAGGAACCCGCGAAGGCGCCGAACTCCTTGAACGGTCCGGCCACGCGGCCCCAGAAGGTCCTGTTCTTCATCTACGGCCCGCACCGGTGGAAAGTACGGGGCAAGCTGCGCAGGGCGCAGGCCCGCCGGAAATCCAGTTTGCCACATTCGTCCTCGGCTCCCAGCCAAGTTTCCTCACCCCGGCCGAGGTCCCGCCGCTCAGATCTTGGTTCGAAGGACACTGCTTCCGTGACGGGCGACCGCGCCGCAAGCGCCTCGCCTCTGCGCGAAACCTAGAATCCAATGCTTCGCTGCAACGACGCCCGGCGCCCTGACGTAAGGGGCCGAGACTCCCTGATGAACACGATCAATGACGTGAATCGCCTGCTGGACGATGTGCTGAGCCTGTCGGGCCGAACTGCCGGGTTCTCCCGCGAGACGCCACTGCTCGGCGCAATCCCCGAGCTCGACTCGATGGCCGTGGTGTCGCTCATCACCACGATGGAAGAGCGCTTTGGCATCACCGTTGACGACGACGACGTGGACGGCGCCACATTCGCTAGCGTCGGCTCGCTGGTCGACTTCGTCGAGCGCAAGCTCGGCCGCTGAGTACCGGCTCCGCGACCCGTGCACTACGCGCCGTACGCGGGCCAGCCGCGCGCGTTCTTCGACGGCCCTAGAGGCCGCGCGACCTGCTTCTGCCTGCACCACGTGCCGGCGTCCGCGCCACGAGGCGCGGTGCTGCACGTAGCGGCCTTCGCCGAGGAGATGAACAAGTCACGCCGCGCCACGGCGCAGGCTGCCCGCGCGCTGGCCAAGGCCGGCCACGTCGTACTACAGCTGGATCTCACTGGCACCGGCGACGCGCTTGGCGACTTTGCCGACGCGCGCTGGGAAGACTGGCTGGACGAGGTGCAGTGGGCAATCGACTGGCTGCGCCAGCGCCACGACGCGCCGCTGTGGCTGTGGGGCCACCGCCTGGGCGCGGTGCTAGCCGCGCAGGCTGCCGCGCGCGGCGGCGTTGCCTGCCACCACCTGCTCTGGCAGCCGGTGATGCAGGGCCGCCAGGTGGTACGCAATTTCCTGCGCCTGAGGGCCGCCGCCGGGTGGGCCGGACCGGGCGCCAAGACTGTGGTTGAGGCCACGCGCGCCGAGCTGGCCGCGGGCCGGCTAGTAGAGATCGCCGGCTACGGGCTGCACCCGGCGCTGGCCGCGGCACTGGAAGTCGCCGTGCTGGAACCACCGCCCCTGCACGGCGACAGCGCGCAGCGCCTGGTGTGGCTGGAGGTGGCTGGCGACGAACCGGCGCTGATGCCGACGTCGCTAGCGGCGGTAGGGCTCTGGGCCACGGCCGGCTACGTGGTCGATGCGAAGGCAGTTTCCGGGCCGCCGTTCTGGCAAACAGTGGAGATCGAGGACGCTCATGCGCTCGTGGACGCCACTTGCGCGGCGCTGGAAGCAGCCGCCGGCGGCTTTGCGCCATTGAATGCGAACGAGACCGCATGAGCGGCGCCGCAGCTTGGCAGGAGAAAGCGCTCGCCATTGCCTGCAGCGGCGAGACTCTGTTCGGCATCGTCACGCTCCCGGCAGCGCCGGCGGG
Organism: uncultured Burkholderiales bacterium; assembly: GCA_937871935.1. GTDB lineage: Bacteria > Pseudomonadota > Gammaproteobacteria > Burkholderiales > Burkholderiaceae_C > JAEUPI01. The sequence continues at coordinate 14,443 of CALMQI010000440.1, forward strand.
CGAGGTGGGCGCACTCATCGTCGTTGGCGGCCCGCAGTACCGCGCCGGGAGCCACCGCCAGTTTGTGCTCTGGGCGCGCGCCTTCGCCGAAGCCGGCGTTCCCGCGCTACGCTTCGACGTACGCGGCATGGGCGACAGCAGCGGCGCGACGCGCCCCTTCACCGCGCTGGATGACGACCTCGGCGCGGCGGTGGATGCGCTACTTGCCGCCTGCCCGTCGTTGCGCCGCGTGGTGTTGTGCGGGCTGTGCGACGCCGCGTCGGCATCGCTGATGTACCTCGACGCCAAAGCCGACCGGCGCGTGGCCGGCCTGATACTGCTGAACCCTTGGGTCCGCAATGAGCAGTCGCAGGCGCGCACCTATGTCCGCCACTACTACCTGGCGCGGCTGACCAGCAGCGCCTTCTGGCTCAAGGTGCTGCGCGGCGGGATCGCGATCGGCGCACTGCGCGAGCTGGCGGCCAACCTGCGCCGTGCACGCGCCGACGATGGCCCTGCGCGGAGCGACGCCAGGCGCGACTTCATTGGTCGCATGGCAGCGGGGCTGCGCGCCTTCCCCGGGCCGGTGCTGCTGGTGTTGAGCGGCGGGGACTACACGGCCAAGGAATTCCTCGAACACATTGCCGTCGACACGCGCTGGTCCGGCCTGCTCACGTGCCCACGGCTCCAGCGCCAAGACCTCGACGGTGCAGACCACACGTTTTCGGCCACAGCCGATCGCCGCGCACTCGAACGCGCCAGCATCGACTGGATGGCGTGCCAAGGCTGGGCCAACACGCCCCTGAACCGACCGGAGCCCAGCACATGAGCCAGCAGCCGCGTCGCGTGCTGATGGTGGCCTACCACTTCCCGCCGGTGGCCGGCAGCAGCGGCATCCAGCGCACGTTGCGCCTAGTGCAGCATCTGCCGGCGCTGGGCTGGCAGCCGCTAGTGCTGACGGCTTCGGTGCGCGCCTACGAGCGCACCAGCCCTGATCTGGAGGGAGACGTGCCAAACGGCACCGTCGTGCGGCGGGCCTTCGCGCTCGACTCCGCGCGCCACCTGGCACTCCTCGGTCGCTACCCTAAGGCGCTGGCGCGACCCGACCGCTGGATGACTTGGCGCTTCGATGCCGTACGCCATGGCCTGACGATGGTGCGACAGCTCCGACCGCAGGCGATCTGGAGCACCTATCCGATCGCCACCGCGCATGTCATCGGCGCCGAATTGCAGCGCCGCACCGGATTGCCGTGGATTGCCGACTTCCGCGACCCGATGGCGCAGGACGGCTACCCCGAGGACCCGGTCACTTGGCGTCATTTCGAGCGCATCGAGCGACGGGCCGTGCTGGCCGCAGCATGCAGCACCTTCACCACGCCGAGCGCGGCCGCCGACTACCGCGAGCGCTACCCGCAGGCCGCCGGCCGCATCCACCTACTGGAAAACGGCTATGACGACCCCAGTTTCGCCGGTGTCTGCGGCGACGAAGCGCCTCTCGTGCCCGGCGCCGTGACGCTAGTTCACAGCGGCGTGATCTATCCGTCGGAGCGCGATCCCACACAACTGATGATCGCCCTGCGCCGGCTGCACGAGGCCGGGCGCATCACGCCTGAAAGACTGCGGCTGCGCTTCCGCGCTCCGGTTTCCGTCGAACTGCTGGAGAGTCTGGCGGTCAAGCACGACGTCGGCGCCTATATCGAACTCCTGCCCCCGGTACCCTACCGCGTTGCGCTCAAGGAGATGCAGGCAGCCGACGGTCTGCTGGTGATGCAGGCGAGCAACTGCAACGCCCAGATCCCGGCAAAGGTATACGAGTACATCCGCGCGGGCCGACCCACGCTCGGGCTGACCGATCTGGCCGGCGACACCGCGGACGTGCTGCGCCGTGCCGGATTCACGCATCTGGCCCCACTGGAGTCGGCGGACGCCATCGCGCAGATTCTAGAGCGCTTTCTCGCCGACCTCGCGGCCGGTCGCGCGCCGCTGGCCCGCGACGAGGTCGTTCGTTCGTCTTCGCGCCACGCACGTAGCGAGGCCTTTGCGCAGTTGCTCGAAAGTGTGATTCAGTAGCCGAAACGCGACTTTCGCGCGCTCTGCGCCAGCGAGCGCGTAGCGTAGTCAATGCCGCTGAACAAGGCGTAGTCTGCCATGCTGCGTACGCGGCCCAACCCGTAGGCGCCGAGGTTGCCGTGGCAGTCCACCAGCGCAGTCAGCCGCTCGCGCGCCTGCGCCTCCCTCTGCGCCGAGCGCACAGTACGCTGCATATCGTGCTCTGAAGACCAGTGCATCACCCGCGGCCGGTTACCGGGAAGGGTGTAGAGGTGGAACATCGGCATACCGGGGATGTGGCAAATGTCCCAGCCGCGGGTCCACGCACGCAATGCGAAGGCCTGCTCCTCGCCGGGGAACTACAGGCGCGGGTCATAGGGCAGTTCGTCGACCAGAAGGCCGGGCGCAAACAGGCAGCCACCGGCGACATGAAACCCCGGCACCTGTTCATCGGCCTCGACCGTGACCCCTTCGAACATCAGCACCGGGCTGTGAGGAGTGAATCCGCTTTCGCCGCGCACCACGGATGCCAATACGCTGCGGGTGACCGGCTGGCCCACGGGGTGGCAGTCGCGCAGCGTGAAGGGGTTTGGATAGTAGGTCAGGATCGTGCGCGGATTCGTTTGTGCACACCGCCTCGCCCATCGAATGGGCCGCTCGTTTCAGCCTGCCTCGAACCACATATGCGATTCGATCTGCAGATACCACTCCCCACCTTCGTATAGCGCCATCGCGAGCGCACGCGCCCAGCGAGGCCAACGCGACTCCAGCGCTGGCACGCGCGTGAAGCACACGTGGTGCGCGACCGCCCAGCGGCCGATAGGCGCCACCTGGGGCCTCCTGCTCCACCATGCCCACATACACGCGCGATGGGCCGGCCGCCTGCGATCGCACGCTCGCCAGCGTGGGCGGCAGCATTACATTGACTAGGTCCAGCCCATCGCCCTTGGGGTTGTCTGCAGCACATCGCCGACCACCACGAGGTCGAAGGTCTCGTCCGGGTTGTCGCGCCACCACGTGGCCGCGGCTGCACACCGGCCGAACGGTGCCCGCTGGACTTGCGGGCATGATTCGGACATGAGCAAACGTGCAATGTCACTGCTCCGGAACTGGAAACAGGCGCTGAAGGCACAGCGCTCGCAGTGGCGCGCTGCCTGGGCTCGACAGTTCGGCGGCTACGGCCCGCCGGAGCTACTAAAGGCGCTGCTGGGTATGGGCATCGGCCCCGGCAGCTGCGTGATGCTGCACAGCTCTTTCTCCAGCGCCAACGGCTTCCGCGGCACGATCCCGGAGCTGATCGACACCTTTGTCGAAGCTGTGGGTCCGCAGGGCCATCTGATGATGGTGTCACTGCCGTACCGCTCGGCATCGATCGACTGGCTGCAGAGCGGCCGCACATTCGACGTGCGCCGGACGCCATCGATGATGGGCATGGTGTCCGAGGTGTTCCGCCGTCGCGACGGCGTGCTGCGTAGCCTTCACCCCACGCACCCCATCCTGGTGCATGGACCTCGTGCGGCGGAGATCATCGCCTCCCACCCGGATTGCCTGCACCCTTGCGGGCCGGGTTCACCGTTCGCCTGGCTGCTCGAGCTCGACGGTCGCTCGGTGTTCTTCAACGTGCCGATCGACATGTTCACGTTCTTTCACTACCTGGAGCACCACGTAAGCGCGCAACTGCCGTTCCCGTTGTACACGGATGTGCCGTTCGACGCGCCTGTCGTCGATGCCAGCGGACAGCGGCGCACCGTGCGCACCTACGCGTTCGCCCGCGATGCGATCCAGCGGCGGCGGCCTGAACGGCTGTACGACGAACTCCGCAGGCGCGGGCTGGTGGCCCAGGTGCGGGTCGGAGCATCCGAATTGCTGGCCGTCAGCGTTCGCGACGCGCTCGCTTGCACCGACGACCTGCAACGCCAGGGCCGGCTCTTCTACGACATGCCACAGGCCTGACGGCCCGGCAACTTGTCACGGCTGCTGTGCCGGCCCCCACGAGACAGGGGATCCGCGCAACGGAATGGGGATGATGCGCCACCGGGACTTCCGCTAACCTCGTCGCGTGCTGCCTGCCCACCCCGACAACGCCGTCCCGCCACCGACGCCCAAGGCACCGTTTGGCGGGCGTTGGGTGCTCGTCACCGGCGCCTCGTCCGGCTTGGGGCGAGCGATCGCCATCGAACTCTCGGCACAGGGCGCACATGTCGTGTTGTGCGGGCGCGACGAGACCCGCCTTGCTGAGACCGCCACGGCACTGGGGAGCGCCACATACCGGGTACTGCCGTTGGACCTGTCCAACCACGCCGAGCTCGTGCCAGCGGTACAACGGATACGCGCCGACGTCGGGCCGCTATACGGCCTTTGCCATGCCGCCGGTGTCGTGCAGACGCGGCCTTTGGCGTCCACCGGTGTCGACGTCGTCCGAGCCCAGATGGACGTCAACGTCTTCGCCGGCTTGGAGTTGGCGCGCGCGGTGTGCCGGCGCGACGTGATGGATGCCAGCGGTGGCAGCCTGCTGTTCCTGTCGTCGGTCTACGGCCGCGCCGGCATGGCCGGGCTGGTGGGCTATAGCGCCACCAAGGGCGCGCTCGTCGCCGCCGTGCGGGCACTGGCGGTGGAGCTGGCCCGCCGCAATATCCGCGCCAACTGCCTCTCGCCCGGGCTCGTGATGACCGCGATGACCGAGCAGTCGCTCGGTCTTCTGTCGGCAGCGCACGTCGAACACCTGAAGTCTGCCCACCCGCTCGGCCCTGGCCTGCCGACCGATGTGGCGCACGCCGCGGCATTCCTGCTGTCTCCGTTGTCACGCTGGATCACGGGGACCGATCTTCCCGTGGACGGCGGCTACACGGCTCAATAGTTTTCACCGAATCGGCCGCGATGCGCGCCTTGGAGATCAGCCCCTCCTTCACTTCACAATCCGAGGTCCCCCATGAATACACAAGACGCCCTGAGCTGGATCGCCGAGGTCTTCGAAGAATCGGTCGACCGCATCAAACCCGGCACGGCTCGTCAGTCCATCGCGGGCTGGGACTCGCTGGGAACGTTGTCGCTGATCGCGGCGCTGGACGAGCGGTTCAACATCCATCTGAGTGAAACCGAGATCGAGGCCATGGCCAAGGTCGACGACATCCTGGCCCTGCTGAAGCGCGAAGGCGCGTTGGCCGAGGCCTGAGCCGCGCGATGCGCTTTCTGCTGGTCGACCATATCGACGAGCTTGAGCCGGGCCGTCGTGTGCTGGCGCGCAGCACGGTGCCGCATGATCTGGAACTCTTTCGTGACCACTTCCCCGGATTCCCCGTGATGCCTGGTGTGCTGCTCACCGAAATGATGGGCCAGGCTGCGGCCAAGGCGCTGGACGCCGAACGCCTGCCGAGAGGCAAGGCGCTGTTGGCGAAGATCCTGTCAGCCAGCTTTCGTGATTGGGTGCGCCCCGGCGACCAGTGCACCCTGCGCAGCACGATCTCAGCCAACGAGGCCCGTTACGCGAACGCCGAATGCGAACTCGAGGTACGCGGCCAGGTGGTGGCACAGTGCAAGCTGATGTTCACTTTCATGCCCGTCGAGAAATTTGCGCCCGGCTTTCGCGATGAGCAGCTCGACGCCTTCCTCGCCAACAGGGGTGAACCGTCATGAGCGACAGCTTCCAACTCGGCGGCCGCACGGTGCTCGTCACCGGCGGCACGCGTGGCATCGGGCGCGCGATTTCAATCGAGCTGGCGAAGGCCGGCGCCGCGGTGGTGGCCAACTATGCCCGCAACGACGCCGCCGCGCAGTCGCTGGCCGATGCCGCAGCCGCCGAATCGCTCACACTCGAAACGCTGCGTGCTGACCTCTCCATGCCCAAGGGCATGGAGGCCGTGCAGGAGCGGCTGGCCGCGCTGCCGGCGGGCAATCTGTCCATCGTGCACGCGGCGGCGAGCGGCGTACACCGCCCATTCGACCAACTGACCCTTCGGCACTGGGACTTCACCCTCGCCCTGAACGTGCGTGCGTTCTTCGAATTGATGCAAAAGGTGCGCCCGGCCCTGGGCCATGGCTCGGCCGTCGTTGCGGTGTCGTCGGCCGGCGCAGTGCGCGCGGTGCCCGCCTATGCTGCGATCGGCAGTTCGAAGGGAGCGCTGGAATCGTTGTGCCGCCACCTTGCTTCGGAACTGGCCCCACAGGGCATCCGCGTCAACATCGTGTCGCCCGGCAGCGTGATGACAGAAGCCTGGGACAGCTTCCCCGACAAGGGTCGCCGCGCCGCCGAGGCGGTTGCCCGCACGCCGCTGGGCCGCCTGGTGACGCCGGCCGAGGTGGCACACCTCGTGCGTTTCCTCATCAGCCCCGCGTCCGGCGGCATCGTAGGCCAGACGCTGGTTGTCGACGGCGGCGCCCGCATCGTCGATTGACCTGTCCGTTCCCTGCACAGAGACCGCCATGAGCCGCTCTTCGATCGATGGATTTCGCGTCGCCGGCGTTGCCACCTGCCTGCCCCCACGCGCCGCCGACAACCTCGATCCGGCGCTTGGGTTCGACCCCGAAGAAGTGCGCAAGGTCGTGGCCATGGCCGGCGTGCGCCAGCGCAGGGTGGTCGACGACGGCGTCACCGCCGCCGACCTCAGCTTCGAAGCCGCCGAGGCGCTTTTGCAGCGCCTGGGCTGGGCGCGCGAGTCGGTCACCGGGCTGATCTTCGTGACGCAAAGCCCCGACTACTTCCTGCCCAGCAGCGCCTGCCTGCTGCACCGCTGGCTTGGGCTTTCCGATCAGTGCGCGGCCTTCGACGTCGGCCTCGGCTGCTCGGGCTACCCGTATGGGCTGTACCTCGCGGCCACGATGCTCAAGGCCGGCGGCCACCAGCGCATCCTGATGCTGCACGGCGAGACGCCGAGCCGCTTCGTCGACCCCTCGGACCACGCCACCACGCTGCTGTTCGGCGACTCGGGTTCCGCCACCGCTGTAGAACTCGCACCCGGCGCGCCCGGCGCGCACTTCGTGCTGCAGACCGACGGCAACGGCTACGCCGGGCTGATCATCCGCGGCGGCGCGTTCCGCGACCGGCGCCCCGCCGACCCGCGCGACCTGGCATTGCGCATGGACGGTGCCGGCGTCTTCAACTTCACGATCAAGCGCGTGCCGCCACTGGTGGCCGACACGCTGGCGCTGGCCGGCTGCGCGGTGCCCGACGTGCACGCCTACGTCTTTCATCAGTCCAACCGCTTCATGATCAAGCACCTCACCAAGAAGTGCGGAATCCCGGAAGACCGCGTGCCGATGACGCTCGACGATTGCGGCAACTGCGGCGGCCCTTCGGTGGCGGTGACGCTCACGCGCACCATGCCCGCCGAGCGTGACGCCGCGCGACGCGTGATGCTGCTCGGCTACGGCGTCGGTTTGTCGTGGGGATCGGTGCTGGTCGACCTCGAGCCCGGCGTGCCGCTGCTCGACGCCGCCTACACCGGCCAGGTGCCTCGTCAGGGCGCCTGATACCCCATGTGCGGCATCGCCGGCATCTGGGCCGCCCCCGGCGCTGCGCCACCGCGCACCGAGGATGTGGCCGCAATGATCGGCGCACTTCGCCATCGCGGGCCCGACGGTGAAGGTCTGTGGTTCGACGGCCCGATCGCGTTGGGCCATGCCCGGCTGTCGATCATCGACCTGGCCGGCGGCGCGCAGCCGATGGGCAACGAGGACGGGCGCATCCAGGTCGTCTTCAACGGTGAGATCTTCAACTACGTGGAGCTGCGCGCCGAGCTGCTGGCACGTGGGCATGCATTTCGCACCGCATCGGACACCGAAGTGCTGGTGCACCTCTACGAAGAGCATGGTGACGACTTCCTGTCCCGGCTGAACGGCCAGTTCGCGATCGCGCTGTGGGACGGCGGGCGCCAACGCCTGCTGCTCGCGCGCGACCCGGTCGGCATCCGCCCGCTGTTCCACACCACGGTGGCTGGGCAGCTGCTGTTCGGCTCCGAAGTCAAGGCGCTGTTCGCGCTGCCGCGCGTGCCGCGTGCGCTGTCGGCCGAAGGGCTGGCCTCGGTGTTCAGTTACTGGTCGGTGCTGCCGCCGGGCACGGTGTTCGAGGGCGTGCGGAGCCTGCCGCCGGGCCACCGGCTGGTGATCGACGCGCAGGGCCAGCGCCTCGAGCGCTGGTGGGACTGGCCCTACGCCAACGCCGAGACGCCCGCCTGGAGCGACGAGCGCTGGGCCGACGAGTTGCACACGCTGCTGCTCGACGCCGTGCGCCTGCAGCTGCGCGCCGACGTGCCGGTGGGTGCGTACCTTTCAGGCGGGCTCGACTCGTCGATCATCACCACGCTGATCCGCCGGCGCACGAACACGCCGCTGCGCAGCTTCTCGCTCACGTTCGAAGACGCCGAGTTCGACGAACGCTCGCATCAACGCGAGCTGGTGCAGAACCTGGGCACCGAGCATTCGTCGATCGAAGCCAGCAAGGCGGCGATCGCGGCCGCCTTCCCGCGCATGATCCGGCATGCCGAGTCGCCCGTCGTGCGCACGGCGCCGGTGCCGATGATGCTGCTGGCCGACAGCGTACGTGCCGCGGGTTACAAGGTGGTGCTCACCGGCGAGGGTGCCGACGAGGCCTTCGGCGGCTACGACATCTTCAAGGAGGCGGCGATCCGCCGCTTCGTGGCGCGCCAGCCCGGCTCGCGCTGGCGCGGCGCGCTGCTGCAGCGCCTGTACCCTTATCTGGCAGCCTCGCCGGCCGCGGGTCGTGCCATGACGCAGAGCTTCTTCGGCGTCGGGCTCGGCCGCGTGGGCTCGCCCGGCTTCGCGCACATGCTGCGCGCCGCCACCACGCGGCGTGTGCTGCCGTTCTTTCACGCCGACTTGCAGCCGGCGCTGCAGCGCTTCGACCCCGACACGGCGCTTGCGGCAACCCTGCCCGCCGACATCATGCGCTGGCCGGCCCTGGCGCGCGACCAGTACGTGGAGGCGCACACGCTGATGTCGGGCTACCTGCTCTCCTCGCAGGGCGACCGAATGGCGATGGCGGCCTCCATCGAAGCACGCTTTCCGTTCCTGGATCCGCGCGTGCTGGCCCTCAGTTGCCGCCTGCCGGCGCGCCTGAAGCTCTGCGGCCTGCACGAGAAGGTGCTGTTGCGCCGTGCATTCGCAGCCGAGCTGCCGCCCTCGATCGGCCAGCGCACCAAGCAGCCGTATCGTGCGCCAGAGAGCGCCTGCTTCTTCGAGCCCGGCGCCGACGGTGCGCGCCTGCGCGAGCCCACGGCCGAGCTGCTCGGCCCGGTGAGCCTGCGCGACGCGGGCCTCTTCGACCCCGTTGCAGTGGGCCGCCTGGCGGAGAAATGCCGCAACGGCCGCGCCATCGGCTTCGGCGACAACCAGGCCTTCGTGGGCATCGTCTCGACGATGTGGCTGCACCGCCAGTTCGTGCAGGGGAACCATGCTGCTGCATGAAGCGTTCGAGGCCACGGCCTCCCGGGTGCCCGCGAAGACCGCCCTCGTCTGCGGCGACGAGCGGGTGAGCTATGGCGAGTTGCAGCGCCGCGTGCATGCGCTAGCCGCGCAGCTGCAGGCTGCCGGTGTGGCGCCCGGCGACCGCGTGGTGCTGCTGCTCGAAGGCGACGTGTCGTACGCCATTGCGGTGCATGCCGTGTTGTGCGCCGGCGCGGTGTTCGTGCCACTGACCGCGACCACCAAGCCCGACAAGCTGGCTTTCGTGCTGAACGACACCGAGGCGACGACGCTGCTGGCCGACGCGCGGCTGCGCGGAACATGGGCCGATCTGCCGGTGCGTTGCCCCGCACTACGCCGCGTCATCGCCACCGATGGATTCGCCGCCGATGGCGAACGCCCACCGGCACCGCGCATCGACCAGGATCTGGCGGCGATCATCTACACCTCGGGCAGCACCGGCACACCCAAGGGCGTAATGCTCACGCACCTGAACATGCTGAGTGCCTGGCGCTCGGTGCAGGCCTACCTGGGCCTGCGCACTGACGACGTGATCGGCTTGGCGCTGCCGCCGACCTTCAGCTACGGGCTCTACCACCTGCTGATGGGCCTGGGCCTCGGCGCCACCGTGGTGCTGGAGCGACAGGCGGCCTTTCCGCTGCGGCTGGCGCAGGGGCTGCAGCGCGAGCGCGCCACGGTCATACCCGGCGTGCCGACGTTGCTGGCGAGCCTGCTCGACCTACCGCAACGCGCGACGATCGACCTCTCGGCGCTGCGCCTGGTGACCAACGCCGCGGCGGCCCTGCCCACGCCGCTGGTGCCGCGCCTGCTCGAGGCCCTGCCGCGAGCCGACCTGTTGCTGATGTACGGCATGACGGAGTGCAAGCGCATCAGCTACCTGCCCGCTGAGGAGGCCGCACGCCGGCCCGGCAGCGTGGGCCGTGGCATGCCGAACCAGCAGCATTGGCTGGCCGACGAGCTAAGCCGCCCGCTGCCACATGGCTCGACCGGTGAGTTGGTGGTGCGCGGCGCCCATGTGATGCGTGGCTACTGGCGCCGCCCGCAGGAGACCGCGCAGCGCCTCCGCCCCAGCCCGATCCACGGGGAAAATGTGCTTCACACGGGCGACCTGTTCCGCACGGATGCCGAGGGTTGGCTGCACTTCGTGTCGCGTTTGGACGACATCATCAAGACGCGCGGCGAAAAGGTCGCTCCACGCGAGGTGGAAGAGGCAATCCACCGCTTGCCCGGCGTGGCCGCATGCGCCGTAATCGGCGTGCCGGACGATGCGCTCGGCCAGGCCGTCAAGGCCTACGTCGTTCGACGGCCGGGGTCTGAACTGACCGTGCGGGAAGTCACGCGCCACTGCCTGGGTCACCTTGAGAACTACATGGCCCCCAAGCAAGTGGAATTCGTCGATACGCTGCCGACCACCGAATCCGGCAAGATCCGACATGCCACTCTGCGCGGCGGCTGACCGCCCCGGGCATACACCGAACGAGCAACCCATGGACGACATCAAGGCCGCGCTGCGCCGCTTCATCGAAGATAACTTCATGTTCGGCGCCGGTGGCGCGCCGCTTGCCGATAGCGACTCTTTTCTCGAGCGCCACGTACTCGATTCGACCGGTTTTCTCGAGCTGATCGCACACCTGGAGGAAACCTACGGCATCAAGGTCGGCGACGACGAGATGGTGCCGGAGAACCTCGACAGCATCGACGCCGCAGCAGCATACGTCACGCGCAAGCGCGGCTGAACGCCGGCATTGGGAGCGCATTCGTGAGCACACCGACTTCACTCACGCCGGCGGTTCTGGACCTGGATTGCCTGGCCGAGGCTGACCGCGTGGCGGCCTGGATGCGCGAATGCCTGGCGCGCCGGCTGCATCGCCGCGGCTTCGTGGTTGCGATCTCCGGCGGCATCGACAGCTCGGTGTGCGCAGCGCTGGCCGTCCGCGCGGTCGGACCGGGCAAGGTCTTCGGCCTGCTGATGCCCGAGCGCGATTCCAGCGGCTTCAGCACCGAGCGCGGTTTGCAGCTCGCCCGCCATCTGGGTATCGAGCATCAGGTGTTCGACATTGCGCCCGCACTGCAGGCGCTGGGCTGCTATGCGCAGCGCGACGAGGCGATCCGCCGCGTCTTCCCGGCCTATGCAGAGGGCTGGCGCAACAAGATCGTGATCGCCGGAGGCCTGGACGGCGGGATCAACTACTTCAAGCTCGTGGTCGCCGACCCGGCCGGAATCTTGCACGAAGCGCGGCTGCCGGTCCGCGAATTCCTGCAGATCGTAGCGGCCACCAACTTCAAGCAGCGCGTGCGCAAGACCATGGATTACTTCCACGCCGACCGCTTGAACTACGCCGTGATCGGCACGCCGAACCGGCTCGAATACGACCAAGGCTTCTTTGTGAAGGTCGGCGATGGCGCAGCCGATCTCAAACCGATCGCGCACCTCTACAAGACCCAGGTTTACGCCATGGCGCGCGCGCTCGGACTGCCCGAGGCGATCTGCAGCGCGTTGCCGACCACCGACACCTACACGCTGTCGCAAGGGCAAGACGAGTTCTACTTCGCACTGCCCTTTGTGCAGATGGACCTTGCACTGTGGGCGGTGAATCACGGCCTTGGCGCCGCCGAGATCGCTGCCGCGCTGCAGCTCACTACAGCGCAGGCGCAGCGCGTGCACGACGATATCGCAGCCAAGCGGCGCGCAGCGGCCTACCTGCACGCCGAGCCGGCGATCATCGAGACGGTGCTGCCGCCATGAGGACCCGGGTCCGCTGGGTATTTGGCCAGCTCACGCTCCCAGCTGCCGCCCGCAACGAGCAGCGCCACGATGCCGCGGGCCTTCCGGCGGAGGATCCCGGTAACGAACGCGTGCTCCCGGCGCTGTTTGCCTGGCTGGCCCGCGCGCAAGACCGCTCGGCGTCGCATGACGGCGGCGTGGCGCGCGACTTCAGCCTGCTCGACGGCTGGGCCACTTCATACCCCGAGACCACCGGCTACATCATCCCGACCTTGCTCGAGTGGGCGCGCCGCACAGGTGAGGCCGAGTGGCGCGAGCGCGCTCTGCGCATGGCCGACTGGCTGGTAGGCATCCAGTTCCAAGAAGGCGGATTCCAGGGCGGCAAGATTGACTCGACGCCGGTGGTGCCTGTGACCTTCAACACCGGGCAGATCCTGCTCGGCCTGGTCGCCGCCGAGACCGAGACCGGACACTACCACGAGCCGATGACGCGCGCGGCTGACTGGCTGGTTCGCACGCAGGACGAAGACGGCTGCTGGCGCCGCCACGGCTCGCCGTTTGCCGATGCCGCTGACAAGCAGTACGACACTCACGTCGCCTGGGGCTTGTTCGAGGCAGCCCGCATCGAGCCCGCGCGTGGCTGGGGCGAAGCGGGGCTGAAGAACGTACGTTGGGCGCTATCGGGGCAGGCACCCAACGGCTGGTTCCAGAGCTGCTGCCTGTCCGACCGGGCGCAGCCGCTCACGCACACGCTGGGCTACGCGCTGCGCGGCGTGGTCGAGGCCTGGCGCTTCCAGCCCGCAAGCGACTTGCTGGCCGGTGCCGAACGCGCCGCGCTCGGCATCATGAGCGCGCTACGACCAGACGGCTTCCTGCCCGGGTGTCTTGGCCCGGACTGGTCGCCACAGGCCGATTGGGCGTGCCTGACCGGTACCGTACAGATAGCGCATAGTTGGATGTTGCTGTCCCAAATAACCGGCAGGGCTGACTACCTTGACGCCGCGCGCCGCGCCAACGCCTTCGTGCGGCGCACCGTGCGCCTGGACGGACCGCTTGATCAGCGCGGCGGCGTCAAGGGCTCGTTCCCCATCGACGGCGAGTATGGCCAATGGTCTTACTTGAACTGGGCGCCGAAGTTCACCGCCGACAGCCTGATACTCGAGTTGGACATGACTCGCCAGAACGGCGGCGCGAAGCTCGAAAGTCCGGCGCGCGGGCGTCAATAGCTCACGGCATCACCGCACTTGCAGAAGCGGCGGAATCGGCGAAGCAGGCACTTGGAACAGAATGTTTAGGTGCCACTCTGCTGCCGCCCATGCGTTAGCCGATGCATCTGAGCGATCGGGCTTTGCTCGCGTCCCCGGCTGTCCACGCCCTCTCCACCCACCCCCCCCATGAGTTCGTCACCCACTCCGAACGCGATACACGACCGCAAAGCAGGCGGCTTTAGCTGCCGCTTCTGCAGCCAACACCTGAAGACGACATTCGTCGATCTCGGCATGTCGCCTCTCTGCCAAACACATGTTGCGCCGGAGCAGCTGCACGAAGGTGAGCACTTCTACCCGCTGCACGCCTACGTCTGCGACCACTGCTTCTTGGTGCAGCTGCAAGAGTTCGTCTCGCCGCAGAACATTTTCGGCGAGTATGCTTATTTTTCTTCGTATTCCACGAGTTGGGTCGAGCACGCGCGCCGCTACGTCGAGATGGTGATCGCGCGTTTCGGGCTGGGCAGCAGAAGCCAGGTGATGGAGATTGCCAGCAACGACGGCTACCTACTGCAACACTTCGTCGCCGAGAAGGTGCCGGTGCTAGGCATCGAGCCGGCGGCCAACGTCGCAAAGGTCGCCATCGACAAGGGCATCCCCAGCACAGTCCGCTTCTTCGGCCGCGAGACTGCGACGGCGATAGCCGCCGAGCACGGCCAGCCTAGTCTTCTGCTGGGCAACAACGTGCTGGCGCACGTTCCGGACCTCAACGACTTCGTCGCTGGCCTTAAGATCCTGTTGACACCTGGCGGCGTCATCACGATGGAGTTTCCGCACCTGGAACGCCTGATGGCCGACAACCAATTCGACACCATATACCACGAGCACTTCAGCTATTTCTCGTTCATCGCCGTGGAGAGGGTCTTCGCGCACCATGAGCTGACCATGTTCGACGTTGAGGAGTTGCCCACCCACGGCGGCTCACTGCGCATCTATGCGCGTCATGCCGAGAACGCTGCACTGCCGGTTGGCTCGCGTGTGCTGGCGCTGCGCCAGCGCGAGACCGACGACGGCTTCCTGACACTCGATCGCTATCGGGGCTTTGGCGAGCAGGTGAAGGCGACCAAGCGCAAGCTGCTTGCCTTCCTGATCGAGGCGCGAGCGGCGGGCAAGAAGGTGGTCGGCTACGGCGCTCCGGGCAAAGGCAACACGCTGCTGAACTTCTGCGGCATTCGAACCGATTTCCTTGACTTCACCGTCGACGCAAACCCGTACAAGCAAGGCAAGTTCACGCCCGGCACGCGCATCCCGATCCTGGCGCCGACAGCGATCCGCGAGGCGCGCCCCGACTACGTGCTCATCCTGCCCTGGAACCTGAAGGACGAGATTTCGGCGGCGGCGGCCTACATCGGCGAATGGGGCGGGCGCTTCGTGGTGCCGATCCCCGAAGTCCGCGTCTTGTAGGAGTCCCTGTGGCACACCGCCATAGCGACTATCAAGTGAGGAATCTTCGCACATGAGAATTCTCGTCACCGGGACCGAGGGCTACATCGGATCGCGTCTGGCGTCATGGCTGCTGGCCGCAGGGCACGACGCTTCGGGGCTGGACACTGGCTTCTACCGTGACGGCTGCCTGTACATGGATCCGTTGGGCGCGCCGCGCGGCGTGCCCACGATCTACAAGGACCTGCGAACCGTCACGCCGACTGATTTCGAGGGCTTCGATGCCGTCATCCACCTCGCGGAGCTGTCAAACGACCCGCTGGGCCAGAACCGGCCCGAGATCACCTTCAAGATCAATCACGAGGGCTCGCTGCGCATCGCTCGTGCAGCGCGCGATGCCGGCGTGCGCCGCTTCGTCTATGCGTCGTCGTGCAGCGTATACGGCGTGGGCAGCGGCGACTTCCTGGATGAGACCTCGCCGACCAATCCGCAGACCGCGTACGCGCAATGCAAGGTGCTCGTCGAACGCGACGTCACACTGATGGCGAGCGCCGCCTTCTCGGTAGTGTTTCTGCGCAATGCCACCGCCTACGGCGCTTCGCCGCGCATGCGCTTCGACATCGTGCTCAACGACCTGTGCGCGTTAGCGTGGACAAAGAAGAAGATCGCAATGGTCAGCGACGGCAGCCCATGGCGCCCAATCGTGCACGTCGAGGACATTTGCGAGGCCATGCGCTGCGCCGCCGAGGCGCCTGCCGATGCCATCAACGGCCAAGTGTTCAACGTCGGCCGCGACGGCGAGAACTTCCGCGTACGCGAGATCGCCCAGATTGTGGCCGAGGCCTTCCCTGGCTGCGAGGTCACCGCAGGCCCGCCGAGCCAGGACAACCGCAGCTACCGCGTTTCGTTCAGCAAGATTGCGACGAAGCTTCCGGGCTTCCAAGCGCGCTGGACTGCGCGTCGCGGTGCCGAAGAACTGCGCAAACTCTTCGAGCGCATCGAGTTCTCGCAGGACACCCACGAGTACCGCCCCTTCACGCGACTGAAGCAGCTGAAGTACCTGCAGCGCACCAAGCAGATCGACGACGACCTGTTCTGGAGCCCGCGATGATCTTCGAGGCATCACACGTCGAAGGCGTGTCCCTGCTGCGCCAGCAGCGCAACGAGGACGAGCGCGGCTATTTCGCCCGCACCTGGTGCGAGGAGGAGTTCGCGCGTCAGGGCATCCGGTTTCGAGCGATGCAGTGCAGTGTGTCCTACAGCCGGCGCATCGGCACCGTCCGCGGCCTGCACTTCGCGTGGCCACCGGCACGTGAGGGCAAGCTCGTGCGCTGCCAGCGCGGCCGAATCCACGACGTGATCGTCGATCTCCGTCCGCGTTCGCCGAGCTTCCTCGCGTCATACGCTGTGGAGCTGGACGCCGCGGCAGGCGACGCTTTGTACGTGCCGCCCGGCGTCGCGCACGGCTTCCAGACGCTCGCCGACGACAGCGAAGTCTTCTACATGATGTCGGAAGGCTACCGGCCGGACATGGCCGGCGGCTACCGCCACGACGATTCGGCGTTCCCGGTTCGCTGGCCGCTAGCGGTGACCTTCATCGATGCAAGGGATGCGATGTATTGCGATTTTGACGCTTCGGCCCATGCCGCTCGGTTCGAACGCGCGGCGCAGAGCGAAACTTGACATATGCTGTTCGAGAACCTGCGGTCGGCCCAACGGGCGGAAGACTTGGCCGTGGAGATGCGGACACTCGCGTCCGAGCTGTACCCCATCTGCCGCAGCATCACCGGCAATGGTGTGCGACATACCTTCGATCTGCTGGGCCGATGGATCCCCCTGCAGCGGCACGAAGTGCCGAGTGGCACTCGCGTGTTCGACTGGGAGGTGCCCGACGAGTGGAACATCGCAGATGCCTACATCGCCGATGCAGAGCAGCGGCGTATCGTCGATCTTCGTCGACACAGTCTGCACGTCGTGAGCTATTCCATCCCCGTGCGAGCCACCATGACGCTAGCGCAACTGCAATCCCACCTGCACTCGCTGCCCGACCATCCGGACCGGATCCCTTATCGGACGAGCTACTACGAGCGGAGTTGGGGCTTCTGCCTTCGGCATGAAGACCGGCTGCGGCTTGGCCCAGGGCCGTATGAGGTCGTCATCGATTCGAAACTCGAACCAGGCAACCTGACCTATGCCGAATGCATCGTGCCGGGCACGACGGGACGGCACGGGATCGTCTACACGCACAGCTGTCACCCATCGCTGGCCAACGACAACCTCAGCGGCCTCGTGGTGGCAGCCGCCCTTGCACGGGCGATGCTTCAGGAGCGTACTCGCTTAACCTGGCACTTCGTCTTCGGGCCAGGAACGATTGGGTCGCTGGCATGGCTGTCCCGCAACGAGTCGATGCTAGTACGGTTGCGTACCGGCTTAGTCCTGGGTCTGCTCGGCGATTCAGCTGCGCTCACGTACAAGCGCAGCCGCCGATCCGACTCGGTCACAGACCGCACAGCCGAACTTATCCTGCCACAGGTGGCCCCGGACGCTCGTGTCGTCAACTTCGAGCCATATGGCTACGACGAGCGCCAGTTCTGCTCGCCCGGCTTCGACCTGCCGGTCGGGCGCTTGACGCGCTCGGCGCAGAGTGGATTCCCGGAATACCACAGTTCTGCCGACGATCTGACGCTGCTTGAAAGCGGACGACTCGGCGAGTCACTGCGGGCCGCTGCCATGCTGATGGCCGCGCTGGACGTCGACCGCGTGCCGGTCAATCAGAGCCCGAAGGGCGAGCCGCGCCTGGGCAAACGCGGCCTGTACTCCGCAGTCGGTGGTCAAGCCCCGAAGGACTTCGAGCGTGCGCTTTTGTGGGTCCTCAACCAGGGAGACGGCAGCCGCACGCTGGTTGACATCGCGCGACGCTCCGGCCTCCCTCTGGACCTGCTTGACCGAGCCGCTGCCGCGCTGGAGGCCGCGGAACTCGTGCGATGCCCGCACGACGAACCCTCGGCAACTCGGAGCGCAACGCCATGAAGGTTGTCCTTTTCTGTGGTGGTCTGGGGACACGACTGCGCGAACATTCAGACACGATCCCCAAGCCGCTGGTCAACGTGGGCTATCGCCCCATCCTGTGGCACGTAATGCGCTACTACGCGCACTACGGTCACAAGGACTTCGTCCTAGCGCTTGGCTACCGCGGCGACATGATTCGAGACTACTTCCTAAGCTATAACGAATGCATGTCGAACGACTTCGTGCTCAGCGAAGGCGGAGGAAAGGTCGAGCTACTCACCAGCGACATCGCGGATTGGCGCATCACCTTCGTCGACACTGGCATGCACTCCAACCTCGGCCAGCGCCTCCTTCGCGTGCGGCATCACCTCGAGAGCGAGCACGAGTTCCTCGCAAACTATGCGGACGGCCTTAGCGACTTGCCACTGGACGAGCACATCGCCAACTTCCGTCGCCAGCAGGCCGTCGCGTCGTTCGCGGCCGTGCGGACGGCACAGAGTTTCCACTCCGTGCAGTGTGGCAGCGATGGCTTCGTGAGCAGCTTCGGGCGCATTCGCGAGTCGGAGTTCTGGATCAACGGCGGCTTCTTCTGCCTACGCAAAGACATCTTCGATTTCATCGAGGAGGGCGACGAGTTGGTCGAGCAGCCGTTCCAGCGCCTAATCGGGCGGCGCAAGCTCACCGTCACTAGGCACCACGGCTTCTGGCAGTCGATGGACACCTTTAAAGACAAGATTGCCTTCGACCGAATGGAGGCCCGAGGAGAGTGCCCGTGGATGGTGTGGAAACGCTGAGAGCCGGACCATGTTGAGTTTGAGCCTCGCACATCGCGGTGGCCCGCTCCGGGTTCTGTGTCTGGGCGCGCATAGCGACGATATCGAGATCGGCTGCGCGGGAACGCTGCTGCGCTGGCTCGCGGAGTGTCGCCGCATCGAAGTAACCTGGGCCGTGATGAGCGCGGGCGGGCAGAGGGCCGACGAAGCGCGAGAGAGTGCGCAGGCGCTGATGGGCCGCGCCGCCGGACTAAACGTAGTGCTCGGCGATTTTGAGGATGCACTTCTGCCAGCGGACTACGCGCGCGCAAAGGCCTTTTTGCTGGATCTGCGCGCGCGCGGCGGCGCGGACGTCGTACTTACGCACCACGCGGCGGACGCCCACCAAGACCACCGGCTGGTGTCCGAACTGACCTGGCAGACCTGGCGCGACCATCTGATCCTCGAGTACGAGATCCCGAAGTACGAGGGCGACCTCGGGCGACCCAACGTCTTCGTGCCGCTGGCGGAGCAGACGGCGCAAGCCAAGGTAGACCACCTGCACGCGCACTTCGGCAGCCAGCGCTCGAAGGACTGGTTCGATTCGCATGCCTTCTTCGGCCTGATGCGACTACGCGGACTGGAATCGAGGGCGCCCAGCGGCTTCGCGGAAGCGTTCCACGCTCGCAAGCTCGTGCTATGAACGCAACATCGTCGCGACAAGCACTGAACGCCCTATGAGCACCAACGCCTCGAATCACAGCATCCACTTCGACTCGTCCATGCCCGACGACGACCGTCGCAGGGCACTCCACGAAGGTCAGTTGTTCGTCTTCTCGTGCCTGCCGTCGGTGCAGCGCTTCGCGCAGTTCGCGCGAGGCATGATCGAAGCAGCGTTCGCGCCGCTTGACCCCGAGACCGCGCAGTACGCATTGCCGGTCGAACGATATGCGCAGATCCTAGGCGAGTTGAAACCGGCCTTCATTCACGCACCCGAGTCGAAGGAGCACGTGAGGAGCATCCTCGAGGCGCTCGGCTGCGACCCGCGGCAGACCTACTTCGACGTGCCGCGACTGAGAAGTTCGACCAGCGACGACTACCTGACGAGCGGTATCGCGTACGCCTGGCATCCGCACCGCGATACTTGGTACTCCGCCCCCCTGTGCCAACTCAACTTCTGGCTGCCAGTGTTCCAAATCCAGTCCGGCAACGGTATGGCCTTCCACCCGGCGTACTGGAGCCGAGCTGTGCGCAACAGCTCTTCCGACTACAACTACTACGTTTGGAACAAAGTGCATCGGGGCGTGGCGGTCGCGAGGATCATCGGCGAGGACCCTCGGCCGCTGCCCCGGGCGATCGAGCCGATGGCACTCGACCC
The DNA here is from genome assembly GCA_937871935.1 of uncultured Burkholderiales bacterium. Taxonomy (GTDB): domain Bacteria; phylum Pseudomonadota; class Gammaproteobacteria; order Burkholderiales; family Burkholderiaceae_C; genus JAEUPI01. Next base: position 34,420 of record CALMQI010000440.1, read on the forward strand.
TCAGGTGCGGCTGCTGTGCCCCGTCGGCGGTGTGATCGTGTTTTCTGGTGCGCAGATGCATTCCAGCGTGCCTAACGCCAGCGGGCGCACGCGCTTCAGCATCGACTTCCGCACCGTCCACCTCGCGGATGCGCTGCAGCGGCATGGCGCGCCGCGCACCGACGAGGCCTGCACGGGAACCACGATGCGCGACTACCGTCGCGTCACCGACCTCGCTTCGCTGCCCGACGAAGTGGTCGCGATGTACGACGACGGCACCGCCGGCGGGGGCGAGGCCGTCTATGCACCGCCGCCGAGTCCTGGTTCGGCGGACCGCGACATCGCGCAATGAAACCTACGAACTCGGCCGTGCCAGAAGTGCACATGTCTCTCTCGGCGGCCGAGATTGAAGTCCTGCATGCCCGCCTGCACGCGTTGGTGCCCGGCGGTTGCCACACCTACGCCAAGGGCGACGACCAGTTCCCAGCGGATGCCCCCGCCTTCATCGTTCGCGGCATCGGGAGCCACACTTGGGACGCCGCCGGCCGCGAGTACATCGAGTACGGCATGGGGCTGCGCGCGGTGACGCTAGGCCACGCCTTTCCACCGGTCGTCGAGGCCGCTGCCGCCGCGTTGGCCGACGGGTTCGACGGCCGTCGGACCCTCGACGTG
>CALMQI010000441.1 GCA_937871935.1 uncultured Burkholderiales bacterium
AGGGCCCAGGCGCCGGCGGTTGAGCGCCAGGGCATGCCCGCCCGCAGCCTTGCACGCTCGGTCATACGTAGGCGCGCACAGCGGGCGGCGATCGACCGTTGATGGCCGAACGCAGCCATCGGAACCAACCATCCGACGACACCCAGAATCACTCGGCCGCCCTCAGTCGGCAGTGACAAGCGGTGAATCCGACAACGGCAGCTCAGCCGCTTGACGCGGCCAGGATCAATGACCCGATGAGCTCGAAACCCCGTCCTCCGCCCGCAGCGCGTGCTGCAGGGCAGCGGTGTCCAGCATCGCGCTGCGCGCGCCATTGAGCTCGAGCACACGCTCGCGCCGAAAGGCGCTGATCAGTCGGCTGGCGGTCTCGAGCGTCATGTCGAGCATGGCACCGATCTCGTCGCGGCGCGGCAGCCAGATGGCGCCCGACGCGTCGGCGTAGGCGCTCAAGCGTTGCAGCAGGCGCAGCAGTCGTCGACGCGCGGGCCCGGCCGACAGATCGGCCATCCAGGATTCGGCGGCATCGAGTGCGATCTGCCAGCGCAGCATCAGCTCACGCGGCAGCGAAGCCTGCCCCGTGGCCAGTTCGTCGATCAGCACGCGTGGGATCCGGCACAGCTGCACCGACGTGCAGGCCACCGCTTCGTCGGCATAGGGTCGTTGCAGCAGCGCCTCCTGGCCGATCAGGTCGCCGCGGCCGGCCAGCCGCACGATGCGCCGATCGCCGCGCTCGGTGGTCCGCTCGAAGCGCACCACCCCGGCGCGGATGGTGTAGACCGCCGAGCCCGGACTGCCCCGGTCGTACACCCGGTCGTCGGGCCTGAGTTGCGCGCTTGCGATGAAGGTGTGAATACGATCCAGGCCTTCCGCGTCGAGCACACCGAAGAGGGCCGAGCTGCGCACCTCGCAGGCAGCGCAGGCCTGCGCCTGCGGGTGGCGATCCTCCTGGCGGTAGATCGGGATGGCGCTCATGCATGCAACCTGGTGAACCCCGGGCTTCAAACCCCGGGCTTGACCATCGGCCAACCGCGGCGGGCCCATTCGCTCATGCCGCCGTTGACGTAGCGCACATGGGCATATCCGCGCTCGCGCAGCGCGCGCAGCGTGGCGCTCGAGCGGTTCTGCGTGTTGCAGATCAGCAGCACCGGTCGGGCGGGGTCCGTGGGAACTTCGGACAGCCGCTGACTCAGCTGCCGCATCGGCAGCAGCCGCGCGCCTGCTGCCACGCCGGTGGCGTGTTCCGCCGGCTCGCGGATGTCGATCAACACGGCGCGGCCGCTTTCGTGGTCGGCGCGTGCTGCGTCGAGGCTGACGACGTCGGCCGACGCATCCGCCTGGCCACAGGCCGCTGCAGCCAGCACCGTGGCCGCCAGCGCCCACAGGGCGCGGCGCCGGACCCGTAGGTTGTCAACCGATGGCCGCGTGGCGGCAGGGCGTTCGAGATTCATGAGACTTCGGCGGGATTGGTCCTGCGGTGGGGTGCATCGGGCGACTGGGCACCCGTCGAATCCACGAGTTTACGCCGATCCTCATACCCATGACCGTATTTTCCCACACATGCCCGGAGGGACTGGCCAGCCTGACTCGCGTGACTTCGGGAGATTCAGCCGCCCGAACGCCTGCAGTCCGGTGCGCTCACGCGGCGCGAACGCCATTGCGCCCGTCGGACTTGGCGCGATACAGCGCGGCGTCGGCCCGCGCCAGCATGTCGGCGACGCTGTCCTCGGCACGACTGACCGTCAGCCCGATCGAGCAGGTGACGCCGAGATCTGCCGCGAGGTCCGACCAGGGGTATTCATTCACCGCGCATCGGAAGCGCTCTGCGGCGAGCCCCGCCGAATGAGCATCAGGCGTATTGCGCAGCAGCAACAGGAACTCCTCGCCGCCGAATCGCGCGATGTGATCGGTGCTGCGCAGCCTGCCGGTAACGATCTTCGCGAACGCACGCAGCACCTCATCGCCCGTGGCATGACCGAACCGGTCGTTGACCCGCTTGAAATGGTCGATGTCGAGAAACGCCACCGCGAACGCCGGGCCGCCGCGCGCAAAGAGCGCCTTCTCTTCGGTCACCTGGACCAGGATGCTGCGGCGATTCGGCAGGCCGGTCAGTTCGTCGCGCTCCGAGAGTTCACGCACCTGGTCGAGTGCCAGGGCAAGTCGCGCGTTGCTGGCCGACAGCGCCTTGCGCATGCCGGCGCCGATCAGGTTGATGGCCACGATCTTGACCAGGACCACGGCGAACCACAGGCTTGCGAGCAGGCGCAACCACGAGTCGTTCAGTGGCATGCCGAAGCGCTCGCCTCTGACCAGCAGGATGGCCATCGAGAGGGCTGCCATGAGCGCGGACACGATCAGCACGTGCTTGAGGGGCAACTGCAACGCGGCCGTGGCCAGCGCGACGACCAAGGTCAGCAACAACAGGGTGCCGATCTGCGGCACGGCCGCTGCCGTGATCAGCATCAGGCTGCACGCGCTGAGCAACTGGACCGTGGTGAAGAGTGCACCGCTCACTCGCCGATGCAGGCCCATGCGCACCATGACGGCAAACGAGCCCGTCAAAGCGCAACCCACGACGCCATAGAGCACGGGAACGAGTGCAGCAATGGACCCGTGCGCGGCATAGGCAGCCAGGAGCACGGCATCGATCACGTAGAACGACAGCACCATGGCCTGCGTATGCATCGCCCGACGAAGATGACCTTCCGGTGCCCGCGGCGCAGGGGCCGCGCCAGCGGTGGGACGCAGCGCGGCGGCGCTCGCCGCAGGCAGATCAGGCGCGATCGGCATGGCGACGCCTCAAGCGCGCACGCGAGGACGCGGCGTCGCCAGGGTCTCGGTGATGGGCCGTCGGCTGGGCATCAAAGGCAGCTCGTTTGGGGGGAAACGCGCGGTATGGCGGTTTCAGGTCCCTCCTTCTTCGGCACCGGTGCCGAAGACTTGAGGCAGGCCCACAAGCACGTCAGCCGCCCTGAGGCGGCTGACGTCACCAGCGCCTATGGCGCGGCGCCGAGAGGCGCCTACACGCTCACCCGCACGCCCCAATATACCCGCACGCCGTGCAGAACTCACAGCCGTCCTTGTGGATCAGCGTCGAGTTGCCGCACTCGGGGCAGCGCGCACCGGCGATCGGTGCCGACGTGCCGGCGCGCGGCTTGGTCTCGGCCGGTGCCTGCAGGATGCCCATCGCGTTGAGCGGGAAGCCGGCTTCATCGAGCACGCCCAGCATCGAGTAGCGGTGGATGATCAGCCGCGCGATGTAGGCCACCGTGCTGGGCCACAGCTGCTGGCGCCGCTCGCCGGGCACCGGCGCCATGAAGTGGCCGAGCGGCTCGCCCACGTTGAGCAGCTTGCGCAGCTTCATGCCGATCCAGGCCGGATCCATCACGCGCATGTCGAGCGAGAGCAGCCGCGCCAGCCCGTCGAGCGCGCGCGGGTAGTTGCCCGAGAAGCCGATCGCGCAGGGTCGCGTCACGAAACCGTCGGCGTCGGCGGCGGGCAGCTGCACCTCCTTGAGCGTGACTGTGAACGACTCGCCGCTGGCCGGATTGCTGACGTCGACCGCCCAGGCCAGCGTGCCCGAGGTGCCGGTGCGCGGCTCGTCGCGGCTGAACATCGCGTCGATCACCGGCGTCGAGCCGCCCTCCTGCAGCGCGCCGAGCTGCTCGCAGCGCCAGCGGATCACCGCCGCGGTGGCGGCCACCACGCCGGGGAACAGCCGCGCCTCGCCGTGCGGCGGCATCGGCATCTCGAAGCTGCGCTCCTCGGCCACCGTGGCCAGCGCCTCGAGCTTCAGGCGCAGCCAGGCCGCGTCGTTGGCGCGCATGTCCATCGACAGCGTCTTGGCCAGCGCCGCCATCGCGCGCGGCTGCTCGGCGCCGTTGACCCACACCTCGAACGGCAGGTTGCGTGCGAACAGGCCCGACTCGGGGCCGGCTTCCGCCGGCAGCTCGCCGACGAACAGCGAGAACTCGCCGTGCGGGTACTGGATCATGTAGCTCCAGGCCGGGTTGCCGCCGGGGAACTCCGGCCGGCTCGGCCAGCGCAGCGACGCCATCACCGGCGCCGGCAGCCGCTCGACGCGCAGGCGCTGGTTGGCGCCGTCGCTGCTGGCCACCAGCTGCGGCGCCGCCGTGGTCTTGGCCGGCTCGACGCTGAGCACCGAGCCGAGCACCGCGTTCGGCCGGTAGGTGGCCAGGCCCTTGAGGCCGGCCTTCCAGGCGGTGAAGTACAGGCCCTGGAAGTCGCCGTACGGATAGTCGGCCGGCACGTTGACCGTCTTGCTGATCGAGGTGTCGATGAACGGCGCCACCGCGGCGACCATCGCAGCGTGATCCTCCGCACTCATCTCGAGCGCGGTGACGAAGGCGTCGGACAGCGGTGCGTCGGCGCCCTTGAGATGCCGGTACAGCCGCCACGCGTGGTCCTCGACCGAATACTCCTTGTAGCCGCCGTCGACCTCGCGCTTGCGCCTCGTGTAGCTCCAGCTGAACGGCGGCTCGATGCCGTTGCTGGCGTTGTCGGCAAACGCGAGGCTGATGGTGCCGGTGGGGGCGATCGACAGCAGGTGCGAATTGCGGATGCCGTGGGCGCGGATCTTGTCCTTCAGCGCCTGCGGCAGGCGCGACGCGAAACTGCCGCGCGACAGGTACAGGTCGGCATTGAAGAGCGGGAAGCCACCGCGCTCCCGTGCCAGCTCGACGCTGGCCTCGTAGGCGGCGTCGCGCATCACCGCCGAGATGCGCGCGGCCTCGTCGCGCGCGGCCGGCGTGTCGTAGCGCAGACCGAGCATGATCAGCGCGTCGCCCAGGCCGGTGAAGCCCAGGCCGATGCGGCGCTTGGCGCGCGCTTCCTCCAACTGCTGCGGCAGCGGCCACACGGTGGAGTCGAGCACGTTGTCGAGCATGCGCACCGCAACCTTGACCACCTCGACGAAGCCGGCGTCGTCGAAGCACGCGCCTTTGTCGTCGAACGCCTTGTCGACGAAGAACGTGAGGTCGATCGAGCCGAGACAGCAGCAGCCGTAGGCGGGAAGTGGCTGTTCACCACACGGGTTCGTCGAGTCGATCCGCTCGCAGTATCCGAGGTTGTTGTCGGCATTGATGCGGTCGATGAACAGCACGCCGGGTTCGGCGTGGTCGTAGGTCGACCGCATGATCTGGTCCCACAGGTCGCGCGCGCGCGGCCGGCGGTAGACCCACAGGCCGTCGGCGCGCCGCGTGGCGCCCGCCGCCTTCTGCGACGCGCTCGGCTCGGCGCGGTGCACGAGCTCGATCTCGGTGTCGGCCTCGACCGCGCGCATGAAGGTGTCGGTGACGCCCACCGAGATGTTGAAGTTGGTCAGGTCGCCGCGGTCCTTGGCGTGGATGAATTCCTCCACGTCCGGATGGTCGCAGCGCAGCACGCCCATCTGCGCGCCGCGCCGGCTGCCGGCGGACTCGACCGTCTCGCACGAGCGGTCGAACACGCGCATGTAGCTCACCGGCCCGGAGGCGCTGGACTGCGTGGTGCCGACCCAGGCGCCCTTGGGCCGGATGCGCGAGAAGTCGTAGCCCACGCCGCCGCCGCGCCGCATGGTCTCGGCGGCCTCGGTGAGCGCGGTGTAGATGCCGGGGTAGCCCTCGTCGGGCTGCGCGATCGAGTCGCCCACCGGCTGCACGAAGCAGTTGATCAGCGTGGCGCCGAGCGCGGTGCCGGCGGCCGAGTCGATGCGGCCGGCCGGGATGAAGCCGCGCCGCTGCGCGTCGAAGAATTTCGACTCCCACTGCGTACGCACCGCCGGCGCCTCGATCGAGGCCAGCGCGCGCGCGACGCGCGCGCGCACGTCGTCGGCACTGCGTTCGTCGCCCTTGGCGTACTTCTCGAGCAGCACCTCCTCGCTGATCGGCTGGATCGGAAGCGGTGTCGCCGTCTGCGCAGCCGCCGTCTTGTCATTGTGAGTGGGCCCGTTCGTTCGGGCTGTCTTCGCCATCGTGTCTCCTACAGTGTCGAGTGAACGGTCGTCGAGGCAGGTTGCCGCTGCCGATGACCGGGTTTGTGCAGAGTGCGGCCCCTCTCCAACGAAGCCGTCGCTGCCGCCCGCCGCGGCCGGCAAACCACGCGCGGATCGTTCGATTCCTTGCGGTGGCCCGGTTCGGCGGGGACGCTAGGTGTAGCGCATCCCGGGGCTGTTGACCACTACATTTAGCGTCTGTAACCACTTCGAGACACAGCGAGCCACAGCCGTTTGACCCGCATCAGCGGGCCGCTGCGTGATTGTGCGACAGCGCGCTCGGCAACCCCAAGCCGGGCGCGAAGCACGCGCCCTGACCGGGGTCATGCGCCCGCAGCATTGACAACGGCGGCGCCCGTCGCCGTGTTCGTCATCGCCAGCGTGTCGCGCAACCGCACGACCTCGCCGATCACGATCAACGCCGGCGAGCGCACACCTTGTACACGGGCCAGCGCCGGCAGCGTTTCCAGCGTGCCGGCGATCGTGCGCTCGTCGGCACACGTGGCGCGCTCCACCGTGGCGGCCGGCGTGTCGCCCGGCATGCCGTGCTGCATCAGCTGCGCGCAGATGACCGGCAGCGCACCGAGCCCCATGTAGATCACGACCGTCTGTCGTGGACGCGCCAGCATCGGCCAGTCCAGGTCGACGGTGCGTGCGTCGCCCACGCCCTGCAGATGACCGGTCGCGAAGACCAGCGCGCGCGCGTGGTCGCGATGCGTCAGCGGCATGCCGGCCGACGCCGCCGCGCCCTGCGCCGCGCTGATGCCCGGGATCACCTCGAACGGCACGCCGGCGGCGGCGAGCGCCTGCGCCTCCTCGCCGCCGCGGCCGAACACATAGGGGTCGCCGCCCTTCAGCCGCAGCACGGGCCGGCCCGAGCGGGCCAGCTGCAGCATCAGCTCGATGATCGCGCGCTGGCTCATGGCATGGCAGCCGGCGCGTTTGCCCACATAGATGCGATGCGCCGTGGGCGGCACGACATCGAGCACGCCGTCGCCGACCAGGCTGTCGTGCAGCACCACCTGTGCCGCGCGCAGCGCGTTGGCGGCCTTGATCGTCAGCAGTTCCGGATCGCCGGGGCCGGCGCCCACCAGCGTCACCTTGGCCGGCACGCCGGCAGCCAGCAGCGAACGCGCGTCGAAGCGCAGCGGTTCGTCGAGCGCGCTCATGACACAGCTCTCCTCGTTCGATTGGGTCCGGCTGCATTGTGGAAATCCGACGGCGTGGCCTTCCTTGAACCAGTTCAAGGACGGGCCAGCAGGCGATGTCGACCATAGCGTCGCCCGATTCGAGGATCCGCAGCCCCCGGGTCGAGTCCACCGGCGACGCTCGTTCGCGATGGTGTCCACGCTGCAGCGATTCGCGCCCACGCGCAATACGAACAACGGAGTGCTTGCCATGAGGACCCCCACCCTGCACCAGCTCGCCGCCGCCGCGGCCGCCCTGCTCGCGATCGGCGTACAGGCGCAGCAAAGTGCACCTGCCGCTGCGCCGGCGATGACGGCCGCCGAGATCGAGACCGGCAAGAAGATCTACTTCGAGCGCTGCGCCGGCTGCCACGGCGTGCTGCGCAAGGGCGCCACCGGCAAGAACCTTGAGCCGCACTGGACCAAGAAGCTGGCCGACGGCTCGGTGCAGGAGGGCGGCACGCTCAAGCTCGGCACACCGCGGCTGGAGAAGATCATCGGCCTCGGCACCGAGGGCGGCATGGTGAACTATGACGACATCCTCACCAAGGAGGAGATCGACATCATGGCGCGCTACATCCAGCAGAAGCCGGACGTGCCGCCCGAGTTCAGCCTGAAGGACATGGAAGCCAGCTGGAAGCTGATCATCCCGGTCGACCAGCGGCCGAAGTCGCAGCAGAACAAGATCAACCTGAAGAACGTGTTCGCGGTGACGCTGCGCGACAGCGGCGAACTGGCGCTGATCGACGGCGACACCAAGCTGATCTGGAAGATCCTGAAGACCGGCTACGCGGTGCACATCTCGCGCCTGTCGGCCTCGGGCCGCTATGTCTACACGGTGGGCCGCGACGGCCTGGTGACGCTGATCGACATGTGGTTCGCCGAGCCGACCACGGTGGCGACGATCCGCATGGGCTCCGACGCGCGCTCGGTGGACACCAGCAAGTTCAAGGGCTACGAAGACAAGTATCTGATCGGCGGCACCTACTGGCCGCCGCAGTACTCGATCATGGAAGGCGACACCCTCAAGCCGCTGAAGATCGTCTCCACGCGCGGCATGACGGTCGACGGCGAGTACCACCCCGAGCCACGCGTGGCTTCGATCGTGTCCTCGCAGATCAAGCCCGAGTGGGTGGTCAACGTCAAGGAGACCGGGCAGATCCTGCTGGTCGACTACAGCGACATCAAGAACCTGAAGACGACCACCATCGAGTCGGCCAAGTTCCTGCACGACGGCGGCTGGGACGCGAGCAAGCGCTACTTCATGGTCGCCGCCAACGCGTCGCACAAGGTCGCCGCGGTCGACACCAAGACCGGCAAGCTGGCCGCGTTGATCGACACCGCGAAGATCCCCCACCCGGGGCGCGGCGCCAACTTCAAGCATCCGCAGTTCGGTCCGGTGTGGGCCACCGGTCACCTGGGCGGCGCGGCAGTCTCGCTGATCTCCACCGCCTCCGACAAGCCCGCCGACGCGAAGTACAAGCAGCACAACTGGAAGGTGGTGCAGGAGCTCAAGATGCCGGGCGCGGGCAACCTGTTCGTCAAGACCCACCCGAAGTCGAAGAACCTGTGGGCCGATCTGCCGATGAACCCCGAGCGCGAGAACGCCGAGAGCGTGTACGTCTACAGCCTGGCCGACCTGAACAAGACACCGGTGAAGCTCGACGTCGCCAAGGACAGCGGCCTGCCGCAGACCAAGGCGCTGCGCCGTGCGGTGCATCCCGAGTACAGCCAGGACGGCACCGAGGTCTGGATCTCGCTGTGGGGCGGCAAGACCGACCAGTCCGCGATCGTGATCTACGACGACAAGACGCTAAAGCTCAAGAAGGTGATCACCGACCCGAAGATGGTCACGCCGACCGGCAAGTTCAACGTCTGGAATACGCAGCACGACATTTATTGACGTCCCCCCCGGAGCGGCCTGGCGGCCGCCTCCCCCCAGGGGGCGCCGCCAGCGGCCCGGCGAAGCCGGATCCGCGGCGGCCACTCGGGCCCGCACGGACTTCGCAAGAGCTGAACAATGAACACCACTCATTCACGCGGCCTGCTCAAACGGCTGATGTCACCGTCGGCCTCATGGTCGGTAGCAGCGCTGATGCTGGTCGGCATCGTGCTGGGCGTGCTCTTCTGGGGCGGCTTCCACACCGTGGTGGAGGCCACCAACAGTGAGACCTTCTGCATCGGCTGTCACGAGATGCAGAACAACGTCTACGTGGAGTACCAGAAGACCATTCACTACACCAACCGCACCGGCGTGCGCGCCACCTGCCCTGACTGCCACGTGCCGCGGGAGTGGGGGCCCAAGATGATGCGCAAGGTCCAGGCCACGCGCGAGCTGTACGGCAAGGTGATGGGCACGATCGACACGCGCGAGAAGTTCGAGGCCAAGCGGCTTTCGCTGGCCGAGCACGAATGGGCGCGCATGAAGGCCAACAACTCGCTCGAGTGCCGCAACTGCCACACGCTGGCCAGCATGGACAGCGAGAAGCAGAAGCCCCGCGCCAAGCGCTCGCACGAGCTGGCGGTGAAGAACAACGAGACCTGCATCGATTGCCACAAGGGCATCGCGCACCAGAAGCCGAAGGGCATGAAAGAAGAGGATTGACGCTCCCCCCGCAGCGGCCTGGCGGCCGCCTCCCCCCAAAGGGGGCGCCGCCGACGGACCGGCGAAGCCGGATCCGTGGCGGCACTTGAGGGGCGCCTCGCTTCGCTTGGCTGACTTGATCTACAGAGGAATCACATGAGCAAACTGCATTTGTTGGCACTGGCTGCTGCCACGACCGTAGCAGGCCCGGCCCTGGCCGCTGCGCCCGACTGGGGCAAGGTGCCCGCGAAGGCGATCACGCTGTTCTACCCGGGCGCCTCGCCGACCGAGTGGACGACCAAGGGCACCGAGCACGGGGGTGCGCGCGCGATGCGCAAGGGCGAGTCCTGCGCCAGCTGTCACCACGCCGAGGCGGTCGACATCGGCAAGAAGATCGTCACCGGGCAGAAGCTCGAACCCAAGGTCATCGCCGGCAAGGCCGGCTCCGTTCCCGTGTCGGTGCAGGCCGCTAATGACGGCGCCAACCTGTACCTGCGCTTCAGCTGGAAGCAGCCCGCTGGCGCCGCCGCCGAGAAGATGGACAAGGACAACCAGGTCAAGCTCGCCTTCATGCTCGAGGACAACAAGATCCCGGGCGCCGAGTTGTCGGGCTGCTGGGAGACCTGCCACGTCGACGCGCGCACGATGCCCGAGGCCAAGGACGACAAGAAGACCAAGTACGTCAAGGACGGCAGCCTGGCCAGCGGCAAGTACTACGACCTGCTGCAGTGGACCAGCAAGGGCGCCAAGCACGATGGCTACGTGGCCGACAAGCGCGTGATGGATGGCGGCAAGGCGCTGCTCGAGGCCAAGGGCGAGAAGAAGGGTGACGAGTGGGTGGTCGTCTTCACCCGCAAGCTAGGCGGCGGCGAAGGCGACATCACGCTGGTCGGGGGCAAGACCTACAACTTCGGCTTCGCGATCCACGACGACTACACGCATGGCCGCTTCCACCATGTGTCGCTCGGCTACACGCTCGGCATCGACGCCAAGGCCGACATCACCGCCGCCAAGCAGTGAGCTGAAGTGGACGACCACGCCGCTCGACGGCAAGCCCTGCGCTACGGTCTGGCGGTCTGCGTGGTCATGGTGACGGCCGGGTCCGCCACGGGCGCCGACACGGTGGTGGTCGACATCCGCGACTACAAGTTCCTGCCGCAGGTGCTGACCATCAAGGTCGGCACCACCGTACGCTGGACCAACAGCGAGAAACGCACCACGCACTCGGTGCAGTTCCTGGGCCCGAACGGACTGGAGTCCGAGCGCCTGTTCCCGGGCGAATCCTGGCAACGCACCTTCGACAGGCCTGGCAGCTACCCATACACCTGCGGCCCGCATCCCGAGATGAAGGGCGGCATCGAAGTGGTGCCCTGAGCGAGCACCGCGACGCCTGCTACTTGCGCGGCGCGACCGGCGTGCCGACGAAGGTGTTGCTCACCAGCGGCTTGGCATCCACCTGCGGCACGTGGCAGCTGTTGCACTGGTAGCGATCGAGCCGCAGGTCGGGCGAGCCGGCGGCCAGCAGGTGAGAATCGCCGACCTTGGGCGCGCTCTTCTTCGCGAAGTTGGCCGGGCCGTGACACTCCAGGCACTGGTTGTCGCCGACCGTGATCTCGTCGAAGTTCTCGATCGCATGCGGCACCAGCGGCGGCTGTTCGTTGAAGGTGCGCACGATTGCCGGCTGGCTGCCGGGTCGCTTGCCGGCGTAGGCCTTGGCATCGGGCGCCAGGTCTGTCGTGGCGGCGTCGGTGCCGCGCAGCGTGTGCACGCCGGCGAACTGCGCGCAGCCGACGACGGCCAGCACCAGTGCGGCGGTGAACGTGAGTGCCTTCATTCGGGTCATGCTGATTCCTTTCGCAGCGTCCGGGGGTATGGGTGTCAGCCGGCCTCTGCGGCGGCTCGACGGTGGAGGGCGGCCGCGTCTTCACGCGACCAGCGGGTGCCGAAACCGAACACGTCCTTCGAGCAGACGTCGATGCAGCGGCCGCAGTTGGTGCACTGTGACGACTGGATCACCGGGCCGGCACCGTCGACGGCCTTCAGTGCCGGCTTGATGATCGTGAACTCGGGACACACGGCGTAGCAATCGGCGCAGTCGTTGCACGCGCTGCGCTGCACGGCCACCACACGCAGCACGCTCAAGCGCCCCGGCAGACTGTAGAAGGCACCCACCGGGCACAGGTGGCCGCACCAGCCGTGCTGCACGACGAACAGGTCGAAGGCGAACACGGCGAACACCACCGCCCACGCCGCCAGGCCGCCGAAGATCAGCGCGCGCTGCGTCAGCGACACGGGGTTGACCAGCTCCCACGCGATGCTGCCGCTGACGAGGGCGACCACCAGCGTCATCGCCAGCAGCCAGAACCGCGTGTCGCGCGACAGCCGCGACGAGGTGCGAATGCCGAAGCGCCGGCGCAGCCACGCGGCGGCATCGGTCACCGGATTCAGCGGGCAGACCCAGGCGCAGTAGCTGCGACCGCCGACCAGCAGATAGAACACGAGCACGATCGCCGCACCCAGCAGCAGCGTGGTGCGCGGCGCATGCCCGGCCAGCAGCAACTGCAGCGCGACATACGGATCGGTCAGCGGCAGCACGCCGAGCGTGAGGCTCGACGCGAGATTGCCCTTGACGAGCCACAGGCCGAACCAGGGCCCGGCCAGGAACAGCGCCACGATGCCCAGCTGGCTGAGCCGGCGCAGCAGCAGCCAGCGATGCGCGCCGAGCCAGCCCTTGGCGGCCCGCGCGTCGGCGCCGACGCGCACCTTGATCACAGCTTGTCTCCCTGCAGCGCCCGCGGCACGGCGGGGGCCGGTGCAAGGGGCACCGAGGGCGCCGAAGCCGCCGCGCCCGACAGCCCGCGGCCCGGCTCGTAGTGCAGGCCCTCGGGCAGGTTGTAGCGGTGCTCGGGCTCGGGCGCGACCAGGCTGTGGCCGGCCTTGTCTTTCTCGATCCAGCCCAGGCGGTAGTGCCGGCCCGGCTCGCCCTTGGCGAGGTCGATCGGATAGACCTTGATCGCCGCCACTTCCAGCGGGCACGCCTTCTCGCACTTGCCGCAGCCGGTGCAGGCGTCGGAGTGCACCGTGGGGATGAACATCGCGTGCTTGCCGGTGCGCTCGTTGAGCTGCTGCTCCAGCGTGATCGCCTTGTCGATCACCGGGCATACGCGGTAGCAGATGTCGCAGCGCAGGCCGAGAAAGTTGAGGCAGTTCTCGTGGTCGACCAGCACCGCCAGGCCCATGCGCGCCTGCAGGATGTCGGTCAGCCGCGGGTCGAGCGCGCCGCTCGGGCAGGCCTTCACGCAGGGCACGTCCACGCACATCTCGCACGGCGTCTGCCGCGCCACGAAGTACGGCGTGCCGTTGGCCACCGGCTCGTCGATGCCGGCCAGGCTCAGGATGTCGTACGGGCAATCACGCACGCACAGCCCGCAGCGCACACACGCGGCGAGGAAGTCGCCCTCCGCCAGCGCGCCGGGTGGCCGCACTGCCTGCGCCGGCCGCGCGCGGGCGTCGCGTGCCTGCAGCCCGAGCGCAAGACCGACGACGCCGACACCGCAGGCCAGCCGCGCGGCCTCGAGCACGAACTGACGCCTCGGGTTCATGGCACTCTCAACAGCTGCGAGCCGAGGTCAGGCCTTCACGACTTTCACTGCGCACTTCTTGAAGTCGGTCTCCTTGCTGATCGGGCAGGTGGCATCGAGCGTCAGCTTGTTGGCCAGGCGGTGCTCGTCGAAGAACGGAATGAAGACCAGCCCCTCGGGCACCTTGTTGCGCCCGCGCGTGTTGACGCGCAGCGCGATCTCGCCGCGCCGACTCGCCACCTTGACCGGGTCGCCGTGCTTGAGGCCGCGCGCAGCCGCGTCCTTCTCGTGCATCCACACCACCGCGTCGGGAAATGCGCGGTACAGCTCGGGCACGCGTCGCGTCATCGTGCCGGTGTGCCAATGCTCCAGCACGCGGCCGGTGCACAGCCACAGGTCGTAGTCCTTGTCGGGCTCCTCGGCCGCCGGCTGGTACGGCAAGGCGAAGATCTTGGCCTTGCCGTCGGGGTAGCCGTAGAAGCGCACGCCTTCGCCGACCTTCACGTACGGGTCGTAGCCCTCGCGAAAGCGCCACAGCGTTTCCTTGCCGCCCACCACCGGCCAGCGCATGCCGCGCACCTTGTGATAGGTGTCGAAGTCGGCCAGGTCGTGCGCGTGGCCGCGGCCGAACGCCGCGTACTCCTCGAACAACCCCTTCTGCACGTAGCAGCCGAACGACTCGGACTCGTCGTTCTTGTAGTCGGCGATCGCATGCGCGTTGACGCGCTGGCACTCCGACAGCGGGAACTTGTTGACCACGCCGTTGGCGAACAGCACGTCGTACAGCGTCTTGCCGGCAACTTCAGGCTTCTTGGCGATCAGCTCGGCGGGCCACACCTCCTCGACCTTGAAGCGCTTGG
>CALMQI010000442.1 GCA_937871935.1 uncultured Burkholderiales bacterium
TACCACCGCATGCGCGGCTTCAACACGCTGTGGGTTCCCGGCACCGACCATGCCGGCATCGCGACGCAGATCGTTGTCGAGCGCCAGCTGCAGGAGGCTGGCCTGTCGCGCCACGACCTCGGCCGCAAGAACTTCGTCGCCCAGGTGTGGGACTGGAAGGCGACCTCCGGCGCCACCATCACGCAGCAGATGCGCCGCATGGGCGACAGCGTGAGCTGGGCGCACGAGTACTTCACGATGGACGACAAGCTCTCGACCATCGTCACCGAGACCTTCGTGCGCCTGTACGACGAGGGCCTCATCTACCGCGGCAAGCGACTCGTCAACTGGGACCCGGTGCTCAAGTCGGCGGTGTCGGACCTCGAGGTGGAGAGCGAGGAGGAAGACGGCTTCCTCTGGCACATCCGCTACCCGCTGGCCGACGGCTCGGGCCACCTCACCGTGGCCACCACGCGGCCCGAGACGATGCTCGGCGACACCGCGGTGATGGTGCACCCCGATGACGAGCGCTACGCCGCGCTGGTCGGCCAGCGGGTCAAGCTGCCGCTCACCGAGCGCGAGATCCCGGTGATCGCCGACGCGTACGTCGACCGTGAGTTCGGCACCGGTGTCGTCAAGGTCACGCCAGCGCACGACGCCAACGACTATGCGGTGGGCCGGCGCCATGGCCTGCCCATCATCGGCGTGCTCGCGCTCGATGCGACGGTCAACGAGCTGGCGCCCGCGGTCTATCGTGAACTCGACCGCTTCGAAGCACGCAAGCGTGTCGTCGCCGACCTCGACGCCCAGGGCCTGCTGGCCGAGACCCGTAAGCACCGGCTGATGGTGCCGCGCTGCGCCCGCACCGGGCAGATCGTCGAGCCGATGCTCACCGACCAGTGGTTCGTGGCGCTGAGCAAGCCGGGACGCGACGGCAAGAGCATTGCGGCCAAGGCGATCGATGCGGTCGACTCGGGCGCCGTGCGTTTCGTGCCCGAGCAATGGGTCAACACCTACAACCAGTGGATGCACAACATCCAGGACTGGTGCATCTCGCGTCAGCTGTGGTGGGGCCACCAGATTCCGGCCTGGTATGGCAGCGGCGGCGAGCTCTTCGTCGCACGCGACGAAGACGAGGCGAGCCGCCGCGCGGCGGCAGCCGGCTACACCGGCACGCTGACGCGCGACGAGGATGTGCTCGACACCTGGTACTCGTCGGCGCTGGTGCCCTTCTCCACGCTCGGCTGGCCGGCGAAGACGATCGAGCAGGATCTGTTCCTGCCCTCCAGCGTGCTGGTGACCGGCTACGACATCATCTTCTTCTGGGTCGCCCGGATGATCATGATGACGACGCACTTCACCGGCCAGGTGCCGTTCCGCCATGTCTACATCCACGGCCTGGTGCGCGATTCGCATGGCAAGAAGATGAGCAAGAGCGAAGGCAACGTGCTCGATCCGGTGGACCTGATCGACGGCATTGCGCTGAAGCCCCTGCTCGACAAGCGCACCACTGGGTTGCGCAAGCCAGAAGCAGCGCCGGTGATCCGCAAGTCGACCGAGAAGGAGTTCCCCGACGGCATTCCGGGCTACGGCGCCGATGCGCTGCGCTTCACGTTCGCCGCGCTGGCGAGCCTGGGCCGCAACATCAACTT
>CALMQI010000443.1 GCA_937871935.1 uncultured Burkholderiales bacterium
TGGTTGGGCGAAGTCGCCTTGGAGCCACGCAATGTCGGCCAACCCTTGGTCAGCAGAATATCCTTGATCGACGTGGGCACGCCATCGAGTTCACCGATTGGCGCGCCGCGCAGCCAGCGCGATTCGCTGTCGCGCGCTTGCGCCAACGCCGATTCATGCGCGACCAGACAGAACGCATTGAGTTGCGGGTTGAGTCTGTCGATGCGGTCCAGCACCGCGCGGGTGGCTTCCAGCGGCGAGGCTTTCTTCTCGCGGTACAGCGCCAGCAACTCTGTGGCGGTGCAGTCGGCCAATTGCGTGGCGGTTGAAGGAGGCGAGCTCATTGGGATGCTCGCTGCGCAGCGCTGTCAGGGAGGCGGATGAGGTTCATCCGCTCATCGTAACCGCGGCGCCGGCTTGCGGCGTCGGCTGCCTCAGGCGGTCAACCCAAACAGCTCTTGCAAGGCCTCGCGGAACTGCGCGCTGCCCACCACATGCGTGTCGTGGTGCGAGCCGCCGGGCACCAGCACGAAGCGCTTGGGCGACTTCGCACGCTCGAACAACGCGCGCCCGAGTTCGGGCTTGATCAGCCGGTCGCTCGAACCATGCACCACGAGCACCGGCGAGCCGATCTCCGCGATGCGCTTGGCGGCATCGAAGCGCTGGGTGATCAGCGGCCCGAGCGGCAGCCAGCCCCAGCGCATGCTGTTGAAGACGTCCAGCACCGACGGGAAGCTGCCCTCGAGCATCACGCCCCGCTCGTCGTCGACGTCGGCGGCCAGGTTCACGGCGATTGCACTGCCCAGTGAATGGCCGTAGATCATTCGCGGCGCGTCGGGCGCCTCGCGGCCCAGCCACTCCCAGGCCGCCCGGGCATCCGCGCAGGCGGACGATTCGGAGGGCAGGGTGTCGGTGCTCTGGCCGAAGCCGCGGTAGTCGAGACCGAGCACCGCAAAGCCGAGCTCGTGCATGCGCCGCATGCGAAAGGCGCTGCTGCGCACGTCCCACCGCGCGCCGTGCAGGTACAGCAGCACCGGCGCGTCCGCCCGCTCCTGTGGCAGCCACAGTGCATGCAGCCGCACCGGTTCGCTGTCGCCCGGCGGCACGAAGTCGATCCAGCGGTCCAGCATGCCGTCGGCCGCCGCCGTACCGCCCCACCAGCTCTGCTTGCTCGGCTGGAAGATCCACTTGCGCTGCTGCTCGTCGAGCACCGCGCAGCCGGCCGAAAGGACAAGGGTCGCCGCCAAGCCGGCGCCGAGCAGCCGCCGCCAGTGCTTGCGCAAGAGGTGTGTCATCGTCGTCATCGCCCACGCAGGAAGAGGGAGTCGAGTTCCCTTAACGTGATCTGCCGCCAGGTCGGCCGTCCGTGGTTGCACTGATCCGACCGTTCGGTGCGTTCCATCTGGCGCAGCAGCGCATTCATCTCCTCGATCGTCAGCCGGCGGTTGGCGCGCACCGCGCCATGGCAGGCCATGGTGGCCAGCAGGTCGTCGCGGGCGCGTTGCACGACGCGGCTCGACTCGGTGTGCGCCAGATCGGCCAGCACTGCGCGCGTCAGCTCGACCAGATCGGCATCGGGCAGCGCCGCCGGCCGGCTGCGCACGGCCAGCGTACCGGCGCTCAAGGGGGTCACGTCCAGGCCGAGCTC
This sequence comes from uncultured Burkholderiales bacterium, assembly GCA_937871935.1. Taxonomy (GTDB): domain Bacteria; phylum Pseudomonadota; class Gammaproteobacteria; order Burkholderiales; family Burkholderiaceae_C; genus JAEUPI01. The sequence goes on from CALMQI010000443.1 coordinate 1,628, forward strand.
CAGCAGCGAGGCCTGCGCCACCTGCGCGCTGGCCAATTCTTCGGGCGTCGCGGCGAAGGTCACCGGGATCAGCAGCGGCTGCGCCTGCAGCGCCGGCCCGCCGCTCTGCGCCTTCAGTCGCTCGTACACGATGCGCTCGTGCGCCGCGTGCATGTCGACGACGACGAGGCCGTGATCGTTCTCCGCCAGCACGTAGGCCCCGCCCAGCTGGGCCAGTGCGCGACCGAGCGGCCATGCCGACGGGGCGGTCGCCGACGCGAGGTCATCGGCCTGTACTGCGCTCGGCGCAGCGACACCGGCCAAGGGCCAGTCGGGCAGCGGCTCCCAGGCTTCGAAACGGGCGCTGATTGCCGACGCCGAAGGAGGCGGCGACGCGCTGCGCCAGGGCGCGGCAGGCGACGCGGTCGCGGTGGTCACGCCCGCGGACGCCGCGCGCGACGGGGCCAGTCCGGCCTCGACGGCGCGCTGCACCGCCTGGTGCACCGCGCGGCCGTCGCGAAAGCGCACCTCGATCTTGGTCGGGTGCACATTGGCGTCCACTGCTTCGGGCGCGATGCGCAGGAAGAGCGCATACACCGGCTGGCGCTGCCCGTGCAGCACGTCGTCGTAGGCCGAGCGCACGGCGTGGCCGACCAGCCGGTCGCGCACGTGACGACCATTGACGAACAGGTACTGCTGGTCGGCGCGCGAGCGGGCCAGGTCGGGCAGCCCGATGCGGCCATGCAGCGTCACCGGTCCGGCCTCGCTGGCCAGCACGCGGCTGCCGGCGATGAAGTCGTCGCCGAGCACGTCGCGCAGCCGCTGCTCCGGCGTCGCACTGCGCCACTGCTGCACCGGCTTGCCGTCGTGCCACAGCACGAAGCTCACGTCGGGCCGGGCCAGCGCGTGGCGGCGCAGCGCCTCGACGCCATGTGCGAGCTCGGTCGCGTCGGTCTTCAGGAACTTGCGGCGCGCCGGTGTGTTGAAGAAGAGCTCGCGCACTTCGACCGTCGTACCGCGGGCACGCGCCGCCGGGCCCAGCTCGCCGGTGCGGGCGTCGACGCGCCAGGCGCGATCCTCGTCGGCGGTGCGGCTCACGATCGCCAGCTCCGACACCGACGCGATGGCGGCCAGCGCCTCGCCGCGAAAGCCCATCGTCGCCACCGATTCGAGCTCGTCGAGCGAGGCGATCTTGCTGGTCGCGTGGCGGCGCAGCGCCAGCGCCAGCTCGTCGGACGGAATGCCGATGCCGTCGTCCTCGACCACGATGGCGCGTGATCCGCCGGCAAGGAGCCGCACGACGATCGACGTGGCGCCGGCGTCGAGCGCGTTGTCGACCAGTTCGCGCACCACCGAGGCGGGCCGCTCCACCACCTCGCCGGCGGCGATCTGGCTCACCAGTTCGTGAGGCAGTTCCCGAATCGGACGGCGTGCGCGGATGACGTCGGCATGCATCACGGCGATTGTAGGAGGGGGAGGGCGCGGCCCTGGATAATGCCCCCGATGGAGATCGTTGCCTTCCTCATCGACTTCGTGTTGCACGTCGACCGCCATCTGCGCGAATTCGTCGAGCTGTACGGCAATTGGGTCTACGCGCTGCTCTTCCTGATCATCTTCGTCGAGACCGGTCTGGTGGTGATGCCGTTCCTGCCCGGCGACTCGCTGCTGTTCATCGTCGGCGCGTTGTGCGGCGCGGGCCTGATGAGCTACCCGCTGGTGGTGGCGCTGCTCATCGCGGCGGCCATCCTCGGCAACCAGACCAACTACACGATCGGCTCCTTCATCGGGCCGCAGGTGTTCCAGTGGGAGCAGTCGCGCTTCTTCAACAAGCGCGCGTTTCGGCAGGCCCATGCCTTCTACGAGCGTTACGGTGGCGTGACGATCGTTGTCGCACGCTTCCTGCCGTTCCTGCGCACGTTTGCTCCCTTCGTCGCCGGCGTGGCGCAGATGACGCGCGCGAAGTTCACCTTCTACGACGTGACGGGCGGCGCGCTGTGGGTGCTGTCGCTGGTGACGGCGGGCTACCTGTTCGGCAACATCGCCTGGGTGCAGACGCACCTGAGCAAGATCATCTGGGCGCTGGTGCTGCTGCCCGGGGCGCTGGCCCTGCTGGGGCTGTGGCGCTCGCGCCGCACGCGCACGGTCTGACCAGACGCGGGCGCCGCTACAGCACGCGCTGCCGCGGCAGCGGCGGGTGCCTGGCAAAGTAACGCCGGATGCCGGCGACCAGGGCATCGACCAGCTTGTCCTGGTAGCGCGCACTGCGCAGCAGCCGCTCTTCCTCGGGGTTCGAGATGAAGGCGGTCTCGACCAGGATCGACGGGATGTCGGGCGCCTTCAGCACCGCAAAGCCGGCCTGCTCGACCGCACTCTTGTGCAAGTGGCCGATCTTGCCGATGCCGCGCAGCACCTCGTGGCCGACGCGCAGGCTGTCCTTGATCTGCGCCGCCGTGCTCATCTCGACCAACGCCCGCAGCACCTGGGCGTCCTTGACCGCACGTTGATTGACGCCGCCGATGATGTCGGCAGCGTTTTCCTTGTCGGCCATCCAGCGCGCGGCCGCGCTGGTGGCGGCGCCGGATGACAACGCGAAGACCGACGCCCCACGCGCCTTCGGCGTCAGGAAGGCGTCGGCATGCACCGAGACGAACAGGTCGGCCTGCACGCGGCGCGCCTTGCGCACGCGCTCGTGCAGCGGCACGAAGTAGTCGGCGTCGCGGGTCAGCATGGCCCGGGTGCCGGGCAGGGCGTTCAGGCGATCGCGCAGCTTCAGCGCCACCGCCAGCACGACGTCCTTTTCCCTCAGTCCGCTGGGCCCGATGGCGCCAGGGTCCTCGCCGCCGTGGCCGGGGTCGATGGCGACCACGGTGAGCCGCTCGACTTTGCGCCGGATCTCCGCCGACGGTGGTGGCAGTGGCGCAGGCGTGCCGAGCGCCGGCGGCGCTGCCGACCGCCGCGGCGCCGACGCGGCGCCCATGTCGCCGCGCTCGGCGCGCCGCATCAACTCGCCCAGTGAATCGCGCACGGCTTGCTCGGCCTGCTTCTCGGCGCGTTCCTTGTCGCGGATGAGCTCGAGCAGCGGGTCACGTTCCTGCAACGGATACAGGTCGAACACCAGCCGGTGCCCATACGCTGCCACCGGCGGCAGCGTGAACTGCTGCGGCGCGGTGCCCTGTTTCAGGTCCACCACCAGGCGCACGACGCGCGGCTGGTTCTGGCCTACACGCACACCGGCGATGAAGGGGTCGTCCGCGCGGATCTTGCCGACCAGCTCGCGCAGCGTCGGGCTCAGCTCGAGCTGGTCGATGTCGACGACCAGTCGCGGCGGACCCTCCGACATCACGAAATGCTTGACGGCCAGCGGCAGATCGGACTCGATCGTCACCCGTGTGTACTCGGCGGCGGGCCAGACGCGCACCGCGACGATCGCTGCGCCGAAGACGATGTCGTGCGCACCGAGCGACAGCACGAGTGCGCCGCCGCTGAGCATCCACTGGCGCCGTTGAATCACAGCAACTCCACGCCGCGCGGCGTGCAGGCGTTGACCTCGATACGCCGTGTTTCATCGATCTGCGGCTCGATGCGGATCAGCAGGTCGGCCGGCGGCAGCACGGCAGCGGCCCGGTCGGGCCACTCGGCGATCTTGAGTCCGGGCGCGGCAAATACGTCGCGCAGGCCGGCGTCGATCCATTCGCGCGGGTCGTCGAAGCGGTAGAAGTCCAGGTGCGAGACGGTGCGTCCGTCGACCTCGTAGGGTTCGAGCAGCGCGTAGGTCGGGCTCTTGATGCGTCCGTCCACACCGAGCGCACGCAGCAGGTGGCGCGTGAAGGTGGTCTTGCCGGCGCCGAGCGGCCCTTCCAGCGCGATGAATGCGTCGCTCAACGCCGGGTTGGCGGCCAGTGCGGCGGCGAAGGCAGCACATTCGGTCTCGTCGGACCAAACACAGTGGCGGCTTCCTAGAATCGGCGTATGGGTCACGAAGACGAGCCGCAGGCCACCTCGATCGATGGCGACGCGACCCTGGCGCAGCTGCGCATCTGGGCGCTGGAGCTTGGATTTTCACAGATCGGCGTGGCCGACGCGAATCTGGGTGCCGCCGAGCCCGGCCTGCGCGCCTGGCTCGCGGCCGGCTTCCATGGCGAGATGGGCTACATGGCCGCACACGGCATGAAGCGCGCGCGGCCGGCGGAGCTGGTGCCCGGCACCGTGCGCGTGATCACCGCGCGCATGAACTACCTGCCGCGCGCCAGTGCAGCCGACTGGGTCGGTGTCGAGACACGGCGTCAGCTCGAGTCCGGCCAGGCCGTGGTCTCGATCTATGCCCGCGGTCGCGACTACCACAAGGTGCTGCGTCAGCGGCTGCAGCGGCTCGCCGACCGGCTGGCGCAAGCCATCGGTCCGTTCGGCCATCGTGTCTTCACCGACTCGGCTCCGGTGCTCGAGGTCGAACTGGCATCACGCAGCGGCCAGGGTTGGCGCGGCAAGCACACGCTGGCCCTGTCGCGCGAAGCGGGCTCGATGTTCTTCCTCGGCGAGATCTTCGTCGACCTGGCTCTGCCGCTCACGCCGCCCGCCGGCGAGCACTGCGGCAGCTGCCAGGCCTGCCTCGACGTGTGCCCGACGCGCGCGATCGTGGCGCCGTATCGACTCGATGCGCGGCGCTGCATCTCCTACCTGACGATCGAGCATGCCGGCGCCATACCGCGCGAGCTGCGCGCGGCGATGGGCAACCGCATCCTCGGCTGCGACGATTGCCAGCTCGTCTGTCCGTGGAACAAATACGCCGGGCGATCGAGCCTGCCTGACTTCGATGCAAAAGCGCAGTGGACCGGGCCGACGCTGCTCGCGTTGTGGGCCTGGCGCGAGGGCGAATTCCTGCGCCGCACCGAGGGCAGCGCGATTCGCCGCATCGGCTGGTCGCGCTGGCGCCGCAACCTGGCTGTCGCACTGGGCAATGCGCTGCGCGCGTTGCCCGCTCACGACGCCACGGTCATCGAGCAGGCGTTGCGTGATGCCCGGCCTGCGGCCGACGCGCTGCTGCGCGAGCACATCGATTGGGCGCTCGAGGCGGCGACGCCTTCGACGCAGCGCTGAAACGACGGCAACGCCGGGCTGCCTGGAAGGCCCGGGCCCGCGCGCACAATACTGCGCGTGAGCCCCAACCCGACTGAGACCGCCCGCATGGCGCGCCGAATCGTCGTGCTCGGGGGCACCGGCTTTGTCGGCCGGGCCTTCCTGAGCCGTTGCGCCGCCGACAACGTGGCCTGGCACTTCCGGGTGCCGACGCGCCGTGCCGCCCGGGGCTCGGCGCTGCGCACGATGCCGAATCTCGAGCTGCTCGAGGCCGATGTGCACGACCCGCACGTGCTGGCCCGACTGGTCGTCGATGCCGACGTGGTGGTCAACCTGATCGCGATCCTGCACGGCACGCCGGCAGCCTTCGAGCGCGTGCATGTCGAGCTGCCGCGCCGGCTCGGCGCCGCCTGTCACGCAGCGGGCGCCGGGCGGGTGATCCATGTCAGCGCACTCGGCGTCGGGCCGGGCGCGGCGTCGGATTACCTGCGCAGCAAGGCCGAGGGCGAGCTGGCGCTGCAGGCGGCGCGCGTGCCGCTGACGATCCTGCGCCCGTCGGTCATCTTCGGCGCGGAGGATCGCTTCCTCAACCTGTTCGCCCGGCTGCAGCGCGTGCTGCCGTTGCTGGCCCTGCCGTGCGCGACGGCGAAGTTCCAGCCGGTGTGGGTGCGCGACGTGGCGGCGGCCTTGCAGCGTTGCGTGGCCGATCCGCAGACGATCGGACGCACCTACGAGATCGCGGGTCCGCAGGTCTACACACTGGCCGAACTGGTTCGCCTGGCGGGCCAACGCAGCGGCCATGCGCGGCCGGTGATCGGCTTGCCCGCGCCGCTCGGCGCTGCGCAGGCCTGGCTGCTCGAGCGCCTGCCCGGCGAACCCTTGATGTCGCGCGACAACCTGCGCTCGATGGCCCGCCCCAACGTCGCCGGTGGCGCCTTGCCGGGCCTGACGGAACTGGGCTTGCCTGCGACGCCGATCCAGCAAGCCTGGGCCGAGGACGACGCGGGCGGGGCGCTGGACGCCGAATTGCGGCGTTGGCGAAGCCAGCACCGTGCTCGCTGAGGTCACCGCCGCATCGCCGCAGCCGGCGCTGCGGACCAGTCAGGCCGGCGTGCGCCGCTTCTGCGAAGCGTTATGGCTGGAGGACGGGCTGGCCGCGCAGACCACTGCGGCCTACGCGCGTGACCTGACCTTGTACGCGCGCTGGCTGGCTGACACGCAGGCGCGCACCATCGACAGCAGCGTCGAGTCCGACCTGCTGGCCTACATGGCGCATCGCCATGGCGCGAGCCGGGCCACCACGGCCAATCGACGCCTGAGCGTGTTCAAGCGCTATTTCCGCTGGGCGCTGCGCGAGCACCTTGTCGCCGCCGACCCGACGCTGCGGCTGGCCTCTGCCAGGCAGCCGATGCGGGTGCCGAAGACGATGTCGGAGGCCCAGGTCGACGCATTGCTGCGCTCGCCCGACGTCGACACGCCGCTCGGCCTGCGCGACCGCGCGATGCTGGAGCTCATGTATGCGAGCGGCCTGCGCGTCAGCGAGCTGGTCGCGCTGCTGTCGGTGCACCTGTCGCTCAACGAAGGTGTGCTGCGTGTCATGGGCAAGGGCTCCAAGGAGCGCCTGGTACCGTTCGGCGCCGAGGCGCAGGCGTGGATCGAGCGATACCTGCGCGAGGCCCGCCAGGCCATCCTCGGCCGCCAGACGACCGACGCATTGTTCGTCACTGCGCGCGGCGCGGCGATGACGCGCCAGATGTTCTGGAAGATCATCAAGCGCCAGGCCTTGTCCGCCGGTTTGCGCGCCGCACTGTCGCCGCACACGCTGCGCCATGCCTTCGCCACGCACCTGCTGAACCATGGCGCCGACCTGCGTGCGGTGCAGATGCTGCTCGGCCACGCGGACATTTCCACCACCACCATCTACACCCACGTCGCGCGCGAGCGGCTGCGCCAGCTGCACGCGCAGCACCACCCGCGCGGCTAGCGAGGCGGCACTGCCGCCGCGCGCGCGGCGCTTTCCAGGCGATCGATCTCGTCGGCCGAGAAGCCCGCGGCCAGCCGGGCGCTGCGGTTGAACGGCGGCCGCAGGGGTGGTGCGCGGTGCTGCCGGGCCAGTTGCAGCGCGTGCGCGACCGGATCGAGCCGATCGCGCGCGCACAACCAGCGGTACCAGCGGTTGCCGATGGCCACGTGGCCGATCTCGTCGCGCAAGATCACGTCGAGGATCTCGGCTGCCCGCGTGTCGCCGGCCGCGGCGAACTTCGATCGCATCGCCGGCGTCACGTCGAGGCCGCGCGCCTCGAGCGTGCGCGGCACCAGCGCCATGCGCGCGACGACGTCGCTCCGCGTGCGCTCGACCATCGTCCACAGGCCGTCGTGGGCGTCGAACTCGCCGTAATGCCGGCCGATCGTGTGCAGGTGCTGCTGCACCAGCGAGAAATGCAGCGCCTCTTCGCTGGCGACGCGGGCCCAGTCGGCGTAGTAGTCCGGTGGCAGCCCGGCAAAGCGCCAGATCGCATCCAGCGCCAGATTGATCGCGTTGAATTCGATGTGCGCCACCGCGTGCAGCAGCGCAGCGCGCCCGTCCGGCGTGAAGGCCGAGCGCTGCGGCACCCGGGCCGGCTCGACCAGTCGAGGCAGGACGGGCCGGCCGGGCAAGGCCTGCGCGGCGGCGTCGAGCATGGCGTCAGGGTCCAGCGTGTGATCGGCTGCCTTCAAGCCCAGGGCGCGCGCACCATCCACCTTGGCCGCGACATCCGCGCCGGCCAGCAACTCGAGAGCACGGTGTCGCAGTTCCATCTCTGCGATGATATTCGGCGCAGTGCTCGGGCTCCGGGCGAAGCCAGCTCATCCGATCGCTCCCTCAAAGAAGCCATGCCCGACAGTCTGCACAAGTTCCTCTTCGAAGGCCTGCCCGTGCGCGGGGCGCTGGTGCAGCTGCGCGAAGGCTGGCGCGAACTGCTGTCGCGCCGGGCGACGGCCAGCGACGGCGGGCACGCGTTCGCGGCGCCGGTGCGTGTGCTGCTCGGCGAGATGAGCGCGGCCGCCTGCCTGATGCAGGCCAACATCAAGTTCAACGGCGCGCTGATCCTGCAGATGCATGGCGACGGGCCGGTCAAGCTGGCGGTGGCCGAGGCGCGTTCGGATCTGGGCTATCGCTCGACGGCCAAGATCGTCGGCGAGGTGCCGGCCGACGCACGTCTGGAGGCGCTGCTCAACGTGCACGGCGGCGGCCGTTGCGCGATCACGCTCGACCCGACCGATCGCCTGCCCGGTCAGCAACCGTACCAGGGCGTGGTGCCGCTGCACGGTGACCGCCGCGAGCCGTTGCAGGCGTTGGCGCAGGTGCTCGAGCACTACATGCTGCAGTCCGAGCAGCTCGACACGCGTCTCGTGCTGGCCGCCGACGACGAGGCTGCCGCGGGCCTGCTGATCCAGCGCCTGCCCGCGCAGGGCGAGGCCAATCTGTCCGGTACGGCGTGGAAGTCGGGCGACGAGGACCAGATCGGCCGCAGCGAGGACTTCAACCGCATCGCGCTGCTCACCGCCACGCTCACGCGAGAGGAGCTGCTCGGGCTGACGCCCGAGAAGATCCTGCGGCGCCTGTTCTGGGAGGAGACGCTGCGTGTGTTCGCGCCGCTGCGGCCGCGCTTTTCGTGCACCTGTTCGCGCGAACGTGTCGCCGGCATGCTGCGCGGGCTCGGTCGCGAGGAGGTCGAGTCGCTGATCGTCGAGCGCGGCCAGGCCGAGGTGGGCTGCGACTTCTGCGGCCGCCTCTATCACTTCGATGCGGTGGATGCCGGCGGGCTGTTCACGCCGGTGCACGACCAGGCCGGCGGTTCGAACGCGGTGAACTGAGTGTGCGACGCCGCGCCCGCGGCTCAGCCCGATAGCCGCTGCTGCAGCAACGCGTGTTCGCACTCCGGCGAATCGCAGGTCTCGCAGAACCAAGGCCGGGCCAGCGGCGCCGCGTTGCGCTCGGCCAGCCTCGTGAAGAGGCCGCGTCCCGGCGTGCCACGCGCACGCAGGCGCGGCGCCACGGCGTCGAGCGCGGCCTGCGTACGCTGCGGGCCTGTGCCGCCGACCACCGACCACTCGAGTTCATGCTCGATCAGCCACTGCCGCACCAGCGCATCCACCGGCGCACGCACGTGCGGTCCGTCGCGCTGCAGGCCGTCGGCCTGCCAGGGCAGGTCGAGCGCGGTCAGCAACGTGAGGGCGCAGCGGCGCTGCTGCTGCACCGCGTAGGCGCGCAGCGACTCGTCGCCGAAGAGCAGGCGGCTGTAGACCGCTGTCATCAGCGCCGTCGTGTCCGCCACCACGATCTCGTGAACGAACGCCGCGGCATCGATGCGGGCGTGCTGCTCGGCGGCGATCGCCGCTTGTTCATCGGCGCGGGGCGTGCGGCCGCGGGCGTCGCACCATTCGCGCAGCGCTTCGGGCACCCAGGTCGAACGCAGGCCGGTGCGCAGGCTCAGCGCGTCGCTCAGTTCGCGCGCGAGCCGTGTCTTGCCGGTGCTCTCGGCACCGACGATCGCGACGATGAACGCGTCGTTCACGCGGTCACCGCCGGGCGTTCGCTCAGGGTCAGCTTGCCATCCTCGGCCCCCGTGAAGGTGGCGAGCCTGCGGCCGTTCTTGTTGCGGTCCGTGCCGTCGCGCCGGCGGGTCGTACCAAACAGCACGCCAAGCTCGCGGTAGCCTTTCTGATCGACCGGTCCGACGGCTGCGGCCCGCGGTCGCGACAGCGGCGGCAATCCCCAGATTTCGATCGTGGCCGATCCAGCGCCCGGCCGTGCGCGGTATTTCAGTACGATGCGATCGACGACCAGGGCGTCGTCCCGCTCGAACAGCTCTCGCGTCGTCCCCCCGCTCGCCAATGGCGGCAGCTCTTCTTCGAATGCGACCTGCCCGTTCGCATACGTCACGGTGATCGTGTCGAGCAGCAGGCCCTGGGTCCCGGCAACGAGCCGCAGGGCCCGGGACCCGCCGCGAATCTGGCGATCGGAAAACTGATGCTCATGCTCGCTCCTGGCGAGGTCGATCGACATGGTGCCCAGCAGCACCCAACTGCCGCCGGACGTCTGCGCTAAAGCAGCCGGCGCCGGCGCGAGGAACATGAGCATCAGGGCGATGGCGTGAACGATCCTACGGCTCATTTCGAGATTCCTCCGGCTGCCGGTGCGAGGTGCCACGCGGCAACGCGACGAGCAAGCCCGGCGGCGGGGTCATCGTCAACAACCATTGGCGGGCCTCGATTGAACCGGTACGGAATGGCTCGACTGCCCCGACTTGAAGTAGTATGAAGAACAAAATAATGTCGCGTTGCCGACGACCAATTGCCATACCCAACCGCTGGAGGCCTTCATGCGGCACATATCTGACAGCAAATTGGCGATTTCGACCATTTCATTGATCGTAGGCGCCGGGTTGGTTCTGACGCCATCTCCAGCCGAGGCCCAGCGTAGCCGGGGCTTCGGTACCGCGCTCGGCGTGCTCGCCGGTGCAGCGATTCTTGGACAAGCCGCTCGCGCAATGCAGGCCCAGCCGGACCAGAGGCGGCAACGCCAGTCGGGCTCGCGCTCGCGCAACAAATCCTCGGCCGCGTCCGACGACAGTTCGTCGAGCAGCGAAAGCAGCAGCGCCATCACCAGCGCGAAGAAGCCCCAGCGGGCGGACGGACGGCTGACGAGCGCCGACATCGAACGGCGATAGAGCCTGGTTGAGAAGCCCTCCTTCGCCTCGGCTTCGCCGGGCTCATGGGCCTTGTGCGACTTGAAGATCCGGTACGCCGCCCACGGGGAGACGATGAAGGCGACCGCGAGCGAGAAGATCATCGCCGCCGAAGCGCCGGTCGGAATGGGGCGCATGTAGGGGCCCATCAGGCCG
>CALMQI010000444.1 GCA_937871935.1 uncultured Burkholderiales bacterium
CCTCTCAGCCTCTCAGGCCGGCTCCATGCCGTTGCGGTGCTTCACTGCAGCGGTGGCCGGCGAGGCCATGAACGTCAGCATCTCGCGCACCGCTTCGGGCTGGGTCGACGTGACCGCCACGCCGCCACAAAACGTCGTGATGATCTGAACCGCGGCCGGCAGCGGGCCCAGCAGGTCGGCGAAGCGGTCGAGGCCCGCCGCGTCTCCGCTGGCGGACGAGGTGCCGGTGAACTGCTCGAGCAGCGAGCGGGCGCTGCGGTCGATGGTGGGAGGTAGGGCATCGTTCATGCCCTGGAAGTGTAGCCGCGCCAGCCACGAACTCCCTTAGGCTTGGCGCCTTCGGATTCCGGCGCTCGCCGGCAACTTCACCTGGAGGACGAATGACCGAGCAGAACGCCTGGTACGTCGCAGTTTCCGGCAAGCAGGAAGGGCCGATGAGTCTCGAGGACGTTCGACAGCGGATCCGGGCCGGCCGGCTGACCCGAGCCGACCACGTCTTCGCCAGCGGCATGGCGAGCTGGGTCGCCGCGGGAACGCGGCCAGAGTTCGCCGCCGAGTTCGGAGGCGCGGCACCGCCACCGCCACCGCCCGGCACCGCAGCGCACGAGATCGACTACGAGATCTTCGGCGAGGAGATGCAGTACGTCGAGATCGCCCTGGACCCGGGAGAGGCCTGCGTGGCGGAGGCCGGCGCATTTCTCTTCATGGAGCCCGGCATCGAGATGGAGACCATCTTCGGCGACGGATCCAATGCCCCGCAGAGCGGTCTGATGGGCATGCTCATGTCGGCCGGCAAGCGGGTGCTCACCGGCGAGTCGTTGTTCATGACGGTGTTCGGCAACCAGGACGCGACACGGCGCAAGGTCGCCTTCGCCTCGCCCTATCCCGGCCGGATCGTTCCCCTGGACTTGCGCCAGCTCGGTGGCACCATCCTCTGCCAGAAGGACTCGTTCCTCTGCGCGGCGAAGGGAATCTCGGTGGGCATCGCGTTCCAGCGCAAGCTCGGCGTCGGCCTGTTCGGCGGCGAGGGCTTCATCATGCAGAAGCTCGAGGGCGACGGCTTGGCCTTCGTGCACGCCGGCGGTACCGTGCTGAAGCGCGAGCTGGCCGCGGGCCAGACGCTCTTCGTCGACACCGGCTGCGTGGTGGCCTACTCGCCAAGCGTGAACTTCGAGATCCAGTACGTCGGCAAGATCAAGACCGCCCTGTTCGGCGGCGAGGGCCTGTTCTTCGCCAAGCTGAGCGGGCCCGGCACGATCTGGCTGCAGAGCCTGCCGTTCTCGCGCCTGGCCAGCCGCGTGTTCGCCGCCGCGCCGCAGGCCGGCGGACGAGGTCGCGAGGAGGGCTCGATCCTGCCCGGCATGGCCGCGGGCGGACTGCTCGGGGGCATCCTCGGCGGCGACGATGAGTGAACGCGCCCGCCGGGTGCGCGCTGCGCTCGGCGTCGCGCTGGCCTGCACGCTGGCGCAACCGCTGCACGCGGCGCCCGACAGCGTATTCCTCGAGGAACTGACCTCCACCGAACTGCGCCAGCGCATTGCCGCCGGCGCGACCACTGCGCTGGTGCCGATCGGCGGTACCGAGCAGAACGGCGCGCACATGGTGCTCGGCAAGCACAACGTGCGCGTGCACGTGCTGGCCGGTCGCATCGCGCGGCAGCTCGGGCAGGCCATCGTCGCGCCGGTGATGGCCTATGTGCCCGAGGGCGCGATCGAGCCGCCGTCGCAGCACATGCGCTGGGCCGGCACGATCACGATCTCCGACGCTGCGTTCGAGGCCGTGCTCGATGGCACGGTGCGCAGCCTGCGTCGACATGGCTTTCGCCGGATCGTGCTGCTCGGTGACCATGGCGGCTATCAATCCGCGATGGCTCGCGTGGCCGACAAGCTCAATCGCGGGGCAGGTCACCGACCGGCCTATCGAGTGCTTGCATTGAGCGAGTTCTATCGCGCGGCGCAGTCCGACTATGCCGTGATGCTGAGGGCCAAGGGCTTCGGCGCCGACGAGATCGGCCTGCATGCCGGCCTGGCCGACACCGCGCTTGCGCTGGCGGTCGATCCGGCGCTGGTGCGACTCGACACGATGGGTATCGCACCGGTTGCCGGCAGCGGCGTGAACGGCGACCCGCGCCGCGCCAACGCCGAGCTCGGCCGCGAGGGCGTCGAGCACATCGTTGCCGTGGCGGTCAGTGCCATCCGCCGGCGCGGCAATCCACCCGAAGAATCGACGAACAGCAACCGACCCTGAGAGGGAGAAGACACGGTGAAACAGACGGGGACGACGGCGCACCGGGCGCCCAAGGCATTGACGCTGCTGGCGCTGGCCGCGGCAGTGGCCGCCGATGCGCAGACCGCCGCGCCGGCGGGTGCAGCCAGCCATGTGACTGTCACGCCGGCTGCGGCGACGCCCAGCGTCCCGATGGCGGCCGCGGTGAACACCGTGCCCGGCATGCCGGCGGTGGTGGATGTACGCAATCTCTATAGCGAGACCAGCGCCGACAAGGTGTCGCCTGCGCTGCGCGGCGACCTCGAGCGCGTCTACGTGCCCAACCTGCAGTCGAACGACGTGACGGTGATCGATCCGGCGACGATGAAGGTGGTCGACCGCTTCAAGGTCGGCTTCGGGCCGCAGCACATCGTGCCGTCGTGGGACCTGCGCACGCTGTGGGCCACCAATAACGCCGAGCGCCGCACCGACGGCAGCCTGACGCCGATCGATCCGCGCACCGGCAAGCCGGGCAAGGCGATCCTGGTCGACGACCCGTACAACATGTACTTCACGCCGGACGGCCAGTCGGCGATCGTCGTCGCTGAGGCGCGCAAGCGGCTCGACTTCCGCGAGCCACAGACGATGAAGCTGCAGTATTCGATCGACGTGCCGGGCTGCCCCGGCATCAACCACGCCGACTTCTCGATCGACGGGCGCTACGCGATCTTCACCTGCGAGTTCTCGGGCTCGGTGGCGAAGATCGACCTCGTCAATCGCAAGGTGCTCGGCTACCTGCGCCTCAAGATGCCGGCGACCCGCTTCAAGAGTGCCGGGCCGACGCCGGCCGGCAAGATCTGGGAGCCGGGAGCGACCGAGATCTGCACGACGAAGAAGGGCATGCCGCAGGACATCCGAATCTCGCCCGACGGCAAGCGCTTCTACGTGGCCGACATGGCCGCCGACGGCATCCACCTGATCGAGCCCGAGTCGTTCCAGCAGGTCGGTTTCATCGCCACCGGCATCGGCGCGCACGGGCTGTACCCGAGTCGCGATGGCAGGCAGCTGTATGTGATCAACCGCGGTTCGCACGACATCCACGGTGGGACCAACGGTGCCGGCGGCGTGGCGGTGCTCGACTTCGCCACCGAGAAGATCGTGGCGCGCTGGGGCATCCCGGGCGGCGGCAGCCCCGACATGGGCAACCTGACGGCCGACGGCAGATATCTGTGGCTCGGCGGTCGTTTCGACCATGTGGTCTATCGCTTCGATACCTCCAACGGCGCGGTGGCCAAAGTCAAGGTCGGCATCGAGCCGCATGGCCTGACCGTGTGGCCGCAGCCGGGCCGGTATTCGCTCGGCCACACCGGCAACCTGCGCTGATGCCGTCGCTGCTGCGCTTGATCATCGGCGCCGCAGGCGCCGTCGGGCCAGCGCTTGCCGCCGCACCGGCGCCGCCGCCGATACTGCCGGCACCATGAACATCGGCCTCATCGTCATCGGCGACGAGATCCTGTCGGGCAAGCGGCAGGACAAGCACATGGCCCGCGTGATCGAGCTGCTGTCGGCGCGCGGGCTGGCACTGGCTTGGGCGCGTTACCTGGGCGACCGCCGTGAGCACATCACGCCGGCGCTGCGCGATGCGTTCGCCGGCGGCGACATCGTGTTCAGCTGCGGCGGCATCGGCGCCACGCCGGACGACCACACTCGCCAATGCGCCGCGGCGGCCCTCGGGTTGCCGCTGGTGCTGCATCCGCAGGCCGAGGCGCTCATTCGCGAGCGCATGCGCGAGGTGGCTGCCGAGCAGGGCACACCGTACGAGCCCGATCGGCCCGACAACGTGCACCGGCTCAACATGGGCATGTTCCCGCAGGGCGCGGCGATCGTGCCGAATCCGTTCAACAGGATCCCTGGTTTCAGCGTCGGCGACGTGCACTTCGTACCCGGCTTTCCGGTGATGGCGCACCCGATGATCGAATGGCTGCTCGACACCCGTTATGCCGCGCTGCACGGGCGGCACGCCCAGCGCGAGCGCTCGGTCATCGTGATGGGCGCCATGGAGGCGGCGCTGACGCCGCTGATGGAGGACATCGAGGCCCGCTTCCCGGCGGTCAAGGTGTTTAGCCTGCCGAGCGTGGACCACCCGCAATACGGGCGTCATATCGAGCTCGGCGTCAAGGGTGCTCCGGTCGGGCTCGACGCGGCCTTCGAGCGCCTGCGGGCCGGCCTGATCGACCTGGGTGCGAAACTCGGCCCTGAGATGGTGCGCTGACTCTCCCGGTTGTGGAACCGTATCGGTGCGTGATTCGCACCATATACGTGCCAGTCGACGTGAGCCAGGTTGGTGTTCGGCCGCACCGGCCAACCCCGGTCAATGGCATGGTTTCTGCTAGATTGCCGGGTGCTTCGCGTCACGCGGCTTCGCCCGATGTCGCCGCAGGCCTGCAAATCACCCCCACAACCCCGAAACACAAGCGAAAAGCGCTAGGAGATCCCTGATGGCAAAGACCGTCGCTGACGTGATGAAGATGGTGAAGGACAACGAAGTCAAGTTCGTCGACTTCCGCTTCACCGACACCCGCGGCAAGGAGCAGCACGTCACGGTGCCCGTCTCTCACTTCGACGAGGACAAGTTCACCTCCGGTCACGCCTTCGACGGCTCGTCGATCGCCGGCTGGAAGGGCATCGAGGCGTCCGACATGCTGCTGATGCCCGATCCGGGCACGGCCAACATCGACCCGTTCTACGAAGAGCCGACGCTCTTTCTGTCTTGCGACGTGCTCGAGCCCGGCGACGGCAAGCCCTACGAGCGTGATCCGCGCTCGCTGGCCAAGCGCGCGGAGGCCTACCTGAAGGCCAGCGGCATCGGCGACCAGGCCTTCTTCGGCCCCGAGCCCGAGTTCTTCATCTTCGACCAGGTGCAGTGGAACATCGACATGTCCGGCGCCTCGTACAAGATCGGCTCCGAGGAGGCGCCCTGGTCCACCGGCGCCAGCTTCGAAGGCGGCAACATGGGCCACCGTCCGGCGGTGAAGGGCGGCTACTTTCCGGTGCCCCCGGTCGACAGCTTCCAGGACATGCGCTCCGAGATGTGCCTGCTGCTCGAGCAGATGGGCATTCCGGTCGAGGTGCATCACCACGAGGTGGCGGCGCCGGGGCAGTGCGAGATCGGCACCCGCTTCAGCACGCTGGTGCAGCGCGCCGACTGGCTGATGCTGCAGAAGTACATCATCCACAACGTGGCGCACGCCTACGGCAAGACGGCGACCTTCATGCCCAAGCCGGTGGTCGGCGACAACGGCTCCGGCATGCACGTGCACCAGAGCGTGTGGAAGGGCGGCAAGAACCTGTTCGCCGGTGACGGCTACGCCGGCCTGAGCGAGTTCGCGCTGTTCTACATCGGCGGCATCATCAAGCACGCCCGTGCGCTGAACGCCATCACCAACCCGGGTACCAACAGCTACAAGCGCTTGGTGCCCGGCTTCGAGGCCCCGGTCAAGCTGGCGTACAGCTCGCGCAACCGCTCGGCGTCGATCCGCATCCCGTACGTGCCGAATCCGAAGGGCCGTCGCATCGAGGTGCGCTTCCCCGATCCCACCTGCAATCCGTACCTCGGCTTCTCGGCCATGCTGATGGCCGGCATTGACGGGGTGGAGAACAAGATCCACCCGGGCGAGGCCGCCACCAAGGACCTGTACCACCTGCCGCCGGAAGAGGACGCGAAGATCCCGACTGTCTGCGACAGCCTGGACCAGGCGCTCGGCTACCTCGACAAGGACCGCGCATTCCTGACCAAGGGCGGTGTCTTCACCGACTCCTACCTCGATGCCTACATCGAGCTGAAGATGCAGGAGGTCACGCGATTCCGCATGACCACCCACCCGGTCGAGTTCGACATGTACTACAGCCTGTGATCCAGCGGCTCCCGGG
>CALMQI010000445.1 GCA_937871935.1 uncultured Burkholderiales bacterium
AGCGCGCCGACGCCCAGGTGGTTGGAGGAGACGATCTGTCCCGGGCCCGGCGCAGCGCCCGGAGGCACGAGCTCGTCCCCGGTCGACAGCACGGCCACGCGCGGCTTGCGGCGCACCCACAGCGCGCCGATGCCCTTGGGGCCGTAGGCCTTGTGCGCCGACAGGCTCATCAGGTCCACCGGCAGGGTGCGCAGGTCGATCGGCAGCTTGCCCGCGGCCTGCGCCGCATCCACATGGAACAGCACCCCCTGCGCGCGGCACAGCGCACCAATCGCGGCCAGGTCTTGAATGACGCCGATCTCGTTGTTGACGGCCATCACCGACACCAGCGTGGTGTCGGGCCGCAGCGCAGCGCGCAGCGCGGCCAGGTCGAGCAGGCCGTCGCCGCGCACGTCGAGATAAGTGACTTCGAAACCGTCGCGCTCGAGCTCGCGCATCGTGTCGAGCACCGCCTTGTGCTCGGTCTTGAGCGTCACCAGGTGCTTGCCGCGCGCCTGGTGGAACAACGCGGCGCCCTTGATCGCGAGGTTGTTCGACTCCGTGGCGCCCGAGGTCCAGACGATCTCGCGCGGGTCGGCCCCGATCAGTGCCGCCACCTGCTCGCGCGCCGCCTCCACCGCCTGCTCGGCGGCCCAGCCGTAGGCATGGCTGCGCGAGGCCGGGTTGCCGAACTGCTGGTACAGGTAGGGCACCATCTGCTCGACGACCCGCGGGTCGACCGGCGTGGTGGCCGCGTAGTCCAGGTAGATCGGCTTGCTACTGCGGCTGTTGTCCAGCGGGTCCATCGGTCGGCGCTCCGGCGTGCGTGTGCACAGGCCATTCGCACGGACCGTGCCAGTGCGGGGGCGCCGGGAAAAGCTACGGTGGATCAGTCACTTGGGTGCGGGGCGGGGTTTGGAGCTCAGTGCGGGCGACCCGTCGCGGCGCTGCACTTGTCGGCTTTGTCGGGTGTGTGACGCGGCTGGACGGCCCGAACGACGGCAACGCAGCGGTTGCGGTCTGTCGTTCCCAGCGGCTCTACTCACGCTGACCGCCAGCAAGCGGCCATTCGGCCGGCAACCATAGTAGGCGGGAAAGGCCGCTGTCGGTGGCGCAGCTGACATAGGACCTCGCGAGCCAGGTATCCAAGTTCCCGGTCATGCGCCCTCCTCTTGCTAGTACTTCGTTTTCACATACGTTCCGTAGGTCCCGTAGCAGTCGTATCCCGTCTTCGCGTTCTTGTGCGGGTTCAGTGTCCCGTCCATCGCCTTGCGGTTGAATGTCTTGCCGCACACAGTGCAGCGGTAGACATAGGTCGGTCCGTCGTTGCGGGGGGGTGCATTGGCCCGGGCGTGTGGCGCTGCGCGTGTCTCGCGCATCGGCGGTGCGGTAATGGCCGAACGCGCAGGGGCTGATGCGATGGAAAGAGGGCCTTCCGCCGAGAGTTCTACAAGGTAGCGCGGGGTGAAGGACTGGCGCGTGACCGACGCGCCCTGCATGCGATCCACGCGGTATGAGCGGTGCTCGCCGGAATCGCTGCGGATCGCGTGCAGCACGAAGTTCCCCTCCGCTGTTTGCCGCAGCGAGTAGGGCTCGATGCGGCGCACGCTGCCGTCGTAAGTCAGATCGACGCAGAGATGATTGGCTGCGGCGAAGCGGATGACCTCCAGCGGCGCGCGGGCGCGCATCGGGACGGACATCGGCAGTACTCGGCTGCGGATGGTGATCTCTGCCGAGCCCGCCTCGATCGGCGCGCGTTGCGGCGCTTCCGAACCTCCCATGAGCCAGGCGAAGATCTCAGGGAGAGCAGCCCAGAAATCGGCCACCGGCGGCAAGACCGGAAGCTGGTGGGCCAGCATGCTCTCCCACATCGCTTCGAGGTCCGCGCGATGAGGTTCGAGCGATTGCATGCTGGGCAGCGCGATGCCCTTGTAGTCGCACTTCTGCCTCAGCACATCGCGCAGCACTGAAGCAGAGGGGCGCGTGTCACCGTGGCGGTAGAGGTTCACCACGTCGTAGAGGTCGCGCGGACGAGTCCGCTCGGCAAGGGCCCGGATCTTCTCGCCAAATGCCTCTTCGTAGGCATAGCTGGCGATTCGCATCCCGTCCTCGGGACGGTCGGTGTAGGGATGAAAGACCTCGCGCTGTACGGCGGGCAGAACAAGGCGTTCGTCGGCCGTGAGGTCGAGTTTGATCTTCGGCCAGCCCCCCGCGCCCGAGGCCGGCGAGACTGGCCCGCGATAGCCGATCTTTCCCTGGCAGGACTTGCGCCCACGCGGGTTCTCGTAGATGTCGAAGCTCAACTGGTCGGCCGGAAGCTGGATGCCAGACGCATCGGCCACCCACGCAATTGCCTCCCCGACCGTGCGGCGGAGAAACGCGTCGTCGAGATGATCTTCTTCGCGAAGCGTGAAGTCCAAATCCTCCGAAAACCGGTAGGTCTCGAAGTAGCACTTCTTCAGGCACGTCCCGCCCTTGAACACCCATGACCCGCCGAGTTCGGCGTGCGCATTGATCCCCGCGAGCAGCCAGCCCAGGACGTAGTCCTTCTCGACCACATTCGGCAACAGGCCGAGGGCCGAGGCAGTTTCAAGAATCTCGCGCCTGTCGATCATGGCGCAGCCTTCAGCCAGCGCTCGGGTACCCACAGCCGCCACGTCGTATGCAGGTGGCGCGACGGGCGAGCGGGATCGAGCTGCGTGTATCCCTGCGTCAGGCGTGTCGCACAGCCTTCGGCCAGGTCTCTGTTGTGGAGGTGCGTCTCGGCAAGAAAGCCCAGCCGCTTGAAGACAGCACCGTTGCCGAACTGCTCCGCGTAGCGGATCAGCAGACTGCCGTCAAAAGCGGTGGACTTCGCGTGTGCCGCGAGGCAATCGGCGACGTGATCGATGCCACCGCCCGTATCGGGCATCGCCAGCATGTCGATCATCGTGCGCGCGGGGTCTGAGACGTTGACGCGCTTCGACCCGCGCCAGATGGACTTCAGTCCAAATTGGCGTTGCTTGCCGATGTGATGCAGAAGGAAGGTCACGCCCTGCGCACTCGCGCGCTTCGCGCCGACGCGCCGCGTCGTAAAAACCACCGTTTCGTTGAAGAGCTGCTCGGTCAGGTCCCAGTGATGAGCGGCCGTCCACCCGCCGATGTAGCACTCGCCGAACAGCGCCGGGACCAATACCCACGGGTCCTCGACAACCTGCTCGCTGCCAGCAAGGTCGAGCGGGACCGGGACATAGAGGCCGCGCCCGATGCGGCGCAGCCAGCCCTGTTTGCGCCAGCGCGAGAGGAGCTTGGCCGCGCCGGTGTTGTCGAGGGCAAGCGTCTTCGCCGTGGCCTCAATCGAGACCACATCCCTTGTTGCGCGCAGCACGGCGGCCAGCCGGACGCGCGAGGCTGGCAGGGGGTTTACTTCGCTCACCGCTATAACGTATCACGCCAAATTCGCGTTTTCAAGGATTTTTACGCATCGATATATAGCGACTTTGGCTCTCCGGCCTCTCCGGCACCGCCTTTCGCCAACGGCACAGCGCCGCAAGTCAGCCAGTCGACTGGGTGATCGGCCCGCACCGCCATCTTCACGATAAGTCGTTCAGGCGCCGCGACACCTACGCCGCGGTCTTCAACATGAAGTCGATGTGCACGGCGGTGTACGGGAACTCGATCCGGCCCTCATCATCCTTGCGCAGCACGCCAGCCTGCAACAGCATGTGGACGTCCGAATGCACGGCGCGCACGTCGCGGCCGACGCGTCGCGCGGCCTCGCGCAGCGTGACCGGCCCAGCACCCGTCAATGTCCGCACGAGCGCCATACGGTTTGGCGCGAGCACCTTCCACAGCAACTCGAACGACTCGAACGAGATCCGCTCCTGCTGCCGCTTGCCCGCGAACGCAGCCTTCACGCGCTGCTTGAAAGATTCGGTCGAATCGACGGTGATCGTCACTGCACTCATTTCAATCCCCCTGCCAAGAAGCGACATCCGAGAAGAAGTCGTCGAGCAGTTGTTCGACGGAGACGAACGCGAAGGGCATCTGCTTGCTGCCCACGTGCCTGTGGTCGCCCTTGCCGGCCTCGTTGTCGTAGCGCAGCACGCAGTTGCCCTCGACCACGTAGGCAAGCCGGTATTTGAGGCCATGGGTCGAGCCACGCACCGGTTCCGGCAACCGCCAGACGATCACTTCGATGAAGCCGGTCGCCAACACGCGGCGCTCGCGCATCAGAAGTTCGGCTTTCGTGTTGCTCATGCTAGCAACACTGGCGAATTGTTGTCAATGTCAGCAACAGTTAAGTGCCGTTCAAATTCCGTCTTCGGCGGTCGAGTGACTGTTGTCAGCGTGACGCCTGCCCGCAGACGCCTGAGGCCGCTGCCGAGCCGCCACGCCCGCGACGAAGCAGCCGAAGGCGTCGAGCAGCGGCGCAGCGTTGAAGGACGGGCCCTCCAGCATGGCCAACGCCTGCACGGTGGCTTCCAGCGTCGAGACCTGGTCGGCTCGCGGCGTCGCGCGGATCGCGCGGTAGCGGGTCGGCGCCGGCGCCTGCAGCGACAGCCGCGGCAGCGCGGCCAGGGCCGGGTGCTCGAGCAGCATGCGCAGGCTCTTGCGCCACGTCGCGTCGAGCACCACCAGCAGCAGGGGCGCGCCGGCCGTCGTCGCCTGAGCCGACGGCGCGGGTGCGGCGGGCACGTCCGGGTAGAGCAGCCGCGTGTCCCGCCCGCGGCGCCGCAGCAGTGCCTCAAGCGCCGCGGGCGCAAAGCGCTCGCCGACGACCACCTCGCAGTGCGCCAGCGACAGGCGCAGCAGCGCCACACTGTTCTTCGCCTGGCGCTGTTCCTGCGGATGCTGCAGCACCAGCACCTCGGTGCGATGGGCGGTCGGCCGCGCCAGCGCGCACACGCAGGTCGACTGTGGGCGCAGGCAGCGCACACAGGCCGCGCGGCAAGAGGTGGACGGACCGGTCACGCGGTCTCACCCCTGCGCCGCCACCATCACCGCATAAGCCTTGAACACCGCCGTCGCCGGCGCGCCCACCTTCAGGTCCAGCGCCTCGACGCCTTCGTTGGTGACGCTCGCGGTCAGCGTCATGCCACCGGGCAGCGTGAGCACGATGAGCGACGACACCGCGCCGCGTTCGATGCGCGACACGGTGCCAGCCAGCTGGTTGCGAGCCGAGAGCTTCCAGCCCGCAAAGTCGGTCACCAGCACCACGGCCGAGGCCTTGATCAGCGCCAGCGCCTCCTTGCCCTTCTTGAGCTTCAGGCGCTTGGCGGCTTCGGCGGTCATCGTCGCGACGATCTCGTCGCCGGATTTGAGAGCGATCGTCACCGTGGCCGACACCGGCCCGAGCTCGAGCGCCTTCACGACGCCGGCAAACTGGTTGCGTGCGGTGGTCTTCATCGACATCCTCCTCAGCAGGCCGGCCAGTGCCGGCAGTTCGGCGAGCCGCGCCTCCTGGGCGCGCAGGAACTCGCGTTGATCGTGTTGCAGCGTGCGCCAGGCGCCGAGCAGCCCGCGCGCCGCCTCGGTGAGCGTGGTGCCGCCACCGCCCGGGCCGCCGGTGGTGGTTTGCAGCAGCGGGGTGTGGGCCAGGTTGCACGCCGTCTCCAGCAGCAACCAGGCGCCCTTGTAGCTGAGCCCCGCGGTGCGCGCGGCCCGGTTGATCGAGCCGGTGGCCTCCAGCGCCTCCAGCAGCGCGAAGAAACGCGCGTCGAGCCGGCCGGCGAGCTTGAGCTCGGCGCTGACGAGGTTGCCGCTCACGGCGCCGCCCTTCATCACTCCATCAGCGCCACGGTCTTCACCTGCGCCCACACCGGCTGGCCGACGGCCAGCGCCAGCGCATGCGCCGAGCGCTTGGTGAGCCGCGCCACGATGGGCGCCGCGCCCACGCGCACGCGCACCAGCGCGAGCGCAGGGTGGTCGTCGTCGGCGATCGCCTCCACCGTGCCGCGCAGCTGGTTGCCGATGCTGGTGCCGGCAGGCGGCGTGTGCGCGAGGCTCACGTCACGCGCCAGCACGCGCAGCCGCACACGCCGCCCCACCGGCAGCCCGGCGTCGCGCGCCCAGAAGCCGCACGCTCCGCCGTCGACGTCCAGCCGCGCCAGCTGCCACTGCGCATCGCGCTCGCCCACCACGCCGGCCAGCACCACGCCGGCCTCGTCGCCATGGGCCAGCGGCAGGTCCAGCCGCGCCAGCATGTCAGCCAGCGGGCCGTCGGCGAGCACGCGGCCGGCGTCCAGCAGCACCAGGTGGTCGGCCAGGCGCGCGACCTCGTCGATGGCATGGCTCACATAGACGATCGGGATGCCGAGTTCCTCGTGCAGGCGGTCCAGGTAGGGCAGCACCTCGGCCTTGCGCGCGGCGTCGAGCGCGGCGAGCGGCTCGTCCATCAACAGCAGCCGCGGGCTGGTGGCCAGCGCGCGCGCGATCGCCACGCGCTGGCGCTCGCCGCCGGATAGCGTGCCGGGCCGGCGCGCCAGCAGGTGGCCGATGCCGAGCAGCGCCACCACCTGGTCGAGCGCCACGCGGCGCTCGCCGGCGGCGATGCGCTTCTCGCCGTAGGCCAGGTTGCCTTGCACGCTCAGGTGCGGGAACAGCGCCGCCTCCTGGATCACATAGCCGATGCCGCGCCGGTGCGTGGGTGTGAAGCGCCCGGCCGCATCGTCCTGCCAGACCTCGGCGCCGAGGGCCACGCGCCCGGCGGCGCGCTCCAGGCCGGCGAGCGCGCGCAGCATCGTGGTCTTGCCGCAGCCCGAGGGGCCGAAGAGCGCGGTGACGCCGCGTGCGGGCAGATGCAAGTCCACGTCGAGCGTGAAGTCGCGGCGCGCGAGCGTGAGGCGCGCCTCGATCACGCCGCGCGCTCCAGGCGATCACGCTGCGGGCGGTTCACCAGGTACAGCGTGACCAGCACCACCAGCGCAAACACCACCAGGCCGGCGGACAGGCGATGCGCCTGCGCGAACTCGGTGGCCTCCACATGGTCGTAGATCGCCACCGAGAGCACGCGCGTCTTATCGGGGATGTTGCCGCCGATCATCAGCACCACGCCGAACTCGCCCACCGTATGCGCGAAGCCGAGCACGCTGGCCGTCACGAAGCCCGGCCGCGCGAGCGGCACGGCCACCGTGAAGAAGCGGTCCCACGCGCCGGCGCGCAGTGTGGCGGCGGCCTCGACGGTGCGCTCGTCGATCGCCTCGAACGCCTGCTGCAGCGGCTGCACCACGAAGGGCAGCGAGTAAATCACCGAGGCCACCACCAGCCCGGCAAAGGTGAATGGCAACCGGCCGAGGCCGAGCGCCTGCGTGAGGTGGCCCACCGGCCCCTGCGGGCCCATCAACAGCAACAGGTAAAAGCCGATCACCGTGGGCGGCAGCACCAGCGGCATCGCCACCAGCGCCGCGGCGAGCGGCTTCGCGCGCGAGCGCGTGCGCGCCAGCCACCACGCCACCGGCGTGCCGACCAACAGCAGCAGCACGGTGCTCAGCGCCGCCAGCTGCGCGGTCAGGCGCACGGCGCTCCATTCGGCGGGGCTCAGCATCGGATGGCAGCGCGCTGCGTGCTCATGGCCCGGGCACGCCGTAGCCGAAGCCGCGGATCAGTTGCTGCGCGGGCTCGCTTTTCAAGTACGCGAGCAGCGCGACGGCGGCGGGGTTCTTCTCGCCGGTCTTCAACAGCACGGCGTCTTGCTTGATCTCGCCGTACAGGCTTTGCGGCACGAGCCAGTACGACCCAACGGCCCCCTTGCCCGGTAAGGCCACCTGCGACAGCGCCACGAACGCCAGCTCGGCATTGCCGGTGGCGGCGAACTGGTAGGCCTGCGCGATGCTCTCGCCCGTGACCAGCCGGAGGCTCAGCGCGTCGGCCAGACCGCGGGACCTCAGCACCTGCAGCGCGGCAGCGCCATAGGGCGCGACCTTGGGGTTGGCGATCGCCAGGTGCCGGAACGCACCGCTGCTGCCGAGCACGGCGCCCTGCGCATCGACGAAGCCCGGCTGCGCGCTCCACAACACCAGCCGGCCGATGGCGTAGGTGAAGTTCGTGCCGGCCACGGCATGGCCTTCGGCGATGAGTTTCCTGGGCGTCTCGTCGTCGGCGGCGATCAGCACGTCGAACGGCGCGCCGGACACCACCTGTGTATAGAACTTGCCGGTCGCGCCGGACGAAACCTTCAGCACATGGCCGCTGGCGGCGGTGAAGGTCTCGCCGATGCGCTGCAGCGGCCCCACGAAGTTGGCGGCCACGGCAACCTGCACCTCGGCGGCGCGGGCGGCGGTGGCGGCCGCCAGCAGACAGGCGAAGAAGGCGAATATGAGACGGCGCATCGAATCGGCTCCCGGCGCGGCGTTGTCGAGTCTACGACAATCTGTTATGTAGCTCACTACACAACCCTATCCGCAGCAAGAAGCTTGCCGGGCGCGCGTGTTATTCCTCAGGGCCGAAGCAGACCGCGAAGTCAGTGCACACCGCGCAGCTGGGCGACTTGCAGATCAGCACCTGCTCGCGCTCGCACAGCTGGCGGTAGAGGAACTTCTTCCACTTCATGTCGGCGTGGTTCTTCGCCACCAGCGCCGGGAACCAGCGCCGCATCAGCGCGGAGAGTTCGGCGCGCGAGGCGAACTGCAGATCCTGCCAGAGGTGGTTGTCGCCGAGGCTGGCCACGGCGACCGTCAGGGCCACGCGCCGGATCTCGGCCATCGACCCGGCGGCCGGATCGGCATGCGCGAGCAGCAGGCTCACCAGATCGGCCACCTCGTCGTCGCGGGTGGCGCGGCGCGCGCAGATCTCGGGTGCGAGTTCGGCGGTCAGCGCGGTGGTGAGCATCCGGACCTCGCGCTCAGACGGTCAGTGCCGCGTGCGTGTAGCACTTCTTCGGGCAGATCTTCGAGCAGGCGGTGCAGCCGATGCACAGCTCCTGGTGCGCGATCGTCATCACCTTCTTCTCGTATTCGTCGTCGTCGTCGCCGTCGAGGTCCACCGCGATGCGCTGGCCTTCGTCATCGAGGCCCACCAGCTCGAGCACGCCGCGCGGGCAGACCTTGAAGCAGCGGCCGCAGCCGATGCACTTGTCCTCGTTGATCGACTGCACGAAGGTCGGCGTCCAGGTGGCGCCGGAGGGCAGCGTGACGTTGAAGGTGCTCATGCCCGCTCCGCCAGCTTCTGGCGCGCCGCCATCAATGCGGCGTGCGCGTCGAAGGCCGCCTGCGCCACCGCGGGAATGCGCTGCCAGTCGGTGGGCAGCTCCTCGCTCAGGTCGTGCAGGTCCATCTTGGCCTGGGTGGCGCGGGCGTTGAGCTTCTTCAGCTCGGCCTTCAGGATCTCGATGTCGTCGCTCATGCGGCTGCTCACCCGTAGTGGGCGACCTCCGGGTATTGATTGATCAGGTCCACGCCCTCCTTCACCAGCTTGTTGCCGGCCTCGGCCAGCCTGGCCAGGCTGGGGTAGCCGAAGCGGTGCACGTCGCGCAGGTAGCGGTTCACCACGATCAGCCGGCCGGTGGTGAGCACCGCGCGGCCGAAACCCTCGTGGCTCATCTTCATCATCGGCGACACCATGCACTTCGTCGCGCGCTCGATGGCCAGACCGACCGCGTTGTGGAACAGATCTATGCGCCACAGCGTGTCGGGGTCGGGGTCGCCCATGATCGGCATCGCGCGGCGCTGCTCGGCGGTGACGATGTAGGGCTCCAGCAACTTGGCGTCGCTCTTGCCCTCCCAGGTGCCGTGGGTGTCCTGCGCGCGGATCTGCTTGATCAGCTCGCGGATGAAGCTGTCCTGCAGCAGCGCGGCGTTGTCGTCGTCGACAGCCGCGTCTGCGTCGGGCACCGCGACGGTATCGCCGGCGCTCATGAACGGGCCTCATCGTCGGACTCGAAGTCCTCGGTGCGGCCCTGCTCCTTGAGCAACGCCTTGCGCAGCCAGGGTGGCGGCGTGCCGCCGAGCACGCCCTGCAGCTTGTCCAGGATGTCGAGGATCGGCTCGGGCTGCGTCACCTTGACCGGATGGATCTTGCTTGCCACCACACGCGCCGCGGCAGAGCCGCCGATGGCGGCCACGTAGACCAGCGCGCAATCGCGGATGGCGTCGAGCTTGGGCGCCAGCTTGTCCTCGTTGCCGTCTTCGGCCAGCTCATCGCCGAAGCCGAAGTCGTGCACGAAGCGGTAGCCCTGCGCGGTGACGTCGTAGACCGCGAGGTGCTTGGCCCAGCCGAAGTGCGCGTCGACGCGCTGCTGGTCCTGGGTGGCGAAGGCGACTTTCATACGCTCTCCTGTGTGGGGTGTGTGAAGGCGGTCAGGCGCTGGCGGCCGACAACGACGTGTCGGCGGCGGTGCATTTGCAGGGGCTCGCGCCGGCCTCACCCGACGGCTGAGGCGAACACGACGACGCGACGGCGGCGCGTGTGGCCGCCGGCAGCGGCCAGCTGTCGGGGCTGTGGGGGTGGATCTGGTCCATCAGCAGGTTGCCGACCTCGTAGACGAACTGGCGCGTGCCGCGATAACCGACGTGGCAGATATGGGCGTTGCCGATGCGGTCGAACATCGGGATGCCCAGGCGGAACAGCGGCTTGCCCAGCCGCTGCGCGGCCTGGCGGCCGTGCGAATGCGTGATCAGCAGGTCGCAGCCGGCGGCCTGCGCCGAATGCTCGAAGTCCTCGAGATCGCCGATCACCACCTCGGCGGTGGGCAGGCGCTCGAGCAGCGGTGACCGGGTCGTCGTCACGCAGACCGCCAGCTCGGCGCCCATCTCGGCCAGAAAGCTGCCGGCGTCATGCAAGAGGTCGGGCTCGGCGGCGAGCGCGATGCGCACGTGGCCGAAGTGGAAGTGCCCGTCGAGCATCGCATCGACCAGCTGGCTGCGCTGGCGGCGGATGCGCGCCGGCGCCGGCCGGCCCGACAGCTCGGCCAGGCACGACACCAGCGCGTCGGTCGCCGTCAGCCCGGTCAACCGATCGAACAGCGTGAACGGCACGCCGCAGCGCGCCTGCAAGGCTATTGCGGCCGGGCGCATCTGCTCGCCGAGCGCCAGCGTGTGCACCGCGCCGCCCAGCTCGCGCAGCGCGGCCAGCGGCGTGCCGCCGAGGGTGGTGCCGAGCCACTGCTCGGGCAGGTGGCCGTCGAGCGAACCCGACACGTCGGGCACGAAGGTCGGCACCAGGCCGAAGGCCTGGATCAGCTCGCGCAGCTCGTCCAGGTCGCCCGGCGTCAGGTGGCAGCCGGGCAGCACGTTCACGTGGCCGGCACGGCGCGGCAGCCCGGTGTGCGGCAGCGACTGCACCAGCGCCGTCACCGCGCGCGCCCAGCCGTCCTGGAACGCGCCCACGTAGTCGGGCGTGCAGACGTGGACGATCGCGGTGTCGGCCAGCTCCGGGTGGCGCTCGCGGATCAGCCGCAGATGGCCCTCGACGTCGTCGCCGCGCGTCTCCGTCAGCCCGGTCGAGCAGATGCCGATCAGCGCGGGTTTGGCGCGCTGGCGGATGTTGAGCACCGCCTTCTCGATGTTGTCGTAGCCGCCCATCACGGTGGTGGCCTCGTTCATCGCGGTGGTCTGCAGCGGGATCGCCTCCTTGAAGTGGCGCACCAGCAGCACCACGCCGAACGAGGTGCAGCCCTGCGAGCCGTGCATCAGCGGCATGCACGACTCCAGCCCCATGAAGGCATAGGCCGCGCCGAGCGGCTGGCTCATCTTGAGCGGGTTGACCGCGCAGGCTTTCTTCGATTCGGTGACGTGAGCCATGTCAAGCCACCGCTTCCAGGAGCGTGTCTTTGCTTTCCCAGGGTGCAGGAGCGCGCACCTGCTGCCACACCGGGTTGAACAGCGCCTTGTGGATCTCTTCCACCATCGTCACCATGCCTTCGTAGCCGGCGAAGGCGTGGTGGCGCTCCTGGTTGATGTCCATCCACGGCATGCGCGCCTTCAGCGCGACGAACTGGCTGCGGCCGCCGCTGAGCATGATGTCGGCCTTGGCGTCCTTGAGCATCGCGTACATCTCGCGCGGGCTCAGGTCGTCGATCATGTGCGCGTCGTCACCCATGATCTCGACGATCTTCTGCTTGTCCTCCCGGGTGCTCTTCTTCACGCTGGTGCCCACCACCTCGAGGCCCGCCTCCTGCAGCGCGGCGACGACCGACCAGCTCTTCACGCCGCCGGTGATCAGCAGCACGCGCTTGCCGGCCAGGCGCTCGCGGTAGGCGCGGATGCGCTCCCAGGCGCGCGCCTCCTCGGCGGCGATCAGCGCCTCGGCGCGCTCGCGCAGGCTGGCGTCCGCCCCGCGCTCGACCAGCAGTCGCGTGATCTCGCGCACCGTGCTGCTCATGTCGCTGATGCCGTAGAACGAGCCTTCGAAGTACGGGATGCCCCAGCGCTGTTGCATTCGCGTGGCGACGTTGATCATCGACTTGCTGCACACCATCATGTTGGCGCGCGCGCGGTGGGCGGCGGCCACCTCGGCATAACGGCCGTCGCCCGAGATGCACGACAGCACACGCACGCCCAGCGCGTCGAGCAGCGGCTTCACCTGCCACAGCTCACCCGACAGGTTGTACTCGCCGATGATGTTGATGTCGGTCGGCGTCGTGTAGGTCGGCTCGATGGTGCCGATCACGTGGTCGAGCAGCGCCTCGGCGCCCAGCTTGTTGCCCAGGTTCTTGGGGCCGGCGAAGCCCGGCGCGTTGACCGGGATCACCGGCTTGCCGAAGCGCTCGGCGGCACGCCGGCAGACGGCCTCGATGTCGTCGCCGATCATGCCGGTGACGCAGGTCTGGTAGACGAACACCGCGGCCGGGTCCTGCCGCTCGATCACCTCGCGGATGGCCTTGAACAGCCGCTTCTCGGCGCCGTAGATCACGTCGAGCTCGGTGATGTCCGTGGTGAAGCCGGTGCGGTACATCTGCGGGCCCGACGACGCGCTGTGCCGGTTGTCCCACGAGTTGCCTTCGCAGGCGATCGGCCCGTGCACCAGATGCGCCACATCGACGATCGGCTGCAGCGCGATCTTGGCGCCGTCGAAGGCGCAGCCGCCGGCCGCTGCGCCGGGTGTCAGCTGCTTGGTGCAGCCCTTCTTGCGCGCCTTGGCGTCCTTGGCCTGGTTGATGTCGCATCCGGGCTCGTCGAACACCTCGGCGATCTTGGCGGTGAGCGATGGCGACATGCGGGTCCCTTTCGGAGTGCGGCGGCTTGCCAAGGCCTATCGCAGGATCAATGCCAGGGTGTCGCGGCGCTTCCTCACCATCTGGATCAAGCACTTAGCCGCGATCGGGCGCGTGCCGCGCCGCGCCTGCGGTGGCGCATACCCGACAAAACGAACGCCACCGGCTGCACTTGCCGCGCGCGACAGGCGTTCACAGATCGTCGGCCAGCACCTCGAGCGCGATCAGCTGTTCACGCAGCGCCACGCGCGCACGCCAGCCGCGGCCACCCTGCCAAGCCGGGTCGGCGGCGCGCTCGAAGGCGGCGGTGGCTTCGGCCTCGTCCCAGTAGATCAGGCAGCAGCCTTCGTCGGCCGCCGCGCCGCCGCCGGCTGCTGCCGCCAACGGCAGGTGCGTGCCGCGCGCCGCGATCTTGCGCAGCAGGTCGTCACGATGAAACGCGAACCAGGCCTGCGGCTCGGCGTCTCCGGCGGGCAGCTCGACGACGAAGATCACGTCGGCCGGCCGGCGATCAGAACTTCACCAGCACGTCCTCGTCGCGCACGATGAACTGGCAGGCCAGCCGCCACGGCGGCGGCCGGTCGTTGGTCTCGGCGTCGTCGACCTGCGACTGCGTGATCCGGCCGGCCAGCTTGAGCGCGAGCTTTTCCTTCTCGGTCAGCGCCACGCCGATCGGCGCCTTGCCCGACAGCACGCTGACCTGGATGGCGCAGGAGCCGCACTCGCCGTTCTGGCACTCGAAGTCCAGCGGCACCTTGTTCTTCTGCGCCACCGACAGCAAGGTGTGGGTGTCGCCCGCCACCGCGTAGACGGTGACGTCGCGCGTCATGCGCGGTGAAGTGAATGTCACATTGGCCATGACCGTTGCTCAGCGGATGATGTCGAATGAGTAGTCCGTCTTGCCCGGCACGTTGGTGTTCGCGTCGAGCGCCTCGAAGAACTCATCGAGCAGCATCGTGTACAGCCACAGCGCGCCGTTGTAGCCCCAGGTCGGGAAGCGGTGGTAGTGGTGGCGGTCGAAGATCGGGAAGACCAGGCGGATCAGCGGCACGCCGACGTCGCGCTCGAGGTACTTGCCGTAGGTGTTGCCGATCAGGAAGTTCACCGGCTCGGTGAACAGCAGCGAGCGCAGGTGCCACAGGTCGCGCTTGGGGTAGACCTTGCAGCCGGCACCGTAGGGCGAGGCGTCGAACACAGCCTGCACGCGTTGGGCCCACGCGTCGCCGCCGTTGGTGGCCAACACATGCGCCGGCTCGGCACCGAGCTCGAGCAGGAACTCGGCATAACCGATGGTCTGGTCGGGGTCGCCGTACAACGCGTAGCGCTTGCCATGCAGGTGGCTCTGGCTGTCGGCCATGGCGTCGACCAATTGACCGCGCTCCTTGTCGAGCTGCTTGGGCACCGGCTTGCCGGTGAGGCGGCTGATCGCCATCAGGAAGCGGTCGGTGCCGGCCACGCCCACCGGGGCGTTGAGCGCGACGACCTCCTGGCCCTTGGTGGCGATGTACTTGCTGGTCTTCTCGCAGCAGAACTCCTGGAACACGATGGTCGCCTTGGCGTGCAGCGCGGCCTCGACCGTCTCTTTGGTCGTGCCGCCCTCGTACATGCGGAACTCGCCGTCGGTCGGCGTGTTCCACACCTCGCTTGGGTCGCACAGGATGTTCACCTGCACGCCGAAGAGATCGAAGATGCGCTTGATCTCCCCCATGTTGCCGACCACGAAGCCGTCGAAGCCGCCGATGAAGTTGATGCTGTCGTTGGGCACGCGCACCAGCGGTTCGGCCGTCTTGCTCTTGCCGTCCCAGAAGTGCTCGAGCACGCCGAGCAGCGCGTTGTCGTAGCCGGTGACGTGGCTGCCGACGAAGGCCGGCGTGTGCGCGAACGGCACGTCGAAGTCGGCCGGCACGCTGCCTTTTTCTTTCGCTGTCTTGATGAAGGCGTTGAGGTCGTCGCCGATCACCTCGGCCATGCAGGTGGTCGACACCGCGATCATCTCGGGCTTGTACAGGCTGTAGGCGTTGGACAGGCCGTCGACCATGTTGTTCAGGCCGCCGAACACCGCCGCGTCCTCGGTCATCGACGAGCTGACGCACGAGGTCGGCTCCTTGAAGTGGCGGCTGAAGTGGCTGCGGTAGTAGGCCACGCAGCCCTGCGAGCCGTGCACGAAGGAGAGCGTCTTGGCAAAGCCGTTGGCCACGAACACCGCGCCCAGCGGCTGGCAGGCCTTGGCCGGGTTGACCGTCAGCGCCTCGCGGGCGAAGTTCTTGTCCTTGTACTCCGGCGTCTTGGTCCAGTTGCGGATCTCGTCGATCCGCACGTCGGTGTGGTTGAACTCGAAGTTCGCCTTCTTGTCGGCGAAGAGCTTCTGGTACTCGGGCTCACGAAAGAGCATCTCGTGGTCGATGATCTTGTCGGCGGTCTGGGGCATGAGGTTCTCCTGGCGGGGGTTCGTGGGAGTCGTCGGTGGCGTCTGACCGTCAGGCAGCTTGTTTCCACGGCGCCGACTTGGCCAGCTTCCAGATCGGGCTGGAAATCGCCATGTCCATGTCGCGCGCGAAGATCGCAAAGCCGTCGTAGCCGTGATACGGGCCCGAGTAGTCCCAGCTGTGCATCTGGCGGAACGGCACGCCCATCTTCTGAAAGACGTACTTCTCCTTGATGCCGCTGCCGATCAGGTCGGGCTGGATCTTCTCGACGAACTTCTCGAACTCGTAGCCGGTCACGTCGTCGTAGATCAGCGTGGCGTCGCCGATGTAGTGGGTGGTGCGCTGGTAGTCGTCGTTGTGGCCGAACTCGTAGCCGGTGCCGACGACCTTCATGCCCAGGTCTTCATACGCGCCGATCACGTGGCGCGGGCGCAGACCGCCGACGTAGAGCATCACGGTCTTGTCCTGCAGGCGCGGCTTGAACTTGGCGATCACCGCGTCGACCATCGGCTGGTACTTGGCGATCACCGCTTCGGCCTTCGCCTTGATGGTGTCGTCGAAGTGGCTGGCGATTTCGCGCAGGCTCTCGGCGATCTTGGTCGGGCCGAAGAAGTTGTACTCGACCCAGGGGATGCCGTACTTCTCTTCCATGTGCCGGCTGATGTAGTTCATCGAGCGGTAGCAGTGGATCAGGTTGAGCTTGGCCTTCGGCGTGTTCTCCAGTTCGGCGATGGTGCCGTCGCCCGACCACTGCGCGATCACGCGCAGGCCGATCTCCTCGAGCAGGATGCGGCTCGACCAGGCGTCGCCGCCGATGTTGTAGTCGCCGATGATGGTCACGTCGTACGGGGTCGACTCGAAGACGTGTTCCTTCTTCGTCGTGCCGTCGAACACCCAGTCGCGGATCGCGTCGTTGGCCAGGTGGTGGCCGAGCGACTGGCTGACGCCGCGGAAGCCCTCGCAACGCACCGGCACGATGGTGTGGCCGCCGTGCTCCTTGGACTTCTTCTTGCTCACCGCCTCGATGTCGTCGCCGATCAGGCCGATCGGGCACTCGCTCTGGATGCTGATGCCCTTGTTGAGCGGGAACAGGCTCTGCACCTCGTCAATGATCTTGTCGAGCTTCTTGTCGCCGCCGAAGACGATGTCCTTCTCCTGAAAGTCGGAGGTGAACTGCATCGTCACGAAGCTGTCGACACCGGTGACGCCGATGTAGTAGTTGCGCCGCGCGGCCCAGCTGTATTGGCCGCAGCCGACCGGCCCGTGGCTGATGTGCACCATGTCCTTGATCGGGCCCCACACCACGCCCTTGCTGCCGGCATAGGCGCAGCCGCGGATCGTCATCACGCCGGGCAGGCTCTTGATGTTGCTCTTGACGCCGCAGTCGGGCTTGCCTTCCTCGAACTGGCTCAGGTGCTTGGCGCGCCGCTTGGCCATCTTGTCGGGATAGGCCTTCAGTACCTCGTCGATCAAGGCCTTGTTGGCGGCCTTGCGCTCTTCAACCGTCATCGTCATCGCGTTCTCCGCATCAGGGGTGGGTGGGTGGGCGGCGCTCAAGGCGTCGCCCGGCGCCGAGCCATCACGCCGCGGCCAATTCCGCCGCTGACTTGCCGACCTGCGACTCGTCGATCGTCTTCATGATCCCGTGCTCCATCAGCAGGTCTTCGAGCTGATCCATCGTGATCGGCGTCGGGATCGTGCCGTTGCCGGCGTTGGCGTGGATCTTCTGCGCCAGCTGCCGGTACTCTTCGGCCTGCTTGGACTCGGGCGCGTACTCGAGCACCGTCATGCGACGCAGCTCGGCGTGCTGCACGATGTTGTCGCGCGGCACGAAGTGGATCAGCCGGCTGCCGAGCATCTTGGCCAGGCTGTCGGCGAGCTCCAGCTCCTTGTCGGTCTGGCGCTCGTTGCACACCAGGCCACCGAGGCGCACGCCGCCCGAGTTGGCGTACTTGAGAATGCCCTTGGAGATGTTGTTGGCCGCGTACATGGCCATCATCTCGCCCGACATCACGATGTAGATCTCCTGCGCCTTGTTCTCGCGGATCGGCATCGCGAAGCCGCCGCAGACCACGTCGCCCAGCACGTCGTAGGAGACGTAGTCGACGCCGTCGTAGGCCCCGTTCTCCTCGAGGAAGTTGATCGACGTGATGACGCCGCGGCCGGCGCAGCCGACACCCGGCTCGGGGCCACCGGACTCGACGCAGCGGATGTCGCGGTAGCCGATCTTCATCACGTCTTCGAGCTCGAGGTCCTCCACGCTGCCGGCTTCGGCCGCGAGCGAGAGGATGGTGTCCTGCGCCTTGGCGTGCAGGATCAGCCGCGTCGAGTCGGCCTTGGGGTCGCAGCCGACGATGAGGATCTTCTGCCCCATCTCGGCCAGTGCCGCGAGGGTGTTCTGGCTGGTGGTGGACTTGCCGATGCCACCCTTGCCGTAAAAGGCGATCTGCCGAAGTTTTGCCATTTCAGTGCTCCAGTGATTGAGTGAGAAGTTGACGATTTCCAGGTCGGTCGTCGCGATCTCCGGTGCAGCCTTCGGTGCCTCTCTGGGTCTTCTTTTGAAGGTGCCTATGGGCCTGACAAGGTGTCGCGCAAGCCCTCCATCGCAATGCCCGTGCCACCCCGCCTGATCCGGCCTCAAGTGCTTGTTTCTCCGAGGGAAACCTGCGCAATCGGCGTTTGTCGACCGACGCTGGCGCGATGTCCGAAACCCGACAAAGCCGGCGTCGCTGTCGCACATGCGTCCGCTCGGCGCAGTGGTTTGCCCTCGTGAGGCCCTGGCTGGTATGGGCATTGCTCTGCCGGTGGGTGACCGCGTCGCGGCACGACATCCACCACCGGAGCCCTTGATGACCGCCACCGTCGCCGCCGAACCCGAGATCACCACCACCGCCTTTGCCCGCCTCGGCGCCGAGGGTCGGCTGCTCAATCCGGTGCTGAAGGGCCCGACGCACAAGCCGGGCCGCTTCGGCTTTCGCGGCGAGCTGGCGCTGCGCTTCGCCGCCAAGCTGGCCGACGAGGCGCGGCCGCCCGAGCTGAGCTGCGACCAGGTGATCGCGGTCGCGCACGCGGGCGAGCCGACACTCGCCTTCTTTGCCGGCTACCTGCTCAGCTTCGGCCATCTCAAGGAGGTGGCCGACGCGCTCGGTGACTCACTCGGGCCGACCGGCAAGTACTTCGTCTTCTGCAACAACATCGACCTCAGCAGGCGTTACCAGGTGCCGATGAACGGCGCCACCTTCTACGTGCTGCCGATCGACGAGGCCACCGTCTACAACGAGCTGCTCGAACTGCTGTACCTGGAGAAGGGCGAACTGAAGAAGCTCGACACCGCCGGCAAGACCGACCGCGTGGCCGACGCCGCGCTGAAGTTCAACGCGGTGTTCGACACCATCAGCTACGCCGAGGGCGTGGCGCGCATAGGCCCGGTGCGCAACCCCAACGAGAACCGCCCCGTGTGAGCCTCACCGCGGCAAGCGGTGAGGACACGCCGCGCTGGTACTCGAGCAACCTGGTCGGTGTGCCGGCGACCGTGCTCGGCAGCACGGCGTTCAACGCCGAGCCGAGCGCGCTGCACATCGCCGGCGCGCGCGAGGCGCATCCGGGCCTCTTCGCTTTGCTGGCACGCAGCGACAGTGCGGCCGAGTCGCGCGCCGTGTTCGGCCACTACATGACGCACGCCTTCGCGCTCGC
The DNA here is from genome assembly GCA_937871935.1 of uncultured Burkholderiales bacterium. Lineage (GTDB taxonomy): Bacteria > Pseudomonadota > Gammaproteobacteria > Burkholderiales > Burkholderiaceae_C > JAEUPI01. Next base: position 19,228 of record CALMQI010000445.1, read on the forward strand.
CGGCCCGGCCGAACGTCAGGCCGAACGCCTGCCCGACGACGAGCCCGTCGCCCACCGCTGGCGCGCGAGTTATCTCAAGCTGCTGCAGGGCTGGGGGCTGGACGCCAACGGCGCCGCCGGTGCGGTGCTGAAGGGCTGGGTCGAAAGCCGCTTCGGGCTGGCGCCGGTCTTTCACAGGGCGCCGCTGGCGCGTTTTCCGTCGCCGGCCTGGATGACCTACCTCGAGGAGAAGGCGGCGAGCCGCTACCAGAACAACAACATCCTGCAGCAGCTCGATCTGCTGTTCGAGTTCAGCCAGTGGATGCTGGCGCGTTTTCGCCCGCTGGGCGATGGCGCGCACGTGCGGCTGTGGCGCGGCAGCACACGCTGCGAGGAGCAGCTCGTCGCCGGCTCGCTGCGCGGGCGCCACTGCACGCTGCGGCTGAACAACCTGGTCTCGTTCAGCCGCACGCGCGAGCAGGCCGACTGCTTTGGCGACTGGGTGCTGCAGGCCGAGGTGCCGCAGGCCAAGCTGCTGCTGTGGCCCGGGCTGCTGAACACCTCGTCACTGCACGGCGAGGCCGAGGTGCTGGCGCTCGGCGGCGACTACGTGGTGCAGGCGCGTTATGACTGAGCACGCCGCGCCGCCGTACGGTGTGCTGTGGGACCGCGCGCTGGGCGCCTACCTGGGCCTGGCGCTCGGCGATGCGCTCGGCGCCACCACCGAGTTCATGACGCCGCGCGAGATCGCGCATCGCTTCGCCGCGCAGGGCGGCGTGCACCGCCACATCGTCGGCGGCGGCTGGCTCAAGCTGGCCCGCGGCCAGGTCACCGACGACACCACGATGAGCCTGGCGCTCGGCCAGGCGCTGCTGCGTGGCCACGCGCTCGGCCGCGGCTTCGACACGCAGTTGATCGCCGACGGCTTCGTCGCCTGGTGGCGCGGCAAGCCGGTGGACTGCGGCAATACCTGCCGCCGCGGCATCCAGCGTTACCTGCAGCACGGCACGCTGAGCGGCCCGCCGAACGACGGCGACGGCGGCAACGGCGCGCTGATGCGCAACCTGCCGGTCGCGCTCGCCACGCTGGGCGACGACGCCGGCTTCGAACGCGTGGCGCTGGCGCAGGCACGCGTGACGCACCACCACCCGCTGTCCGACGCCGCGGTGCTGGGCATCGGGCACCTGGTGCGCGCGCTGCTGGTCGGTGACGACATGTCCGCGCTGCAGCCGCGCATCGCCGGCTTCGTGCAGGCGCATCGCGCCTTCCGCTTCACGCCCTACCCCGGCCGCGCCAGCGCGTATGTGGTCGACACGGTGCAGACCGTGCTGCACTGCTTTGTCACGCAGCCCGACTTCGAGCAGGCAGTGATCACCGCCGTCAACCTCGGCGAAGACGCCGACACCACCGGCGCGCTGGTCGGCATGCTGGCCGGCGCGCGCTGCGGCGCCGGCCGGCTGCCGCGCCGTTGGCTCGCGCGGCTGGACCGCGCCGTGATGCGCGACATCACCGATCAAGCGGCGGCGTTGCTGGCGCTGAGCCGGCACGACGCCGCCCTGACCACCTTTTGACGAGGACTTCCGCGATGCCGATCTTCGACTTCCGATGCAATGCCTGCGGCCAGCAGTTCGAGCGGTTGGTCAGCGCGGCCAGCGCGCCGAGCTGTCCGCACTGCGGCGCCGTCGATCTGCAGCGCCTGCTGTCGCTCACCGCGCCGCAGGGTCAGAGCCGCCAGGTGGTGGCGCAGGCACGGCGCGCCGCCGCGCGCGAGGGCCACTTCAGCCACTACTCGGCGGCCGAGCGCGCCAAACTGCCCAAGTGAGGCGGCGCGGCGCGCCCGCGTATCAGGCCGGCAGCGCCGCCGACGCACACGCGGCGGCGAACTCGGCCAGCGGCAGCGCCAGCCGCGTGATGGCCTGCTCGGCGAGGAAACGCGCTTCCATGCGCGTCGGCTCGTCGGGCAGCACCGCGTAGTGCGGCCCGGCCGAGCGCTTGAGGATCTGCCGTGCGAAGGCACGCGGCAGCTGGTCGTTGAAGCGGCAGCCGAGGAAGACGAAGCCGAGCGCGCTGCGGCGTGACTGCACCACGGCCGGGATCGGCGTCTGGATGTCGATCTCGGTCAGCACCTCGACGAAGTCGCTGTCGGAGACCAGGTAGTTGCCGGCCGGCGCGTGGCCGCCCCAGGGCCGGTACAGCAGCGTGCGCGGCTGCAGCGGCAGCGCACTGGCCGCGCCGTCCGCGTCGTACCAGCCGGTCCAGTCACCAAAATGCTCGCTCTGCGACAGGCCCTGCACCTCGGCCCAGTCGCGCCGCGCCGCGGCCAGCGCGCTGCGCAGCGTGTCGTCGTACCAGGTGTCGACGATCAGCGGCGCCGGCAGCGCCGCCAGCCAGTGGTGCAGCGGACTCGGCGTCGCCGCCACCGCGAAGGCCTCGTTCATGCCGCCGACCAGTGTCTTGCGGTGCTTGAAGTTCTCGATGAACTGCGCCGCCGCCGTCAGCCGATGCCGAATCTTGCCCGGCACCGACACCTTGGCCGTCAGCCGCGCCGCCAGCGCGGCCGGATCGGCCGGCGGCGTGGCGCCGTCGCACAGCGGCAGCAAACCCGGCCCCAGATACGGCGCGAGCGCGCCGGACTCGAGGCGCTCGATCAGGTCGGCGGGCAGTGCGTGCAACAGGGGGTCGGTCATGAGGCCTCGCGAGGAAGATGAGGGATCAGTAGATCGCCGCGCCGGCGCCGACGTTGATCGACGAGTCCTTCAGCGTCTCGACGATGAAGCGCACTTGCCCGGGCTGCAGCTGTGCATGCAGCGGCAGCGCCAGCGCGCGGTCGGCCACACGCTCGGTCAGCGGCAGCCGGCCGCGCGACCAGCCGGCCTGCGTGTAGTGGAACTGCTGGTGCAGCGGCTGGCAGTACAGCGCCGACTCGATGCACTCGGTGCGCAGGTCCTCGACGATCTGCGCGCAGGCGCTGGCGGTGAAACGCTTGCCCAGGTGCACGACGTAGAGCATCCAGTGCACGACGTCGACGTCGGGCGCCACGTAGGGCGGCTTGATGCCCTCGAAGCTGAGCATCTGGTCGAGGTAGGCCGCCTCGACGGTCTTGCGCCGCTCGAGGATCTCGTCGATGCGCGACAGCTGCGCCAGCGCGATCGCCGCGGTCGGCTCGCTCATCTGCGCCTGCATCGGCACACGCGCGCCGACCGACACCGAGCGCCGGTCGGCGGTCGAGCGCGCGCGCAGGTAACGCAGCTCGCGGGCCAGTGCGGTGTCGTCGGTGAGCAGCACGCCGCCCTCGCCGCAGCACAGCGCCGACGGTTGCGAGAAGTCGAACACCGCCACGTCGCCGAAGCGGCCGACCGGCTGGCCGCGCAGTGTCGAGCCGATCGACTCGGTGGCATCCTCGATCAGCGTCAGGCCGTGCGCGCCGGCCAGTGCGCGCCAGCCGTGCCAGTCGGCCGGATGGCCGTTGACGTTGCCGACGATCGCGGCGCGCGTGGCCGGCCCGATGTGCGGCGCGGCGCGCACCGGGTCCAGGCAACCCGACCAGTAGTGGATGTCGGTGAACACGGTGCGCGCCCCGCTGAGCGCGACCGCCTGCGCCACCTGGTGCCAACCGTGCGCCGCCGCGATGACCTCGTCGCCGGTGCCGATGCCGAGCGCACGCAGCGCGAGCCAGGTACCGAGCGTGCCGCTCGGCACCGCCACGGCGTGGCTGCGACCGACCCAGGACGCAAAACGATCCTCGAAGCACTCGACCATCGAGCCGGCCGACAGGCGCGGCCCGCGCAGCACCGCCTGCACGAGCTGGCTCTCGAGCTCGCCGACGTCGGGCTCCGACAGCAGCAGCCATTCGTCGGGCGGCGCGATCGTGTCGCCGATGTCGCCTGCCACCACCGGCGTGTCCATCACCTCATTCCCCCGACAGCCGGCGCGCTTCCACCGTGATCGGCAGCGCGGTGCCGGGCGCCATGTCGGGCAGTGCCAGCGTCCAGCCGTTGCCGAGCGTGACCGTGCCGCCCCACAGATCGGCGCGCTCCTGCGCGACGATCGGCTCCTCCAGGTCCTTCTTCGGCACATAGGCCGACAGGCTGCCGGAGGATGTCCTGCGGATCATGACTTTCATGTGCTGTTCCTGGCGAGTGGGTGAGGGGTTGTCAGGCGGCAGCCATGTCGCAGGCTTCGGCCAGCAGCGGCGCGATCGCGCGTGTGGCCGCGGTGATCGCGATCTCGATGTCGGCGCTGTCGTGCGTGCGGCCGAGCGAGAAGCGCACGCCGCCGCGCGCGCGTTGGGCGTCGAGGCCGAGGGCCTGCAGCACGTGCGACGGCAACGTGCCGCCGGCGCTGCAGGCGGCGCCCGACGCGGCGATGAGCCCGGCGCGCTCGAGCCGGCCGAGCACGCGCTCGGCCCCGAAATGCTCCGCCGCGACGGTGCGCGCGGCGTCACAACGGCGCGCGTAGCCGTCGTCGACCGCGGCCCGGACCGCGTCGATCGCCGCCCCGCCGGACCAGCGGCCACGCCGGTGGGAGCTCGCCGTCGGGAGCGGCTGGATCCCGGACCGCGGCATCGCGACCGAGGCGACCGTCGACCTGGGGTTGACCTGGTTCCCGGTCGACCTGCTGGGTATCGGCGTCGACGGCTCCTTCGGGGTCAACCCGCAGCCCGAGACTCGCTGGCACACCCGCCAGCAGATCGTCGACGACCCGGAGTCCTGGAACATCCGCGACCTCGTGGAGATGTCCGGCACTGTGTCCGCGGAGTTCGTGCCGTTCCGCGGTGAGCTCCGCCCCCGCCGGACGAGGACGGACCTGAGCGGCTTCCTGCTCGCCGGCACCGGGCTGATCGTGACCGTGGACGACCCGGTGGCCTTCGAGCTCATCGCGGAGAGCGAGGCGTTCCGGGCCACCCAGGTCCAGACCCACCCGCTGTTGCTCGTCGGCGGTGGGGTCCGGATCGCGATGTCGCCGGCGTTCGGCCTGCGGCTCCAGGCCGATCACGCCCGCGCCGACCACCAGCACGTGCTTGCCCGACTCGGCCTGCGGCGCCGCGAAGCGCCAGCCCTGCTTCAGCGCCTCGTCGCCCAGGAAGCGCTCGACCGAGTTGATGCCGACGTAGTCCTCGACCTGGTTGCGATTGCAGCCCGACTCGCACGGCGCCGGGCAAACGCGGCCCATCACCGAGGGCAGCGGGTTGGCCTCGGTGAGGCGCCGCCAGGCGTACTCCTGCCAGGGCACGCCGGCGGGCGGCTTTTCGATGCCGCGCACGATGTTCAGGTAGCCGCGGATGTCCTCGCCCGACGGGCACGAACCCTGGCACGGCGGCGTGCTCTGGATGTAGGTCGGGCACTTGTGCGAATGGTCGGCGTCGAAGATCTCCTGCTGCCACGCGAGCGGCTTGGCATCGCCGTCCTTGTAGCGGCGGAAGTTCAGCGGCTTGGTGTCGGTGGATGAGGGTGTGGACATCAATCAGTCTCCTCGGAACATGCGACCCCTCGATCGGGAGGCGCGGTAGGCGCTTCGGGGGCGGGTCATTTCAGTCTGATGGCCTTGCTGACGAGCTGGTGCACGCCGCCGACCATGCTCATGTCGAAGCCGTAGTACGGCAGCACCTTGCTGAACTGGGCCTTGCAGATGGCGCAGATGGTGGCCATGAAATTCACGCCGTGCTCGTCGACCACGTGCTTGAGCGCCTCCATGCGCGGCAGCGCACCCTTGACGCGCAACTCGAGCAGGTCGTCGGTCAGCAGGCCGCCGCCGCCGCCGCAGCAGAAGGTGGCCTCGTGGATCGTGCCGGCGGCCATGTCGTGGAAGCGGTTGGCCACCGTCTTGATGATCTCGCGCGGGATCACGAACTGCCCGCCGGGCATGGGGCCCATGCGCGAGGCGCGGGCCACGTTGCACGAGTCGTGGAACGTGATGATGCGATCGTCGTTCTTTTCCTTGTCGAACTGCAGCGCGCCGCGCTGGATCAGGTCGTAGGTGAACTCGCAGATGTGCTGCGGCACCGGGTAGCGCGGGTCGAGCCAGTCGAACGGGCCGATCAGCGTGTTCCAGAAGCTGTAGGCCACGCGCCAGGCGTGGCCGCATTCGCCGATCACGATGCGCCTGACGCCGAGCGCCTGCGCCGACTCTTTCACGCGCAGCGAGATGTTGCGCATCTGCTCGTAGTTGCCGATGAACAGGCCGAAGTTGCCGGCCTCGCTGGCCTTGGAGCTGAGCGTCCAGCTGATGCCGGCGGCGTGGAACACCTTGGCGTAGCCGATCAGGCTCTCGACATGCGGCTCGGAGAAGAAGTCGGCGCTCGGCGTCACCAGCAGCACCTCGGCGCCTTCGACGTCGAGCGGGAAGCGCACGTCGACGCCGGTCTCTTCCAAGGTGTCCTCCTCCAGGCCGAGCAACGTGTCGGCCAGCGCCGGCTCGGGAATGCCGAGGTTGTTGCCGATGCGGTGCACCTTGCCGATGATCTCGTTGGCGTACTTCTGGCCCAGGCCCACCGAGTCCATGATCTCGCGCGCCGCCATCGTGACCTCGGCGGTGTCGATGCCGTACGGGCAGAACACGCTGCAGCGGCGGCACTCCGAGCACTGGTTGTAGTAGCGCCACCAGTCGTCGAGCACGTCCTTGGTCATGTCGACCGCGCCGACCAGCTTGGGGAAGTGCTTGCCGGCGAACGTAAAGTAACGGCGATAGACCCCGCGCATCAAATCCTGGCGCGCCACCGGCATGTTCTTCGGGTCGCCGGTGCCGAGGAAGTAGTGGCACTTGTCGGAGCAGGCGCCGCAGTGCACGCAGGCGTCCATGTAGACGCGCAAGCTACGGTACTTGTCGAGCAGCTCGCCCATCCTGGCGACGGCGCGCTGCTCCCAGCCTTCGGTCAGCTCGCCCGGGAAGCCGATGTTGGCCTGGATCGCCGGCGAGGCCACGTAGGGCTTGCTGTGCGCCATCGATCCTTCGGCCACCAGCGGGATGACCGGGTAGGGCCTGAGCTTGGGCGTCTCGAATGCGGCGGTGGCCATGGCCTTACTTCTTCTCGATCGCAGCCGCCCAGGCTGCGATATGACGCGCCTCGCGCGAGGTGTCGGCCTGGTTGCGCGTGGGGCTGAAGAACAGGCCCGGCGCGTGCAGCAGTTTGCTGATCGGGAACACGATCAGCAGCAGTGCGACCAGGCCCAGGTGAAGCAGCAGCAACGGGTCGGCCGGCAGCGGCTGCACGTCGAAGCGCATCAAACCGAGCATGAAGGCCTTCAGCGCCACGATGTCGGTGTGCGCAACGAAGCGCATGCCCAGGCCGGTCAGGCCGATCGAGATCAGCAGGGCCAGGTGCAGATGGTCCGACGGCGTCGAGATGTAGCGCACGCGGTCGACCAGGAAGCGGCGCGCCCACAGGCCGGCCAGCCCGGCCACCATGGCGAAGCCGGCATAGGTGCCGAAGGCCTGCGCCCAGACGATCGGCGTCCACACCGGCTGCTGGAAGTAGCGCACATGGCGCAGCAGCACCAGCAGCAGCGCGGCGTGGAACATCCAGCCGAAGATCCAGGTCCACTTGCTGGACTTGAACAGGCTCTCGAACAGCACCACCTCACGCGTCAGGCGCAGCGCCACGCCGGTGGTGGTGGTCGGCGCCGGCGTGGTGGGGATCTTCAGCGGTGCCGGGGTGCGCAGGTAGCTGCGGATCTTCAGCGCGACGCCGACAACGAAGACGGCGGTCGCGACATAGAACAACGCTGCGTAAACCACAGACAGCGCGTTCATGGTTGGGCTTTGCCGGGGTCTAGGTCGTGAGGTCGTCGAGATTCCGTCGCGAGCGCGTCGAGGTTGCGGCGAGAAGCGCAGCCGTACTGCCGTACGGCGAGCATCGCAGGCGCAAGATCGGCGCGCGCAGCAGGAAGATCGATGGCCTCACACGCAGCCCGTGGGCTTTGGCAGCCCGGCGATCTTGCACGCCTGCTTGGCCGGGCCGTAGGGGAACAGCTCGTAGAGGTACTTGCTGTTGCCCTTGTCGGGGCCGAGCTGCTTGCCGATCGCCTTGGTCAGCACGCGCACGGCCGGGGCGATCTGGTACTCGTTGTAGTACTCACGCAGGAAGTTGACGACCTCCCAGTGGTTGGGCGAGAGGTCGACGTTCTCGGTCTTCGCGATCTCCTTGGCGATGTCCTCGTTCCAATCGGCCAGATTGACCAGATAACCTTCTTCGTCGGTCTCGTAGGACGTACCGTTGACTTCGATGCCCATGGGTGGCTCTCCTTCGGGAATGGGGTCTGGCGCCGATCTAGAGCCAGGACTGGTTGTTCGAATGTTCGGCGATCAGGTCGACGAAGCCGTCGTAGCCGACCGCCCTGGCCTCGGTGATGAGCTTGCCCGCGATGCCGCGCGCCTGGGCGTCGGGTTGCAGCACGAAGATCTGCAGGCGCTTGGCCGCGGCGGCCAGGCCGCTGGTGACCGCCATCGACGGCGTGGCGGCGTAGACGGCGTCTTCAGTCAGCAGCAACGCCTGGCCATCCTTGGCCAGACGCAGGCAGCTGGCGAGCGCGCTGGTCTGCGCCGGCGACTTGTTGACGATATGCAGCATCGGGCTCTCGTATCAGAAGGAAAGGACCACGTCCTGCTCGGCCATCAGGTCGGCCATCTCGGCGCTGCCGAGCACCTCGACGTCGACCAGCAGGTCGTCTTCGGTCAGGCCGCGCGCCGCCAGCGATTCGCGCTCGACGTACAGCTTCTCGACGTCGTAGCCGTCGAGGGCACGATAGGTCTTCGAGTGGTTCTTGATGCCGGTGCCCGAAGGGTCCTGCCCCTTGACGATCTCGTAGACGCCGTCGTCAATGAAGACCAGGCTCACGTCCTGGTCGAAGGTGGCAGCGATCAGCACGACCTCCAGGCTCTCCAGCGCATAGATCGTGCCGTACGGCGCCTTGCGGTTGACGAACATGAATTTCTTCAAGGTCAGTCTCCGAAGGTCACCGTGCGGTCGGCCTTGATGCCGGCATCGACCAGCTGGCCCAGGCCCGAGATGCGGAAGCCCGGTGCCAGCACCTCTTCCTTGATGCCGCGACGCAGCGCGGCCGCGACGCACACCACCAGATCGACCTTGTGGTCGGCGGCCAGCGCCGACCAGCGGTTGACGATGTGGCGGTCGTCCTGCGGCGGCTCGGTCAGCCGGGTCGCGTTGTAGACGCCGTCGTGATAGAAGAACACACGCATCACCTCATGGCCTTTGGCGACGGCGGCCGCGGCGAAGTTGTAGGCCGTGTCGGTGGCCTGGTGGGTGTACGGTCCTTCGCTGACCATCAAGGCGAACTTCATCGCGTCGGGCTCAGAATCTGATGTGCGTCGACGCGTTCAGGTTGGCGCGTGACCCGCGCCAGTCGTCGATCAGGTACTTGGTGAACGGCAGGTCGCACTTCTCGAAGAAGCGCGGCCAGCCGATGCGCTCGACCCAGTCGGACACCCGCTCCCAGGGCCGGGCGTCCTCCTTGTAGGTGTAGAGGATCTTCTTGACGATGGCCGACACCTCGGGCCAGCGCGGCGGGTTGTTGGGCAGGCCCGAGGCCACCATCTTCATGAAGGTGGGCTTGCCGCGCGCGTTGCTGTTCTTGCCGCCGACCCAGATGGCCAGCTTGCTGTGCTCCGGATCGTTGATCTGCATCGGCGGGCAGGGCGGATAGCAGGCGCCGCAGCAGATGCACTTCTTCTCGTCGACCTCGAGGCTCGGCTTGCCGTTGACCAGCGCCGGGCGGATCGCCGCCACCGGGCAGCGCGCCACCACCGCCGGGCGTTCGCAGACGTTGGCCACCAGATCGTGGTTGATCTTCGGCGGCTTGGTGTGCTGGATGATGATCGCGATGTCGGCCTGGCCGCCGCAATTGATCTCGCAGCACGAGGTGGACAGGTGCACGCGGTTGGGCATCTCCTCCTTGATGAACTCACCGTACAGGTCGTCCATCAAGGCCTTCACCGCACCCGAGGCGTCGGTGCCCGGGATGTCGCAGTGCAGCCAGCCCTGCGTGTGGGCGATCATCGACACCGAATTGCCGGTGCCGCCGACCGGGAAGCCGTTGCTGGTGAGCGCCTCGATCAGCGGGGCGACCTTGTTGGGGTCGGCCACCATGAACTCGATGTTCGAGCGGATCGTGAAGCGCACATGGCCTTCGGCATAGGTGTCGGCGATGTCGCACAGCTTGCGGATCGTGTAGACGTCCATCTGCCGCTGCGTGCCGGCGCGCACCGTCCACACCTCGTCGCCGGTGTGCGACACGTGGTGCAGCACGCCCGGGCGCGGCCGGTCGTGGTACTTCCAGTTGCCGTAGTTCTTCAGCAACGTGGGATGCATGTACGGCTTGGGGTCGGGGCAGCCGCTCTCGATGGGGGCACGCGTCGTGGCCATGTCGGGTTCCTTGGTCGGTCAGGCGGCGGCCTTCTTGGCCTTGATGCGTGCCACTTCCTCGTCCCAGCCGTCGGCGCGGACGTAGGGGTTGGTACGCGGGGTCGAGACCATGTTGGCGTCGATCTCGACGCCGATGCCCTCGAGGAAGTTGACCAGCCCGATGCGCTCGATCATCTCGCCGGTGCGTTCGTGCTCGAGCGCGTTCTCGGCGAAGAAGTCGATCACCTTCTGGCCCAGCTCGACCAGCGCCTCGTAGTCCTCGTCGGTCTTCAGCGGCAGGAAGGGCATCACCACCGTGCCCATCAGGTCGCCGATCTTCAGCGTGCGCTTGCCGCCGATCAGGATCGTCGCGCCGGTATCGGTGCCGTGCGCCAGCGCGCCGGTCATCACGTTGATGCAGTGCATGCAGCGCACGCAGTTGCTGTTGTCGATCTCCAGCGCATGGGTGTCGTTGATCTTCACGCTGGAGATGGTCTTGCCCTTGGCGACGTCCTTGACCTCCTTGAGCATGATGGTCTTGGTCGGGCAACGCGAGATCACGTCGTTGACCAGCTCGTTCATGCCATGCTTGGCGAACCACTTGCGCGCCAGGGTCTCGTCGGTGCGCATGTTGTCGCGCCAGGTGCCGATCACCGCCATGTCGGCGCGCTGGATCGAGTTCATGCAGTCGTTCGGACAGCCGCTGAACTTGAACTTGAACTTGTAGGGCAGCGCCGGGCGGTGGATGTCGTCGAGGAATGTGTTGATCACCTGCCGGTGCGCGCGCGACTCGTCGTAGCAGCTCTGCTCGCAGCGCGCTGCACCGACGCAGCTCATCGAGGTGCGCACCGCGGGGCCCGCGCCGCCGAGATCGAAGCCGAGCGCGTTGAGCTCGTCGAAGGCATCCTGCACCTTGTCGGTCTTGGCGCCCTGGAACATGATGTCGCCGCTCTGGCCGTGGAAGGCGATCAGCCCGGAGCCGTGCTTCTCCCAGATGTCGCACATCTTGCGCAGCACGGCGGTGTCGTAGTGCATGCCGGCGGGCGGCTGCACGCGCAGCGTGTGGAACTCCGCCGCGTCAGGGAAGACCGGCTTGCCGGAGGCATCCTTGAGTTCGGTGAAGCGCGGGATCACGCCGCCGCCGTAGCCCATCACGCCGACGGTGCCGCCCTTCCAGTAGCCCTTCTTCGTGCGGTAGGACGTTTCCAGCTGACCCATCAGGTCAACCATGTAGTCCTTGTCCTTGGCCAGGCGCTTCAGGCCGGTGACGAAGCTGGGCCATGGGCCGCTCTCCAGCTCGTCCAGCATCGGGGTGGCGTGCGGTTTCTTGGCCATACGCTGTCGTCTCCTGTTGTGCCTTCCGAGTGCCCTTTGCGAAGCCGGGGCCACTCGGCGCGAATGGTGGCGGTGTATGGGTGCGCGCGCCATCACCCACGGGGGTAGTCAACGATAGACCGGAAGGTGTGCATCGCCATTACCCGGATGGGTTATGCGCCGCTCACCCGTACCGGGTATGGACGCCCGACGAGCCGCCGCGCTCAATGCCGCATTCGGAGCATCGAATGACGCGCCTGACGCCTCTTGCCAAGCTGCGCGTGCCGTTGGGCGGGCAGGAGATCGAATTGCAGCAGCTGGACCACGATGCCGGCGGCATGAGCCTGCTGCGCACCCGCATCCGCGAAGGTAGCCGCTTCACCGTGTTCGATGTCGATGCGCAGACGGCGCGGGCATGGGGCGACGCGCTGCTGCGCTGGGCGCAGTCACAACCCGAGGCCTGAGCCGATGGACGCAGCCGCGGCCATGGTCGACGTCACATACCCGCTGATCGGCGAGCGCCTGCCCGCAACCATCGAACTCGCGTTCACGGCCGCGCTGTTCGCCGACTGCGGCGTCGTCCCTGCGGGGTTCGCCGCCCCCACCGACTGCGACGACGCGGACGGGGCGGTCCACCCCGGCGCGACCGAGCGGTGCGACGCCCGCGACGACGACTGCGACGGCGTGTTCGACGACGGGGCGTGCGACGGCGACGTGTTC
>CALMQI010000446.1 GCA_937871935.1 uncultured Burkholderiales bacterium
CCTTGCAACCTGGACTCCTGCCAAACAAGTGGTATGGCTGAAGGGGGCAGGTCAACTGGGCTGTAGTCGGGAGCCACCATGACCGCGCCGGTCGACGCGATCCTTGCCCGGCTTGACGGGGTGCGCAAGCGTGGGCCGGACCAATGGTCGGCGCGCTGCCCGGCGCACGACGACCGCGCACCGTCGCTTTCGATTCGCGAACTCAGCGACGGTCGCGTGCTGCTGCATGACTTCGGCGGCTGCGATGTCGAGGCAATCGTCGGCGCCGTCGGGCTGACGCTGACGGACCTGTTTCCGCCCAAGCCAGTCGCGCCGGGTTGCGGCGCCGCACCTGAGCGGCGGCGCCGGCTGTTGACGGCTGGGCAAGCGCTCGAACTGCTCGAACGCGAGGCGACGGTGATTGCTGTTGCCGGGGTGAACGTCGGCCACGGCATCGAGTTCTCCGACGCCGACCGCGAGCGCGTGCTACTAGCTGCGGCGCGCGTGGCACACCTTCGAGCGGAGGTGATGACGTGATCGACGACGCTGCCGCCGTCGTTGACCGCGATATGCACGCGAGGGGCGGACCTGACGCCGCCGTCAAGCGCCTGCAGCCCTGGCCCAAGTTGGATCCGCTAACCGAGCCGACGAACGGGGCGCCGAAGCCGTTCCCGTTCGACGCGCTCGGGCCGACCCTCGGGGGTGCTGCGTTGGCCATTAGCCGGCATGTGCAAGCGCCGGACGCGCTCGCCGCGGGCTCGGTACTTGCCGCCGCGTCGCTGGCGACGATGGCGCATGCTGACGTGATGCTGCCGCATGGTCAGCGCGCACCGCTGGCGCTGTTCATTGTGTCGGCGGCAGGGTCGGGCGATCGCAAGACGGCATGCGATGCCGTCGCGCTGGCAGAAATCGAGAGCGTGCGCCGAGAGCAAGTCCGCGAATACTTGCAGGCGCGCCAAGCCAACGAAGGTGCTACGCCGCGCAGCCTGACGATTGCGAAGGCGACCACCGAAGGCCTGCAGCTGGTGCTGCGCAGTCAGCCGATCGTCGGGCTGTTCAGCGGCGAGGCTGCCGAATTGCTGTCCGGTCATTCGATGCGCGAAGAACGGCGCGCAGCCGGCATCGCGTGGTTGCTGAAGGCGTGGGGAGCCGAGACGCTCGATTCGTTGACCCGCGGCGACGGGTTGTCAGTGTTACTTGGCCGGCGCATCGCCATGCATTGCATGGTGCAGCCGGTGCTGCTTCGCACGCTGCTTGCCGATCCGCTGGCGCAGGGGCAGGGGCTGCTCGCGCGCTGCCTGATCGCCGAGCCCGCGTCGCTGGCAGGGTCGAGGTTGTTCCGGCCGGCCGCCGATGTCGACCCAGCGGTGTCCGCATATCACGCTCGCGTTGCTGCACTGCTTGCGCGCCCACCGCAGACGCACCCCGGCGGCGACGGCTGCGAGCTGGCACCGCGACTGCTGCGCATCGAGCCGGCGGCCGCGCGGCTGTGGATCGAGGGTTACAACGATATCGAGCGCGCACAGGCGCCGGGCGGCAAGCTGGAGGGCGCCCGCCCGTTCGCGAGCAAAGCCGCCGAGCACACCGCGCGTATCGCTGGGGTGCTTGCGCTGATCGACGACCCCGAGGCCAGCAGCGTGTCATTGGCTGCCATGGAAGGCGGGCTTCGGGTCGCCGACTTCTACCTTGACGAGCACGTCAGGCTGACCGGCGCGAGCACAGCAGAGCATCACGACACGCTGTTGCGCACGACGCTCGACTGGCTGACGCTGCGCGGCGCCGCGGTGCCGCATCGGGACGTACTCCAGTTGTCTCCGCGGCCCGTGCGGTCGTTGAAGGCAGCCGGCATCGGGAAGCTACTGGACGAGTTGGCCCAGCGCGGCTACATCCGCCGAGCCGGCGACACCTGGGAGGTGCGCCGTGCTTGACTTCGAGGCCATCCGCGGGCGTGCCGCACGACATGCAGAGGCGGCTAACTTGGCTAATCGGCTAATCGACCCACAGCCCGAGGCACCCCCGGTTAGCCAGTTAGCCGCGTTAGCCGGGGTTGCACAGCCGTTGCGGCCCTACAGGTTGTCGGCGGCCGAGGCAGACGTGGCGCGTCGAGCGCCGTGGGGTGGCGCCACCATCGCTCGCTTCACGGCCCGCATGACACTGCTCATGCGCCGCGGCGTGAGTGCGACCGACGCCGACGACCTGGCCGAGCGGCTGCACCTGCGCGACATCGAGGCCGACGAGCGCACGCTGTGCCTGGAGTGCGAGCACTACCGGGTCGGCCTATGCGGTAATGATCGGCGCGCCGGGCTGCACGTGCCGATAGTAGGTCGGGACATGGCCGTGACGCTGCGACGTTGCCCGGACTTCGACAAGACTGTCCTCGGATGACCGGAGCCATCCTCGCGCTTGACTTGGGAATTGCCACCGGCTGGGCGATGCGCACGCCGGACGGTCGAATCGTGAGCGGAACGGCGTCCTTCAAGCCCCACCGATTCGAGGGTGGGGGAATGCGATACCTACGCCTGCGCCGGTGGCTCACCGAGCTGAAAGCGATCACTGACCCAGAAGGCATCGAAGCAATCTACTTTGAGGAGGTCCGGCGGCACGCAGGCGTCGATGCCGCTCACGCCTACGGCGGCTTCCTCGCCACGCTCACTGCCTGGTGCGAACACCATCAGATCGCATACGCCGGGGTGCCGGTGGGCACGATCAAGAAGCATGCGACCGGCAAGGGCAACGCCGACAAGGCGGCGATGATTACTGCCGTCATGGCGCGCGGCTACTTGCCAACCGACGACAACGAAGCCGACGCACTGGCCTTGTTGGGCTGGGCGCTCGCGCTCTCAGCGGAGGCGACGGGTGGGTAAGACCAAATCAGAGCGACGCCAGCGAACAAGCGCACTTGCCGCGGCCGGTGGACTCGCCAACGTCAGCGTGATCGCCGCCTATCAGCGCGGGGTGTTCGATCCCGACGATGTGGACCTCCTCGAGATCCGGCACGAGGTGGTACGGCGGTCAAATCAAATCGGCGAGGGCAATGAGACGCACGTGTCGGGTCTTCTAATGGCTCAGATGCTTGCACTCAATAGCATCTTCACGAGTCTGGCGCTGAAGGCGCAGCCAGATGACGAGAGCGTCCCAACGCGCGACAAGGAGACGTTTCTGCGCTTGGCACTCAAGGCTCAGAGTCAGTGTCGGCTAACTCTGGAAACGCTGATGGCGATTGGCAATCCGCCGGTGCTGTTCACGCAGCAGGCCAATGTCGCCTTCGGTCCACAACAGGTCAACAACGGCGTGGCTTCGAGCCGACCGACCTCTGGCGTCGACGCCGGCGGGGACGCGCAACATGGCAGCCACAAACCGCCGCAGAACGAACTATTGGAGAAGGACGATGGCGAACGGATGGACACCCGAACGCCGGGCGCGGCAGGCGGAGGCGATTCGTCGATGGTGCCCGTGGCAGCGATCAACCGGGCCGAGAAGCATCGTCGGCAAAGCGCGATCTTCGAGGAACGCCGACAGGGGAGGGATTCGGACACGTGAACGCGAATCGCTGCGCAGATTGCGAGAGGCGCTTCAAGCACAGTGGGACGAACTGGGGAGAATCGAGCAGGCCGAACGTGAGGCTAGGATTGAACATCTTGGCGTCGAACCGGAACGCCCGGCCATGCCTTTCAGGTAGAGGGAGACAGAGTGATTCCGTTGACACCCACCGATCAGGCAGCGCCGGTCGCAACCGGCGTCGGCCTGCAGTTCGAGCCCTCGCGATCGTTCTGCTACAAGTTCGGACGCTACACGGTGCTGGCTGAAGTTCAGGCGATGCCCGAGGTGACCAGCGGGGAAGAGTTCCGGCTCACTGACCTTGCACAGCGCGTGATCGACAAGTACTTGACCGCCGAGCAGCAGCAGGTCAAGGTGAAGAAGGCGCAATCGGATCGATTGGAACCGATTCACTCCATCATCAAGTTCTTCGTCTCGTTCATCGCCAAGGAGCAAGAGACGTTCGTCAGGATCGGCAACGGGATCTACCGCTCGAAGACGGCGGATGACATTTCAGACGCTGAACTTGAGGACTCAGCACTCGCCGATGGCGATGAGGAGGCGGCGGAATTCGAGGGGTGGATCTACGCATTCAGCTTCCCGGTGCTCGTCCGGAGCAATGAACCGTTTCCGATCAAGATTGGGAAGACTGTTGGCGATGTCGCCGACCGTGTCATGCAACAGTGCAAAGGGGCCGCTTCGTTCGACAACCCTGTGATCCTGGGCCAGTGGCAGGTGAATCGAGTCGGCCCGACTGAACTGGCGGCGCACAACGTTCTGAAAGCGCGCGGCAAGTGGCGCGAGAACGTTCCCGGGGTCGAGTGGTTCAACACAACCATCGCCGAAGTCCAGCAGATCTTGAACTTCATCAACGGCAGACCGCTCGACTGAGCGAGCCCGAGCGGCTGTGACAAGCGACCACCGGCGTGCCCCAAGCTCACGCCGTCGAATCGCTCTGCACCGCCGCCTTCGCTGACCGGCGCAGCCCGAGGTTAACTCCCGCGGGCATGACCCGCAAAGCGACTCTGATGTTGTTGGTTCGCCGATTGACCGACCGTGCGCCGAGTAGCATGCGTGCATGCCGTGGCACGCACGCAAGCCGGACCCTTGGTACGCCATCCGAGTTCGGAGTGGCCCGCAAGGCGTCGTCTATCGCGTTAGCTTCACCCGCCATGGCCAGAACGTTGCCAAGCTCTTTCGTGCCCGCGATCATGACAGTGCACGGGCTGCACTGAAAGCTGCGCGAGCTTGGCGCGGCCGCATGTGCCAGGTCCTGGCGCCCGAAACGAAGAGGCAGTTCAGCCAGCGCGTGAGGCCCGACAACACGAGCGGTTGTCCGGGCGTCTACCTCAAGCGCCAGATCGTGCGCCGCAGCGATTGGCGTGGCGAATACGCCTTCTGGCAGGCGCAGACACCGCAAGGGGTGAGGCCGTTTCGCTCGCGATCGTTCTCGGTCGAACGGTATGGCTTCGACACCGCGTACGAGCTCGCGGTGAGGGCCCGTGCGCAGTTTGTCGCTGAGGTCGAGGGCTATGTCGGGGTGACCCCAATCCCGCAGCGATTCCGGCCCGGCTTCGGCTGAGAGGTTGAACGCTGCAGCGTCGGGGCGTCATAGTGCCGGACGAAGAACGCGCCGGGTCGAAACCACAACAGGGAGCCTCAATGCCGACCCTCCACCTCGTCGAACGCAAGAACAATGTGCGCAAGCTGCCAGATGCGCCGGGAGAGTGGGAAACCGGCTACTGGGTCGTTGCCGAGGACACGGCACAGCGCCTGGTCGGTGGTGACCTGTACCTGCACAGCGGCCAGAACGAGCCGTCGCATTTCGGCGGCCGAATTCTTGGGTGGCGCGCCCACCGCGACGGCAGCGAGCTCGACGGCCGGCTGGTCTTTCGGATTCGCGCGTCAGTGGACTACAAGGGCGTCGTCACCGGCCGCGAAGGATGGGGCAACGAGAAGAAGGTGGTCTGGTAGCGAAGATGCGGCAGTAGCGGCGCTGGCACCCTTCACGGTGCCCATTTCAATGGAACGCATTGCGGGGGCACAGCGTTGGGAGCCCACACCGCCGGAGTCTGCGTCACACTGATCGGAGTCCACTCCGGCTCGTCGTCGCATCCTGGCTCGCGAACGAACAGGCTGCATCCTTGATCGGGCTGTGAGCGCACGCGGGCTGCTCGAGGGGCCTTGCAGAGCGCTGCCGCGCCGCTGCTGTCCACACCGTCCCAGTGGGTGCACCACCAGCACGGGCGCCGGTCGGCCCAATGCGAGACGTGAGCCACGGGATCTTCACTGAAGCGAGATCGGCCCGAACACAGCGTCGCACCCGGCGGCGACCTTCGGGTTGTTCCAGGAGCCCTCGCGCTGGTAGGCGTCGACCGCGAGCGCCGCTGCCACGTCGGGCTTCAACTCCGGCTTGCATCGGCCGATGGCCATCGCGTATGCGTCGATCCATGCAGGTTCGTCGTAGCTGGGCTCGCTCCGCAGGAACGCTGCCGCCCACTGATCACCGTTTGGCTTCATGGTGCCAATCCTACTGCTGCAACATCAACTTCCCACTGCCGCTTGCGCTCGATGGCGGCGATGGTCGGCGACGAGTGGCTACTGGACCATGTCAGGGCTGGCTGGCTCCCCCGAAGAAGCCGAACCCCTGTCCCGTGTGGCCGACCCAGCCGCTGCAGTGCAGGTGTGTGCACGCGCCATTTCAGCCCGGAGGCTGCCGACATCGAGCGGCACTGGCATGTTGGCCGCGACAACGCCTGGCGCGAGGCGCAGCTATTCCCGCGATCGACGGAGCCGTTTGTTCGCGCAGCCAGGGACTCCACCGTGCAGAATGCGTTCTGGGAAGTAGCGTATGCCTAGTGAGGGCACGAATCACTGAGCCAGAGTGGTACGGATCACACCGCCGCTCCAGGGAGGGAGGCAGCAAATGCATCGCGCAATCGATCAGGTCCTGCAGCGAGTTCGGGATGCGAAGGCGGACTCAGACCTCAACTACTTCTTCTCGCTGTTGTTGGCAGGCGAAGCGCTGTTCAAGACGATCACTCTAGGGATGGTCGCCGCAATTGACGATGACAAGGACCGAAATCGGTATCGTCTTGAGCACGCGCTCGCACGCGCCGATGGCCTGGGGGACTGGGGCCGAGTACTCGAGGATGCTCTTTCTGGGCCGGCTTCACAGTACCTGCTGGTCGATGCACGGACGGAACAGGCAGAGCTTGCTCGCATCTCTGGTCCTGCCGATTGGCAGTATGAGGCGGTAGCGTCACTGAAGGCTGCTGTGAATGCTTTAGGAATTGACGCTGAGGAGTTGCCAGCCAAGTCCGACTTAAAGCGCTGGTTCAGGCTCTTCGTGACGCTGCGAAACAAGACGCGAGGTCATGGAGCCACACAGCCATCGAAGGTCAGTCTTGGCATTTCCGACCTTCACGAAAGCATTGAGTGCGTCTACCAGAACTTGTCGCTGCTGCGTCGCGCCTGGGCCGAGATTCTCAGAAACTATTCCGGCAAGTACCGAGTTCTTCCGATCACGGACGACACATCGCCGTTCGATTGCCTGCGCAAGGAAGCGCATCACTCGTTTCGCAATGGAATCTATGTTTACTTTCGCGGCTTTCGTCGAGTCCCGCTGCTGTGCGCGGGCCCCGAATTGCGCGACTTCTTCTTTGCCAATGGTGGGTTGGGTCCGAAGCGCTTCGAGATGCTCTCGTACTTTACGGATGACAGGCTGGATGGTGATGCAGGCGACTACACGATACCGCCCGGCACCCTCCCGGCAAGCGAAACAGAGGGCCACGGTGAACTCCTTCCTTGTGGCGAATGCTTCTCAAATGTTCCGGATGTGCTGGAGGACTATGTGCCTCGGCCCGCACTGGAGAAGGAGTTGCGCCGTCTTCTGCTCGATGACCGTCGTCCGATAGTGACCCTCGTCGGTCGAGGAGGCATTGGAAAGACCTCTCTTTCGCTGAAGGTCATTCACGACCTGTACAACACGGGACGCTACGGCGCCATCGTCTGGTTGAGCTCGCGCGATGTTGACCTCAAATTGACGGGACCAAAGCCCGTTAGGCCGAACGTCATCGCCCCAGAAGAGATGGGGCAGCTTTATGCGCGCCTAGTGCTTCGTCCGGATGAAATGACGAGGAAAGGGTTCAACGCACGAACATTCCTTGAGAAGCAGCTTGAGACGAACGACTTGGGACCATGCTTGTACATCTTCGACAACTTCGAAACGACACAGAGCCCTATCGACATGTTCAACTGGGTCGACACATTCATACGGTCCCCCAACAAGGTGCTGATTACAACTCGGTTGCGCGACTTCAAGGGTGACTACCCGCTCGAAGTCCAAGGAATGGAAGACGCGGAAGCGCGAGACCTGGTTGGTCGCACGGGGAGAGCCCTTGGTATTGGCGCGATGCTTGATCGCGCTCACGTTGACGAGATAGTGCATACGGCTGAGGGGCATCCATACGTCATAAGGGTCCTGCTTGGTGGACTTGCCAGAACAGGGCGGGTCGCGGACGTGGCCAAATTGATCGCGGGAAACGATGAGCTTCTTACGGCGCTCTTTGAGCGGACATATGCCTCCCTGGCGCCATGCGCGCAGCGAGCCTTCCTGACGCTGTGCGCCTGGAGTTCCTCGGTTCCGCGCATTGCGCTTGAGGCGGTACTCATGCGCTCAACCTCTGAGCGCCAGGAAGTGGAGGACGGAGTCGAGGCACTTGTGCAGTACTCAATGGCCGAGCTGCACACGGCACCAGCGGATCATCAGGTCTTTGTTCGCTTGCCACTGGTGGCCAGTGCCTTCGGCAAGAAGAAGCTGAACGTCAGTCCAGTGCGAGCCTCGATTCTGAGAGACGTTGAAATGCTCCAAATGCTTGGCCCCAGTCGCAATGACGATGTTCACCTTGGGCTGGCGTACAAGCTGGAGAAGTTCATCGCCAATATTGCACGACGAGTCGATGCAGGTCAGTCCTTTGAAGACTACGCTCCGATTGTTGAGATGATCTGTCGCGCGTACGCCCCGGGCTGGCTGATGTTGTCGCGCTGGCACCTCGGGACAGGAAGGCCGGAAGACTGCGAGAAGGCGAAGACCGAGCTCAGGAAGTACCTGGAGCAGCAGCCGGCGGAGAAAGATGCTGCGGATGCTTGGCGCCTGCTTGGCAATGCGTGTTACCGCACGGGCGACAGACTTGGTGAAGTTCATGCATTCATCGAGCGAGCGCAGCTCGCGTCCGTACCCTACTACGACATCTCGAGCACAGCAAATCGCCTAAATGCGCTGCTGCGCGAACATGGGTTGGACGTTGACAAGGAAGAGAAGCGACATCTTGCCCAACGACTTCTGAGTGTCCTTGAGGCAAGAATGGACGAAGCGAATGCCGATGATCTATCTCGAATGGCATGGCTTGCCCTCCATACGGATCAACAGTTCAAGGCGATCGAGTTCACCCGGGCGGGGCTTAAGGTTCAGCCTGATAACCCCCACTGCCTTGGATTGAATGAGCGCCTCGGTGTTGAGGCCGCAAAGCTACGTTCCCACGAGTGAGCCTCGTCTGCGCCCGCTCCCTTGCGAAGCGCTAGACCTATCACAGATCGATCAGCCGCGAGAGGCAGGCCTCGGGATGCTCAAGATCGCCAAGCAGGTCGGCTGCGGAGTGTCGGTCGTTCAGCGCGTCCTTGGTTCACCCAGGGTGCCATCCACGGCGTGACTTCTGAGGCCGCTCGAGTGAGCAACTCGGTGATCGGGAACGCTAAACGGGACTACGGTCCTCTGCTTCTTGCTAACGCGCACTTGCTAGTGAAGGCCTAAGCCGGGACTAGTTCGGTCTGCACCTCGGAGGTTCAATGAGGTGATCAAATGGACCCTCGCAGATCGGCAGATTGCCTCGAGATGGCCGTGCTGACTCTTTACCAACGGAGTGACCGGCTTCGTAGCCTGCAGCCAGAGTGGGAAGTGCGTTCTTCGCAATGACGAAGAGCAGAAGCCAAAGAAGGACAAGCGCGAAGCAGAACACATTGAACGCCCATGACAAGCGCGCCGCTCGACCGCGTTTGGTAGCAAATCGCCAGACCAAGAAGATCGGGAGCGCGAATGCGGCGGATCCCAATAGCTGGCCGAAGGCTGCACCCGCTTTGAAGCCAAGGTTCGGGCTGTCGACAAAAAGGATGGCGATGCCAAACGCAGATGCGAGCACTCCCAATCCGAGAAACGCGCTCGCGCTAGTTGTGGATGGTGGGTTCGCGATTCTTTGCTCTTGATCGTCACTCATGAGGTGCCTCAATGCGCAATATGCGCGGCCGAGCGTTTGGAATCAATCGAGAATGGAAACGGGCCAAGCAGCGCCGCAGCGAGCTGGGTGCAACGAAGCCCAGCGCTTCTCGGCCAGCGCGTCTATGTCGCGCGAGCCAGTAATGGGTAGATCTCCTTGAGCCGCAATCTCCACTGCCGGACGAACGCAGTGGCGGCCTCTTGCACCTGCTTCTTGAATCCCTCTGGATCAGCGGGCTGGTCGTAGTCCATGTCGTACTCGTCGCACTTCTCAATGAAGACATCGACCAGTTCGTCGGCGCACCAACCTACGGAGTGTTCGCCGCCAAAGGCCGCCTCTCGGATCCAGTCATCCGAAAGCAAGTCACCATCCTCGATGTGGAGGTCCCAATCCCCGAGATCGCGGATGAGGCTGTCGCGTGGCATTGCTCGCCGAAGAAGGCCACGCGCGTCTGATTCATCGTCTTCGGACATTGCCAGATCGTCCCGAAACGCGCTCAGCAATGTCGTGGCTCGAGGTGCGTTTGTCACCGAGTCGCTCACATTGAACTGTTTGCCACCGGCAAGACCCGGCTACCTGATCACCGTTTCCACATATCCTGGCTCGAACGGACGATGGAAGGTCAGTCCGCATTGCGTACAGCGCCAGGCCGGATCGTCGCCAGTGATCACACATCCACCGAGTACGAGAGCACCGGATGCGAGTAGCTCTCGGTCGATGCCGTCCGGCAGGCCGTACAGGATCTCAGCAACCGGAACCGCCCCGCAATCCGGGCAAGCGTTCGGTCGGGCACTAACAGTGATGCGCTTGACGTTCGACATGCTTGGTTCCTCACCGGGTTTCCTTGCCCCGCCACACTCACTCGTCATGTTCACAATATATCGGGAAGACCCGAGCGCGCAAAGCCAGGAAATTCGCACCATATGGTGGGAAGATCCTCGGGCGGGTTCGATTTGCCGTTTGGCGCAGCGTTGCGTCGAGTGCGGCTGGCCGCGGGGATGTCGCAGGAACAATTGGGGCTGGAGGCAGGCGTGCAGCGGAACTTCATTTCGCTCATCGAGCTTGGGCAGAACCAGCCCACCATTTCCACCATCTTCAAGCTCGCCAGTGCACTCGGTATGAAGGCTTCGGCGCTGGTGGCCGAAGCTGAACGAGAGCTCGACAGCAAGGGGACCCGCCAACATCGGCGGCGGCCCTCCACTGGTTAGCAAGGCGCCGCGAGACTCATGTCGTCGGCGTATGTTTGCGTCTACCGGCACTTCTTTCCGCCCCCAAAGGCGATAGCTGCTACGCGACAGGCCGCAGCGAACGACCGCGAGCTCTTGCGGTTCATAGACGACTATGTCGCCGGACGCTCCTACTACGACTGGGGAGACGATCCATCGTTCTTCTCGGCAGAGCGGCACCAAGGGGGACCCGAGTTCGCTGGCTGGGGGGTCTGTCGCCCTAACGTTCGCGCGGCGCTTGTTCCAGGTGATCTCGTGGTGTTCTTCTGCGCAAAGCGTCCAGCGCCGCGGACAACAACAACCGACTACTTCTTCATCGGCGCTGGACTGGTCGACGACGTTGTGCACGAGAGAGAGCGCCTGTGGCGAGATGAGAAGTTCCGGCCCTTCCGCTCGCACTACAACATCCTGGCGCGGTACTCGGCCTCCGGCGGCTCCGTACAGCACGAGACGTTCTACCCGTACCACGACAATTGGCGACATCGTCTTGCCAGTCCATACGTGACGTTCGCGGATACGCAGTCGCGGTTCAATCTGCGGACCCCCTTGCAGGTCGGAGCGTCCGATGGCGGCAAGAGCGAAATCTGGCGCTCCCACCAGGTGCACCGTGTTGCCCAGCTGGAGGATCTGCTGTTCAAGCGCCTTGGTGTCGCTCGGCGCCTCCGTACGTCGTCAACGGGCTCTGCGCATCCACATATCAACCTTACGTCCCGGCTACCAAAGGCGGGCATCAACATCACCAGCCTCCGCGAGGCGCTGCTCGAGCTTGTCTAGACTGTCTCCATGCCGCTTACCCTCCAACAACTCGAACGCCACCTCTTCAAGGCCGCCGACATCCTGCGCGGCAAGATGGACGCTTCCGAGTTCAAGGAATACATCTTCGGGATGCTGTTCCTCAAGCGGTGCTCCGATGTTTTCGATCAGCGCCGCGAGCAGGTGGTTGGCCAGGAGGTTGCCGCGGGCAAGACCGACGCCGAAGCCAAAGCGAGCGCCGAGCTCAAACGCTGGTACGGGCAATCGTTCTATTTGCCTCCGAACTCGCGTTGGGAGTTCCTGGTCAACGAGGCCCACGTCGATGTGGGCGGCTTTCTCAACAAGGCACTCGGCGGCTTGGAAAGCAACAATTCCAGCCTCGCCGAGGTGCTGGAGCACATCGACTTCTCGCGTAAGGTCGGCCAGAGCAAGATCCCCGACATCAAGCTGCGCCAGCTCGTCAGCCACTTCAGCACCTACCGGCTGCGCAACGAGGACTTCGAGTTCCCCGACCTGCTGGGCGCCGCATACGAATATCTGATCGGCGAGTTCGCTGACTCGGCCGGCAAGAAGGGTGGCGAGTTCTACACCCCGCGCTCGGTGGTGCGCATGATGGTGCGGCTGGTCAAGCCCGAGCAGCGGCACAGCGTCTACGACCCCTGCGTGGGCTCCGGCGGCATGCTGATCCTGGCCAAGGAGTACATCGACGAGCACGGCGGCGACGGCACCCGAGCCGACCTGTGCGGGCAGGAGGCCAACGGCACCGTCTGGTCCATCGCCAAGATGAACATGCTGCTGCACGGCATCAGCACCGCCGACCTGCGCAACGATGACACGCTAGAGAAGCCCGAGCATGTGGACAGCGGCGAGCTGATGCGCTTCGACCGTGTGCTGTCGAATCCGCCGTTCTCGATCAACTGGGGCACCACCGACACCGACCGCGCCGGCCAGCCGGTCTGGGCACCCAAGTTCCGCGCCGAACGCTTCCGTTATGGCGAGGTGCCGCTGGGCAGCAAGAAGGCAGACCTGATGTTCCTGCAGCACATGCTGGCAGTGACGCGCGACGGCGGCATGGTCGCCACCGTGATGCCGCACGGCGTGCTGTTCCGCGGCGGCGAGGAGCGCGCGATCCGCGCCGCACTGATCGAGGCCGACCTGCTGGAGGCCGTGATCGGCCTGCCGGCCAACCTGTTCTATGGCACTGGCATCCCGGCCTGCGTGCTGGTGTTGCGCCAGCGGCAGGGCAACCACAGCGGCAAGCCGGCCGAGCGCCAGGGCAAGGTGCTGTTCATCAACGCCGACCGTGAGTACTTCGAGGGCCGGGCGCAGAACCACCTGCTGCCCGAGCACATCGAGAAGATCGTCAACACCTTCGAAAACTTCGCCGAAGTGCCGGGCTTCAGCGCCATCGTGCCCAACGCCACGCTGCGCGAGAACGACTGCAACCTCAACATCCGCCGCTATGCCGACAACGCGCCGCCGCCAGAGCCGCACGACGTGCGCGCGCACCTGCTGGGCGGCGTGCCCAAAGCCGAGGTGCGGGCCAAGGCGGCGCTGTTCACGGCGCACGGCCTGGACCCACTGGCGCTGTTCGTCGAGCGCGATGCCAACTACTTCGACTTCCGCCCCGAACTGGCCACGCGGCAGGCCCTCAAGCCCGCGCTTGAGACGAACCCCGGCCTGGTGGCCCGCGAGCAGGCGGTGCGTGACGCTTTCGATGCTTGGTGGCTGGCGCACTGCCCGCGCATCACGGCGCTGGCCGGCGCGCCCAGCTTCGTCGGCCTGCGCAACGACCTGCTGCACAGCTTCAGCGCCGCGCTGGAGCCGGCGGGCGTGCTGGGGCGCTTTCAGGTGCGCGGCATCGTGGCTGGCTTCTGGGACGACGCCAAGTACGAGTTCATGACGCTGATGGCCCGCGGCGCCAAGGGCGTGGTCGATGCGTGGCGCACCAGCATCCTGACCGCGTTGGACGACGAGCATAGCAAGGACAACCCGCTGGACCACAAGCTGGTCAAGTTCCTGATGGCCGGGTTCGTTGAGGCGCTGGCCGAGCTGGAAGCGCGCAAGGCCGAGTTGGACAGCAAGATCAAGGCCGCCACGCCGGACAAGGGCGCGGGCGAGGATGGCGACGACGCCGAGGCGGGTGATGACGAGCCGGCGGTGGAGGAGGAGCAGCTCAAAGAGTGGAAGAAGCAGCTCGCCGCCCTGAAGAAAGTCATCAAAGCCCAGGAGCAGGGCTTCGCGCAGCGGCTGAACGCGGCGGTCGATGCACTGGACGAGGCCGCCGCCGCCGCGCTGCTGCTGGCGGTCCTGCGCAATGACATGCAGGTGATCCTGGAGCGGTACATCGGCGCGCAGCGGCAGCAGGTCGTCGAAGCGTTCGAGAACTGGTGGGACAAGTACCGGGTGACGCTGACCGACCTCGAGCGCGATCGGAGTACCTCATCCTCAACACTCAGCGCCTTCTTGCGGGATCTACGATATGCGTGACGGTGAGCAGGATGGCGTCGCAAGCTGGGGCGCAAGGCGCCTCGGCGAGTTTGCGACGCTCGTCAAGGGTATCTCGTATTCAAGCGATCAGTACTGCGAGCCGGGCGAAGGCGCGGAGTTCATAACGATCAAGTGCGTAGCGAAGGCCGGGGGTTTCAGGCCATCAGGGATCAAGTACTACAAGGGTCCAGTTCGGCCGGAAGAACTACTGCGCGAAGGCGACCTTCTAATCGCAAATACGGATCTGACCAGGGCTGGTGACATTGTTGGGTGCCCGGTTGCGGTGCCGGGACTGGTTGGTCCGCAGGTCACGATGTCGATGGACTTGTCGAAGTTGGTGATCAACGAAGAGGTTGTTGACCCGCGGTTCCTGTATCACCGATTGATGCTTGGCGATGCCCGCAGTTTCATGCGGGAGCATTCAAGTGGATCGACCGTTTTGCACTTGAAGACCTCAATGGTCCCGAGGCTGCAGGTCACACTACCCGCAAGCACGGTTGAACAGCGGTGCGTTGCACGAGTCCTCGACACCCTCGACACCACCATCCGCCAGACCGAGGCGATCATCGAGAAGCTCAAGCAGGTCAAGCAGGGAATGCTGCACGACGTGCTGACCCGCGGCGTCGACGCCAACGGCGAACTACGCCCGCCGCAGAGCAAAGCGCCCCACCTCTACAAGGACTCGCCGCTAGGGTGGATGCCGAGGGAGTGGACCGCGTCGAGCATTGACGCGGCTTGCTCGGATGTTATCGATTGTCCGCACTCGACTCCCGGCTTTCGGGACGACGGGGTGTTGGTTGCCAGAACGATGCACATCAAGGCGGGTGTGTTCCTGGAGCGCCTTGCGTCCCGCGTTTCAGAAGCTGAGTACCGAGAGCGAATTGCCCGGTTGCGACCTGAGCCGGGTGACGTAGTCTTCACGCGCGAGGCGCCCGTCGGAGAGGCTTTCGTGATTCCCACTGGAATGCGGATCTGCCTGGGGCAGCGTGTGATGCTGTTGCGTCCAAGACCCGAAGTGGTTCTCGGGCAGTTCTTGATCGCTCAGATATATTCCGGCGCCGTTGCGGACCGAATTGCGGCTTTAACTGCTGGCACGACGAACCCGCACCTCAATGTTGCTGAAGTGCGCCAGTTCGTCTTGCCGCTGCCGCCTTTGCGGGAGCAGACATTGATTCAGCAACAGCTTGGTGGCTTGGACCATAGCATCGCAGTCGAAGGTATGGAGCGCGACAAGCTACTCATCGTGAAGGCCGGCCTCATGGACGACCTGCTCACTGGCCGCGTGCGCGTCACTCCGCTGTTGGCCTGACCGACCGAGTACACGATGGGCTGGGAACTCGAAACCGTCGAAAAGCCCCTCGTCGAGCAGCTCCTGACGATGGGCTGGCGCTATGTCGAAGGCGACCTCGACGCCCCAGCGGCGACCTCCCGCGCCAGCTTCTCCGAGGTCATCCAGGAAGCCACGCTGCGCCGCCAGCTCCACGCGCTGAACCTCGACGCCAACGGCCAACCCTGGCTCGATGATGAGCGCCTGTCCCAAGTCGTCGGCGCCATCACTCGCGTCCCTGCCCACCGGCTGATGGAGGCCAACCAGGCCGCCACCGGGCTGCTGCTTGGCGGCCTGACGGTCGAGGGCCTGCCCGGCTGGGACGGCGGCCGTGGCCAGACCATCCACTTCATCGACTGGGCGCACTCCGAGCGCAATGAGTTCACGGTCGTCAACCAGTACCGGGTGGACTGCCCGCCGGGCTACACCCGCGGCAAGGCGTTCATCGTGCCCGACCTGGTGCTACTGGTGAACGGTATCCCGATGGTGGTGGTGGAGTGCAAGAGCCCCAACGTGCCCGAGCCGCTGGCCGAGGCCGTCGATCAACTGCGCCGCTACAGCAACCAGCGCCGCGCCAGCGGCGAGGTGGACGACAACGAAGGCAACGAGCCGCTGTTCCACACCAACCAGCTGCTCATCGCCACCAGCTTCGACGAGGCCCGCGTGGGCAGCGTGGGCGCCGCCTTCCGCCACTACGCGGCCTGGAAGACCGTGGTCGGCCGCGACGGCCAGGGCACCGAGGCCGAAGTGGCGGCCGCGCTCGGCAAGGCCCAGCTTTCCGAACAGGAACGTCTGGTGGCCGGCCTGCTGCGCCCGGCACACCTGCTGGACGTGGTGCGGCACTTCATGCTGTTCATGGCCGCCGACGGGCAGACGGTGAAGTCGGTCTGCCGCTACCAGCAGTACCGCGCCGTCAACCGCGCCATCCAACGCCTGCGTACCGGCAAGACCCGGCGACAGGACGGCGAGCACGACCGGCGTGGCGGCATCGTCTGGCACACCCAAGGCTCAGGCAAGAGCCTGACGATGGTGTTCCTGATGCGCAAGCTGCGCACGGATGCGCTGCTGCGCCGCTTCAAGGTGGTGGTGGTGACCGACCGCAAGGACTTGGAGAAGCAGCTCTCGGAGACGGCCACGCTGACCGGGCAGAACGTGCTGCGCGCGACCTCAGGCAACGACCTGAAGCGCAAACTGCGCAAGCCCGGTCCTGACGTCGTGTTCGGCATGATCCAGAAGCAACGCGGCGGCGATGCCGCAGGCGAACCCGGCCTCAAGGCCGAGGACCTGCCCAAGTCGGTGGCAGTGCGCGAGCCGGCGCCGCCGGAGGTGCTGAACGACGACGAGGCCATCCTGGTGCTGGTGGACGAGGCCCACCGCAGCCAAGCCGGCGACCTGCAGGCGATGCTGCTGGCCGGCTTGCCGAACTGCGCCCGCATCGGCTTCACCGGCACGCCCATCCTGATGGGTGACAAGAAGCGCACGCACGAGATATTCGGCGAGTTCATCGACCGATACACGATCCGCGAAGCCGAGGCCGACAGCGCTATCGTGCCGATCCTCTACGAGGGCCGAACGGCGCACGGCGCGGTCAAGGACGGCGCCAACCTGGACGACCTATTCGAGGACCTGTTCCGCGAGCACACGCCCGAGGAGCTGGAGGCCATCAAGGCCAAGTACGGCACAAAGGGCCAGATCTTCGAGGCGCCGGACCTGATCCGCGACAAGGCGCGCGACATGCTGCGCCACTACGTGACGAACATCTTGCCCAACGGCTTCAAGGCCCAGGTGGTGGCCTACAGCCGGTTGGCAGTGCTGCGCTATCTTGACGCCTTCATAGCCGCGCGGAACGAACTGTTGGCCGAAGCCAATGCGCTGGAGGCCGAGGTCAAAGTGCTGGACGACGAGGCGCTATGCACGCGGCCGCCTGCGGTGCAGGCCCAGGTGCAGGCGTGGCGCTGGCGTGAGGTGCTGGGGCGGATCGAGTTCGCCCCCATCATCTCGGGCAGCAACAACGACGACCCGGCGTGGAAGCAGTGGACCGATGGCGCGGCGCAGGTGCAGCGCATCGACCGTTTCAAGAAACCGCTGTTCCACAAAGACCCGGCCAAGGCTGACCCGCTGGCGTTTCTGATCGTGAAGTCAATGCTGCTGACTGGGTTCGACGCGCCGATCGAGGGCGTGATGTACCTGGACCGGCCGATCCGCGAGGCCGAGCTGCTGCAGACGATCGCGCGCGTGAACCGCACGGGCCACGGCAAGAAGTTCGGCATCGTGGTGGACTACTACGGCCTGGCGCGCCATCTGAAGGAGGCACTGAACGTCTATGCCGACGAGGACATCGACGGTGCGCTGCAGAGCCTGAAGGACGAGATCCCGGTGCTGCGCGACCGGCACATGCGGGTGTTGGACCTGTTTCGCGGCCGCGGCGTCGAGAGCCTGGCCGATCACGAAGCCTGCGTGGAGGCGCTGGCCGACGAGCGGCTGCGCGCCGAGTTCGCGGTGAAGCTGAAGGCGTTTCTGGACATGCTTGACGTGGTGTTGCCGCGGCCAGCCGGGCTGCCGTTTGCGCGCGACGCCAAGCAGCTGGGCTTTATCTATGCTCGGGCCCGCAACCGATACCGAGACACGCCGGTGCTCGGCAAGGACGTTGGCGCCAAGGTACGCAAACTGATCGACGACCATGTGGTGTCGATGGGCGTGGACCCGAAGATTCCGCCGATCTCGCTGACCGATGCGAACTTTGGCGCCCATGTGGCCCGCGAGCCGAACGATCGCGCCAAGGCGTCGGAGATGGAGCACGCCATTCGTGCCCACATCCGCGAACACCTGGACCAGGACCCGGTGGCCTATCGCAAGCTCAGTGAACGGCTGCGCGACTTGCTCGACAAGCTCGGCGAACAGTGGGACTTGTTGACCCAGGCGCTGCAGGGGCTGGTCGACGACATCAAGACCGGGCATGTGGCTCCAGACGATCGGCTGC
This sequence comes from uncultured Burkholderiales bacterium, assembly GCA_937871935.1. Classification (GTDB taxonomy): domain Bacteria; phylum Pseudomonadota; class Gammaproteobacteria; order Burkholderiales; family Burkholderiaceae_C; genus JAEUPI01. Next base: position 18,565 of record CALMQI010000446.1, read on the forward strand.
CCGACCTACCGGAGCACTATGGACCGTTCTTGCGGTTGATCGTGGACGCCGCGGCGGGGGACGGGGCGATCGCGGATGCCGAGCGCAGGAAGCTGGTCGACCTGACCGTCGAGGTGGTCGACATGGTGGTGGCCGAGCTGACGCCGAACTTCTGGCGGCCGAACCGGCAGCCGGCGCAGGACGCATTGAACTCGAAGGTCTTCGAGACGCTGATGAAGTCGCGTCTGCTGCCTACACCGCAGATCGAAGCCCTGACGGACAAGCTGATGGAGCTGGCGCAGGCGAATCACGCCAAGTTGGGTAAGGTCTAAAGATGCTGGTGGTGAACGATCTGCGGTTCGAGGTGCGGCGCAGCGACAGGCGGCGAGCGCTCGAGATCACGGTCGATCGAGGTGGAGAACTCGTGCTTTCGGCGCCGCCATCAGTGCCTGATGCCAGGTTGCGCGCCTTCGTGCAGCGCAAACGCATGTGGGTCTACAAGCAGCTTGCTCGCCGCGACGCCCTGACGCGCAAGGTGCCGCGCAAGGCCTTTGTGGACGGCGAGGGGTTCGCTTACCTCGGACGCAACTACCGACTGCGCTTGGTGGACGACTCAGACGCTGCATTGAAGCTCCAGGGCGGGCGCTTCGTCATGCCCAAGGCGCTGGCGAAGGAAGGGCGGGAGCATCTGGTCCGTTGGTACTGCGAGCGTGCGCGGACGTGGCTGAAGGACTGCGTTGCCGAGCATGCGGCGCGGATGGAAGTGGCGCCGACCGATGTGCGCGTACAGGACCTTGGCTATCGGTGGGGATCGTGCGGCAAGGGGGGCGTGCTCTACTTCCATTGGAAGACCATCCTCCTGCCTGCATGGATCGCCGAGTACGTGGTGGTGCACGAGATGGCTCATCTGCTGGAGCCGCATCACACGCCGGAATACTGGCGACGGGTGGAGCGGGCGATGCCGGACTTTGACCGGCGGAAGGGGTGGCTACAGGCACATGGCCATGGCGTTGAAGGAACTTGAGCGCACTTGCAGCTCCGCCGAAGTAGGCGCAATCAGCGCAATTTGCCTGCGCGTTCTTGAGTTCGCTACCTCAACGACGTTAGGTTCGCATGGCAGTTCTGGAGTACCACGTTCGGAAAGGTTGAAGGCCTGCGTTTGCCCGCGTCACTCCAGTTGTTTGCTACAGTCGCCCTTGAGGGGAACCAACAAAGTGAACGATGCCTTCAAACCCGAAGCGCTCTTCTGGTTCCAGTCGGGAACCACGGGCAAGTGAGCTCCCCGCGCGAATCGCGCTGATCGAACAGAGCGGACTGACGATTCGCTGGTTAATTGTCAGTTTGGCAATTGCCTTCATCGCCTACTGCTTCCTTGAATCGATCAGGGCCCTATCTGGCAAGGAAACATCGGCGAATATCCTTGTCCACTTCTTGAACCAGATGGAAGTAAACGTTGCGATCGCATGGGGACTCGCCGCTGGTGGGTTGCTCTACGGACGAGCCGAACGCAAGTTGCGACAGCGCACGGTTGCCAAGCTACACAGTGATGTGGAGAGGCTAGAGCTCCAACTAGATCCAAAGAGATCTTCGTCGAAGCTGACGAAGACCGGCGACACCAACCCGAAGGATAGATGATGACGGCTTTCTACACGCTCCTATCGCTAATGGGGTTGCTGTATTTGATCTTGGGCCCGTACAACGGCTATCGAGTCGACCGAGTGCGACAAGAACTGTTTGAGGTCAGAGATTCGCTATTTCGGGCGGCAGCGTCTGGCGAGGTATCGTTCGACAGCCATGCATACGTCGCGACACGGACTATGTTGAATGGCATGATTCGATTCGCCCATCGAATGAGTCTCAGTAGGATCTTCGTTGGGCGGTTCTTCATTCGGGCCGAAGACATTGCCATCGCTGCCGCCGCAGTTGATCGCGAGTTCTCAGCGTCATCGAAAGAAGACCGCGAGCTGTGTATGCCATACGTAGCGAGAGCAAACAGGGTAGTTGCGTTTCATCTAATCACTTCACCGTTCATGTTCGTGCTGGTGGCCCCGTTGTTCGCCGTCCTTGTTCGACGACTTGGCACATACGTTGCGTCGATGTTGGTTGAACTGCTTCGGCGGCAATTCGCTGTGTTCGACCGCATGGCATTCATGGAAGGGCAGCACCAAGTAAGACAGGTTGGTAGTGGGTTCGCAAACTCAGTCAGTTGACCTGTATCGCGCGTTTCGGCAGCGCCTTGACGGTTGTGCTTTCCCGGCATGCCGGCGAGCGGTACGGGGCTTGCCGGGCGTACCCGCTGAAAGGGATCGTGGGCAAAAGGCCTGCAGCCCCAAGAAGGCACATGTTTTCGCACAGGTTGTGAGCCCCGAGGGGAGCTCGGACTCGTCGCTTGGAGCCGTATCGAGCTTGCGGGCGCTGAGTCAGCGCTTGATGTGCGTCTGGCCGGGTAACTTACCGGGCAAGTTTGTCTCTCATTGGTAGGTTAGCCAGGTAGTTCGGTAGAAACACGGCCTACCAAAGTAGGTCCCAGCGGTGGCTGGGGGCATTTTTGGGGGCACAACGCTTGCTCAATATGGAGCTGATTGAGCGTCTGTGAGGCCTAACGGGCGGAGTTCGATGGACCCCGGCCCACCAGATGCGAGAAGGGCCGTCCTGCGGGACGGCCCCTTTTTCGTTCGCGGCCCAGGCCGCTTCAGGCCGCGGCCGCGGCCGCGACCCAACGCCCGTCGACCAGCAACTGGTGCGGCCGGAACGTCGCCTTGTAGGCCATCTTCGGGCTGCCGTCGATCCAGTAGCCCAGGTACACGTGCGGCAGCTTCAGCAGCTTGGTCTGCTCGATCTGCCACAGCACACTGTAGGTGCCGTAGCTCGACTTCGGGTCGGGTTCGTAGTAGGTGTAGACGGCTGACAGCCCGTCGTTCAGCACGTCGAGGATCGACACCATGCGCAGCGTGCCGTTGCCGTCGGCGGCCGGCTCGCGAAACTCCACCAGGCGAGAGTTCACGCGGCTTTGCAGCAGGAACTGCGTGTACTGGTCGACGCTGTCGTGGTCCATGCCGCCGCCGCTGTGGCGGCCCGACTGGTAGCGCAGATAGAGCTGATAGTGCTCGGGCTGGAAACAAAGCCGCAGCACGCGGGCCTGCAGGTTCGCGTGCGCCTTCCCGGCCCGGCGCTGGCTGCGCGTCGCCTCGAAGCTGCGAACCGGTACGCGCAGCGGCACGCAGGCGCGGCAGTTGTCGCAGTAGGGCCGGTAGGTGAACATGCCGCTGCGCCGGAAGCCGTTGGCCACCAACCCCGAGTACGCGTCGGCGTGGATCAAGTGGCTCGGCGTGGCCACCTGCGATCGCGCCAGACGGTCCGGCAGGTAGCTGCACGGATAGGGCGCGGTGGCGTAGAACTGCAGCGACGAGAGCGGAAGCTCTTTGGGGTGTGTCACAGGCTCACGGCTTTCCGGGCCGGCTCGGCACTGAGGCCGAGTTGCGCCCACAGCGCGCGATGATAGGTCCAACGTCGCGGTTGCGCTTCGTTGAGGGTACGCTCGAGATGCCGCTCGAAGTCGCCACGGGCGATCTCGCGCGCGCCGAACGACGCCAGGTGCCGGGTATGCTGCTGGCAGTCGATCATCGTGATGCCGTGCGCGCGGCAGAAGGCCACCAGCGCGGCGAGCGCGATCTTCGAGGCGTCGGTGCGCCAGCTGAACATCGACTCACCGAAGAACATGCGCCCGATGCCCACGCCGTACAGGCCGCCGGCCAGCTCGCCGTCGACCCAGGTCTCGAAGCTGTGCACGCGGCCCTCGTCGTGCCAGTCGCAGTAGGCGCGCACCATCGCCGGCACGATCCAGGTGCCGTTCTGGCCGTCGCGCGGCACCTGCGCACAGGCGCCGATGACGCGGTAGGCGTCGTGATCGATGCGGATCTCGCCGTCGTCGCTGGCGATGAACTTGCGCAGCGTCTTGCCGAACGAGCGCGCGACGCGGAACTCGGCCACCGGCAACACCATGCGCGGGTCCGGCGTCCACCACAGAACCGGCTGCCCGTGGCTGTACCAGGGGAATACCCCATGGCGATACGCTTCCTCGAGGCGCTGTGTACACAGACGTCCGCCGGCGCATAGCAGGCCTGGCGCAGCGGTGTCCGGGCCCAGGGCCCGGCCCGTGGACGGCAGCGCCGCGGTATCGTCGATCCAGCTCAGCTCGTGCATGACCCTTCAGTGTGCCCGCGCCCCCGGTATTCCACCGAGGTGCGGGCGAACCCCCAAGCCTCATCATGCCGAGGAGCGGACTATCTGGGGAGCCCCCATGTGCAGGAACTGGTTGTTGGCAAGTGCCTTGTGGGTCGCCACGGCGGCCCTGGCGCAGGACTATCCCACCAAGGCGGTGCGCATCATCGTGCCGTTCGCCACCGGCGGCCCGGCCGACGTGTACGCGCGCTACCTCGGGCAGCGGCTGCAGGCGGCGCTCGGCCAGCCGTTCGTGGTCGAGAACAAGCCGGGCGCAGGCGCGATCACCGGCACGCAAGAGGCGGCGCAGGCGGCAGCCGACGGCTACACGCTGCTGATGATGTCGAACACCCACACGGTGAACGAGACCTTGATTGCGAACCGCCCCTACCAGCTGATGCGCGACTTCGCGCCGGTGGCGCCGGTGAACTACTCCGACCTGTTGCTGGTGGTGCACCCCACGGTGCCGGTCAGCAGCGTCGGTGAGCTGCTCGCGCTGGCCAAGGGCAAACCGGGCCAGCTGAACTACGCGTCGTCGGGCAACGGCACGCCCTATCACATGGCGGGCGAGCTGTTCAAGTCGATGGCCGGCATCAACGTCGTGCATGTGCCCTACAAGGGCAGCTCGGGCGCGCGCACCGATGTGCTGGCCGGCCACGTGCAACTGATGTTCGATGCCGTCACCGCCATGGCGCCGCAGGCCCGCAGCGGCAAGGTGAAGGCGATCGCCACCACCGGCAAGACGCGTTCGTCGATCATGCCGGATGTGCCCACGGTCGGCGAGGCCGGTGTGCCGGGCTACGAGGCCGTCATCTGGCTCGGCCTGATGGCACCTAGCAAGACGCCGCCGGCCGTGCTGAGCAAGCTCAACGCCGAGGTGGCCCGGATCGTCGCCCGGCCCGACGTCCGGCAGGAGTGGGCCGCGCAGGGTGCGGTGCCGATGACGATGAACGTCGAGGAGTTCGACAAGTACCTGCGCGCCGACATCGACAAGTGGGCGCAGATCGTGCGCAGTGCCGGCATCAAGGCCGAAAACAACTGAGCCGATCGGGTCCGCGGTGGCCACGCTCCACGTGCTGAGTGCCGGCGCCGCCAAGGCACTGGTGACGGCGCTGGCCGAGCCGTTCAGGCAGGCCAGCGGCCACGCGCTGCAGTGCCAGTTCGGCGCGGTCGGCGCGATGCGGGAGCGGCTCGATGCCGGCGATGCGTGCGACGTGATCATCCTGTCGCGCGCGATGATCGATGCGCTGGCGCAGGCCGGGCGGGTCGACCCGGCCTCGGTGGCCGACCTCGGTCGCGTGCACACCGGTGTGGCAGTGCTCACCGGTGCGCCGACACCGGCAGTGGCCGATGAGGCGGGACTGCGCCGCGCGCTGAGCGGCGCCAGCGCGATCTACATCCCCGACCCGGTGCGCTCCACGGCCGGTATCCACTGCATGAAGGTGCTCGCCGCGCTCGGTATCGCCGACGAGGTGCGCGCGCGGCTGAAGGCCTACCCGAACGGCGCGACGGCGATGGCCGAGATGGCGCGCGCCGCCGATGCGCGGGCGATCGGCATCACGCAGGTCACCGAGATCGCATACACGCCGGGCGTCGCGCTGGTGTCGCCGCTGCCGGCGGCGTTCGAGCTGGCAACCGTGTACAGCGCTGCGGTGATCGCGCGCAGCGCCGAGCGTGCGGCGGCGACTGCGCTGCTGCAGCTGCTCAGCGGGCCCTCGTCGCAGGAGCTGCGTCGCGCCGGTGGCTTCGAGCCGGCCTGACGCGCGCGCGGCCAGCGGTCGGGTCGCCGATGCCGCCATACGATGACGATGCGCTCGCCATCGCCGCGGCCGAGCGCGCGGCGCAGGTGCTGCGCACGCTGCACGACGAGGGCCGCCTGCACGGCGCGGCGCTGGGCGCGGCGGGCGACCGGCAGGCCAACGACGCCATCGTGCGTCTGCTGCGCGCCGAGCGGCCCGACGACGGCCTGCTGTCGGAGGAGATGGCGCCCGACGCGTCGCGCCTCGGCCGACGCCGGGTGTGGATCGTCGACCCGTTGGACGGTACCCGCGAATTCAGTGAGGCCGGGCCGCGTGCCGACTGGGCCGTGCACGTGGCCCTGTGCATCGACGGCGTGCCGAGCGCTTGCGCGGTGGCGCTGCCCGCGCTCGGGCAGCTGTTCGGCTCGCGCACGCCGGTCGTGCCACCGGTCGCGGCATCGCGCCGGCCGCGACTGGTGGTGAGCCGCACGCGCGCGCCGGCGCTGGCCCGCGCGGTGGCCGACTACCTGGGCGCCGAGCAGATCGCCATGGGTTCGGCGGGCGCCAAGGCGATGGCGGTGCTGCGTGGTGAAGCCGACGTCTACCTGCACGCCGGCGGCTTGAACGAATGGGACTCGTGCGCGCCCGTCGGCGTGGCGCTGGCGCACGGGCTTCATGCCAGCCGGCTCGACGGCTCGCCGTGCCGCTACAACCAGGTCGATCCGTCGATGCCGGACCTGCTGATCTGCCGGCCCGAATGGTTGGCGCCGGTCCGGGAGGCACTGGCGGCCTGCAGCTGACCTGCGCAGAGGAGACAAAGCAACAGTTCAGTAGAAGAATATTTTGATGAATTCCAGAACCGGAATAGCATCGACTTATTCTGGATGAATGCTGAAGCCGCCGATGTCCCACCCCGTCCGCGCCGCCGGCGAGCTGGGGCCTGTGCTGCGCGCCTTGCGGCAGTCCCGCGGCTGGTCGCAGGCCGCGCTCGGTGACCGCCTCGGCCTGTCGCAGGAGCGCATCTCGGCCATCGAGCGCCATCCGGAGCGCATCACCGTGCAGCAGCTGCTCGGCGTGCTGATGGCGCTCGACGCCCAGTTGAGCGTCGACATGCGCCGGCCGCCGCCCGCGGCCGGGCCCTGGTGATGGCCGGCCGCCCGTCGCAGCGGCGCGAACTCGCCGTCTGGCTGAACGACCAGCGCGTCGGTCGCTGGTCGATCTCGCCGGCCGGCGGCCAGGCCTTCGCCTACGAGGCGTCGTGGCTCGGCGCAGCGCAATCGCGGCCGCTGTCGCTGTCGTTGCCGCTGGTGCGCGGCACGCGGCCGTCGCGTGGCGCGGCCGTCGAGTCGTTCTTCGACGGGCTGCTGCCGGCGTCGCCGCTGGCGCGCCTGCGTCTGCAGCGCCAGGGCGCGTGCGCCAGTGCGTCGACGTTCGACCTGTTGTCGCATTGGGGCGCAGACTGCTTCGGCGCGGTGAGCCTGCACGAGCCGACCGCCGAACCGGCCGACGTGACACGGGTGACGGCCGAGCCGCTCGACGAGGCGGCGGTGGCCAAGCTGCTCGATGATTGCTGCGCGTCGCCCGATGCGCCGCTCGGCCCCGGCATCGCACGGGTGCGTGCCGTGCTGCCCGGCAGCCAGCCCAAGCTGGCGCTGCTGTGGCATGGCGATCGCTGGTGCCGCCCGCTGGGCTCGACACCAACCACCCATGTGCTGAAGCTGCCGCTCGGCGCCGCGACGGGCAGTGCGGCTGCTCACCACACGTCGCTGGCCAATGAATGGCTGTGCGGTCGCCTGCTGGCCGCTTTCGGCTTCGACGCCGTGCCGGCTCGCCTGGAGACCGTCGGCGGACACCGTGTGCTGGTGTCCGAGCGTTTCGATCGGCGCTGGGTTGACGCGCATTGGTGGGCTCGCCTGCCGGCCGAAAGCCTGGCGCAGGCGCTGGGCGGTCGCGCGGGCGGGCCGGACCTGGCGGCGATGCTCGGCTTGTTGCGGGGCGCCGAGCAGGCCGCGCGCGACCGCGAGCGCCTCTTCATGGCGCAGTTGCTGTTCTGGATGCTGGCGGCGGTAGACCGTTCGGCGCGCCACATCGCGGTGCTGCTCAAGCCCGGTGGTCATTGCGCACTCGCACCGCTGTGCGGCGTGATGTCAGCCTGGCCGCTTGTCGGACGCTCGCCGTCCGCGGCGTCGCTCGAGCGGCTGCGCTTTGCGCAACCGCCGGCCGGTGCCGGCACGCCTGCCGTCTACGCCGGCCTGACGCGCGCGGTCTGGCTGCAGGCCGCCAGGGCCCATGCGCTCGGCCGTGACATCGCTGCGGTGATCGACGGCCTGGCGGCATGGACCGAGCGCGCCGTCGACACGGTGGCGGCCGAGCTGCCGCCGGGTTTCCCCAGTTCGGTCAGCGAGCCGGTGTTTGCCGGTCTGCGCCGCTCGGCGCGACAGCTGATCCCCTGATGGAGTGCCCCTAGCTTGGCAGGCGACGACACTTCCCGCCCCGACTACAGTGCCGAGGCGCCGACACCGACTGGCGCCAGGGAGGACGCGATGCTGTCGCACGACTCGGGGATGCACCAGGTGGTGTCCCCTGCACCGGCCCGCAAGGTCGAGTGTCGCCCGGGTCGTGCCGCGATGGCCTGGCTGCGCAGTCTGCCGGAGCATCTGCAGCCCGTGCAGCTGATGCGTGGCCATGCGCGCGTGGCCAACCTGCTGTGCCACCGCTGGGACGATCCCGAGCTGGCGCTGCGCTACCTCAGGGAACTGCTGGTCGACGTGCGGGGCTGCCGCCACGGCTTTCCGGGTGTCGTGGCGTCGGAGCTGCGCGCGCTGGCCGAACACCTGACCTGGCTGCTGCGCAGCCGGCCGCACTGAAGCCTGCGCCTTTGCGGACGGCAAGGGCCAGCACGACGTCGTGCCCTGCGATCAGCCGGCGCGATCGTCGAGCCACTCGACGAAGGCGCCCAGCGGCTTCTTGATGCCGCCGTGCGCCGGTACCTGGCAGCCGGCCGACGGATAACCCACCACCAGCAGGATCACCGGCTTCTCCGACGACGGCCGGCCGCAGATCTCGCTCAGGAAGCCCATCGGGCTCGGTGTGTGCGTCAGCGTGGCCAGACCCGCATGGTGCAGCGCCGCGATCAGGAAGCCGCAGGCGATGCCGACCGACTCGGGCACGTAGTAGTGGCTGAAACGTGTGCCGTCGGGCCGCACGCCGTACTTCTGCGCGAAGATCGCGATCAGCAGCGGCGCCTCCTCGAGAAATGGCTTGTCCGGGTCGGTGCCCAGCGGCGCCAGCGCATCGAGCCACTCCTGCGGCGCGCGGCCGGCATAGAACGCACGCTCCTCGGCCTCGGCGGCGGCACGGAGGCGCCGCTTGCGCGCAGCGTCGCTGATCACGCTGAAGAACCACGGCTGCTGGTTCGCGCCCGAAGGCGCGCTGCCGGCGGCGAGCAGGCACTGCTCGATCACCTCGCGCGGCACGGCGCGGGAGTCGAAGTCGCGCACGCTGCGCCGACGCGCCAGGTCGGCGCGGAAGGCACGGGAGCGCACCACCATCTCGTCGGGTGGGAACTCGCGATAACCACGCAGGGGTTCGAGCGCGCAGGGGTCGGTGGGTGGCGATGCGGTCATGGCGGCGGCTGCAACGGGCGGGCGACAGGACGCCAGTGTCGCAGCAGCGCGGTGGCGTCCGGCGCCGAACGAGGCCGCCGTGGGCGCGGTCGGCCCGGAATCGGCGCGTTACCGTGTCGCTGCAAACTCGATTAATCTCCGGCCGGCATGAGCGCGACCTGCATCCTCTGATGGACGACACCGACCGCCAGCTGATCGCCCTGCTGCGCAAGGATGCGCGCACGACGGTGGCCACGCTCGCCGGCAAGCTGGGCGTGTCGCGCGGCACGGTGACGAACCGCCTGCGCAAGCTCGAGGACGAGCAGGTGATCGTCGGCTACTCGGTGCGACTGCGGCCGGACGCCGAGCCGAACCAGATCCGCGCCTGGATGGGCGTGCGGGTCGACGGCAACCAGACGCGCGCGGTGATCGCGAGCCTGCTCGGCGAACCCGGTATCGCCGCCTTGCATGACACCAACGGCCGCTGGGACCTGCTGGCCGAATTGCGCGCGGAGACCATGACCGAGCTGTCGCAGGTGCTCGAGCGCGTGCGGCTGATCAAGGGCATCGCCAACACCGAGACCAGCATCCTGCTCGCCAGTTACCGCTGAGCGAGCGCCGCGCTGGCCCGCGCGATGATGGCTAACCGATTGTCATCAGACTGGCGTTGCCGCCCGCTGCCGCGGTGTTCACGCTGAGCGCGCGCTCCACCACCAGACGTTCGAGCGGGATCGCGCCGTCGCCAGGGCGCAGCGCAGCGATGCCGACGATGGGGCCGGGGCGATCGGCGAGCGTCGCCTGCAGCGCGAGCAGCGCGTCGGTGCTGCCGTGGTGGATGGCTGCATCGATCGACACGCCCGGCGAAGTCCAGTCCTGGGCCAGCGCGATGCGCTCGCGCACCTCCTCGGGCAGTTTCGCGCACAGCCAGGCAGCGGTCGACGGCCAGACCGCTCGGCTGCCCACCGCCAGCACGGCCGCCAATTGCAGCAGGCGGTCGGTGTCGTGCTCGGCCAGGCACAGGACCGCATCGCGAGGCAGCACGGCGAACAGATTGGCCTCGCCGGTGGGGCCCGGCAGCATGCGCCAGCGCGGCGCGGGCGACAGGCCCGCCATGCGCTCGGCGTGCGCGGCCAGCGCCGTGTCGCCGCCGGTGCGCGCCCACTGTTCCAGCGCCTGCAGCGCCGGGTCGGCACGTGGCGTGCCTTCCACCGGCAGGCTGCGCACCGGCGCCCTGGCGGCGCTGCCGGCATGCTCGATCGCGCGCAGCGCAGCGCCTTCGGGGCGCTGCGCCAGCAGCCGCAGCAGATACAGCGGTCCGCCCGCCTTGGGGCCGGTGCCGGACAAGCCCTCACCGCCGAACGGCTGCACGCCGACCACCGCGCCGACCATGTTGCGGTTGACGTACAGGTTGCCGGCGCGCGCGTGCGCGGCCACCCGCACCACCGTCTCGTCGATGCGCGTGTGCAAGCCGTAGGTGAGGCCGTAGCCGGTGGCCTGGATGTCGTCGAGCAGCGCGTCGAGTCCGTCGCGCGGGTAACGCAACACGTGCAGCACCGGGCCGAATACCTCGCGCTTCAGTTCGCTCAGGTGCTCGATCTCGATCAACGTCGGCGGCACGAAGTGGCCGTCGCGCAGCACCGAGGCATCCACCGCGGCGGGCTGCGTCACGCGGCGTCCGGCATCACGCATTGCGTGGATGTGGCGCTCGAGCGTGGCTTTCGCCTCGGCATCGATCACCGGGCCGACGTCGACCGCCAGCGCGCGCGGGTCGCCGACATGCAGCTCGGCCACCGCGCCGTGCAGCATCTCGAGCAGGCGCGGCGCCACGTCGTGCTGCACGCACAGCACGCGCAGCGCCGAGCAGCGCTGGCCCGCGCTGTCGAAGGCCGAGGCCAGCACGTCGCCGACCACCTGCTCGGCGAGCGCCGAAGAGTCGACGATCATCGCGTTCTGCCCGCCCGTCTCGGCGATCAGCGGCACGCCCTGGCCGTGCGCGCCGGTACGCCCGGCGAGTGCACGCTGCAGCAGGCGCGCCACCTCGGTCGAACCGGTGAAGAGCACACCTTGCACCCGCGCGTCGGCGACCAGTGCCGCGCCGATCGTGTCGCCCGGACCGGGCAACAACTGCAGCGCGCCGCGCGGCACGCCGGCATCCCGTAGCGCGTGCACCGCGGCGGCCGCGACCAGCGGCGTCTGCTCGGCGGGCTTGGCGAGCACCACGTTGCCGGCAGCCAGCGCGGCCGCCACCTGGCCGGTGAAGATGGCGAGCGGAAAGTTCCACGGGCTGATGCACACCACCGGGCCTAGCGGCACGTGCGTGCCGGGGTGGAAGTCGCGCCGCAGCTGCTGCGCGTCGTAGCGCAGGAAGTCGACCGCCTCGCGCACCTCGGCCACGGCATTGGCGTGGGTCTTGCCGGCTTCGCGCACGAGCAGCGTGACGAGGCGTTCGATGTCGACCTGCAGCGCGTCGGCAGCGCGCAGCAAGGCCTGCGCGCGTGCGGCCGGCGGCGTGGCGGCCCAGGCCGGTGCGGCCTGCATGGCGGCGGCGAGTGCAGACTGCACGTCGGCGAGCGTCGCGTCCTGCACGGTGCCGACCGCGTCGCGGGCATCGGCCGGGTTGCGCACCGGCCGCGTGGCCCCGGCGGGCACGTCCACCCCGAGCAGTGGTGCGGCGCGCCACGCGCTGAGCGCATGTTCGTGGGCGCTCCGCGCCAGCGCGGCCAGCTGTGCCTCGCTGGCGAGGTCGAGCCCGCGCGAGTTCGCGCGCTCGGGGCCGTACAGCTCACGCGGCAGCGCGATCGCCGGATGCGGCGCACCGACGCTGCCCTCGCGCGCGGCCAGCTGCTCGACGGCGAGCACCGGGTCGCGCACCAGCTCGTCGAGCGGGATCTCGTCGTTGGCGATGCGATTCACGAACGAGGTGTTGGCACCGTTTTCCAGCAGCCGGCGCACCAGGTAGGCGAGCAGCGTGTCGTGCGAACCCACCGGTGCGTAGATGCGGCAGGGGCGGGCGAGCTTGCCGTCGGCCACCGCGCCGACCACCTGCTCGTACAGCGGTTCACCCATGCCATGCAGGCACTGGAACTCGTATTGCCCGGCGTAGTAGTTCTGGCCGGCCAGCGTGTGCACGGCGGCCAGCGTGTGCGCATTGTGGGTGGCGAACTGCGGAAACACCGCCTCGGGCGCGGCGAGCAGCCGGCGCGCGCAGGCCAGGTACGACAGGTCGGTGTGGGCCTTGCGTGTGTAGACGGGGTAGCCGTCCTGCCCATCGACCTTACATCGGCCTCATTGAAGCAATTGGCCTTGCCTGAGCTGGCAAACAGCAACACGTTTTGTTGCCCGTCCGTGACGGCAACGCCAACCAAAGTATCGCCTTCCCGTAAGTCAATCGCAATTTTGCCGTTGGCGCGCTGGCGTTCAAATTCGTTCAATGGCGTTTTTTTGACAGTGCCTGATGAGGTCGCCATGAAGATGTATTTGTTATCGCTGAACTCCTTGATCGGTAAGATGGCGCTGATTTTCTCGCCTTCATCGAGTGCGAGCAAGTTAACAAATGGCTTACCCCTGGACGCGCGGCTAGCGACAGGAAGCTGGTAAACTTTCAGCCAATACACTTTACCAAAAGACGAGAAACACAGGATCGTATCGTGGGTGTTGGCGATGATGAGCTTATCGACGTAATCTTCTTCTTTCGTCGCCGTTGCCGACTTTCCGCGCCCTCCCCGCCGTTGCGCCCGGTAATCGGTTAATGGCTGTGCCTTGACATAACCTTCATGCGACTTAGTCACGACCATATCTTCTTCGGTAATCAAATCGCCGTCGGACAAGTCCAGTTGGGTATGAATAATTTCGGTG
>CALMQI010000447.1 GCA_937871935.1 uncultured Burkholderiales bacterium
CGCCTTGACGGCTTCAGCGTCGAGAGCCCGGATCTGTTCGACGGCATCGCTGCCAAGATCAAATTGGTGCGCGGGGTAGCCGAATGACCTTGCACCGGTTGCCCATTACGGCGCGCGTGCCTCTGATCGTCACGGTTTTCATGCTGACCGTGTCGATGTTTACCTCGGAACGGGTGTTGAGCCGATTGGTCGACACGCAAACCCGACAGACCCAGGCCTTGGCCGATGTGTATTTGGATGGGCTGGCACTGGCATTGGTCGACTCGATGGTGCGTGAGGATGTCTGGCAAGTGTACGACGTACTGGACCGTTCCCAGCACCGGCCAGGTGAAATGCGGCCCGTGGAAACGATCGTAGCGGGTGGCGACGGGCTGGTGATCGCCTCTTCCGACCCTTTGCGGACTCCATCGCTCGGGCGCGTGCCGAGCAATTATCTGCAGGCCGCCACCCAGTCCGGCAAGGTGGCCATCGAGGAAACCGACCAACGCGGCTATATGCGCCGCGATGTCCTCTACGAAAACCAACGCATCGGCAGTATCTACGCCAGCCTAGACATTGCCCCACTGCTGGCAGAGCGGCGCCAGGTTCTCGTCACCCTGGTACTGACCAATTCGCTGCTCACGCTGTTGCTGGCCGCGGCGGCCTGGTTCATCGTCGGCCGCATGATGCGCCCAGTTGAGGTGCTGACGCGCTATCTTGAGCGCAGCCACGACGGACAGGTCAGTCCCATACCCGAGAACGTGTTGGTCTCAACCGCCAGGGACTACAAGCGACCCTTTGCCGCCTTCAACCGCCTAGCCGCGGCAGTCGCCGAGCGCGAAGCGCTGGGCTTGCCTTGCGGGGTTAAGGCCAGCGCCGAAGGGGTGTCTCGCGCGTGGGCAACCCGAGTGCAGCGAGAGGGCGACCAGGCGCGAGTCGTCCCTGCTTGAGCGACCCTCCTCGACGCTGGCGCGCCGCGCCCACAATGCCGGCCGCCGGGGCTCTGGCCAGCGCCCTCGGGGCAGCGCCCCGAAGAGAGCGCCCGGTCAAACTGGTCCTGGCCAAATGCGCAACGCAGCCTTCAGCAGAGCCTCTCAGCCCTCGATTTGAGCTCGCTCCACGAGCCCAGCCACGTCCTTGAACTTGTCATAGATCACCCGCTTCTCGCCTACGGAAAGCGCCTTGAAGTGCGCCCGGCCGCATTCGATCTTGGCACCTTCAGCATTGCGCAGGTCGTTGGCGAACAGGCTGCTCTTGGTCTCCACGACAAAGTACAGGCGATCCCCATCCGGCGTGGCGACGAGCACGGCCCAGTCAGGGTTGTAGCTACCGAGTGGGGTCGGCACCTTGAACCAACCCGGGAGCTTGGCGTAGACCTTGACTGCGTTGTTCTTTGACAATTCGTCCGCGAAATCACGCTCTGTATCTGAGTCGTAGACGACGTGCTGGTACACCGACCGCTCTGCGTCCAGCAGCATGTTCTTCAGGTAGCCTGATAGCTCTTCCTTCTCGAACAGCTCCTGCGCGTAGTACTCATCGTCACCCAATCGTTGATAGCGGATGCCATCGACCAACACGGCGCGTTTGCAGCGATTGATTGCTTCCCCCACGGTCTCGATGAACTGCTGCGGGTTCCGCTTGAAATCATTCAAGCGCTGGCTATCAACCAAAATGCGGCCGATGCTCCGCCGGGTCAGTTGGGTTCGGTTCTGAAGCTCAGTCAGGATGTCCGGAAGGTCAATATCGCCTTCATTGAGCACAATCAACTCGGAGCCCTGTCTCTCCACCGCCGTCACGCCGGCCTCACCGATCTCCATTCCAGCCTTGCGCCACTGAAGTCGGGTCTTGCTGATCGGTGGCGCCTGGATCACGGCGGTAATGCAGTCCCGGATCAACCGGTCGTTGTCGAACTGCACGCGGTAAGTTGTCTTGTACTTGATGCGGTCCCAAAGCTCCTTGAACTCAGGGCTATCCAGCACAGCACGCCGCACCGGCACCGCACGGCGGTCGTCGGCGTTCTTGATCTCCAGCTTGCCAGCAACCTTGCGCAGCAAGTCAAGCACCTGCTGACGTTGTGCCTCCATCTGAGGTGGCAGGACCAGCGTGTTGTCCTTGATGGCCTTTCGCAAACTGTCCTGGACTTTGCCCTTCGCATCGATGAGGTTCAACGCCCGCAGATGCTCGGCGAGTACCTTTGAGGCATCGAAGCCCAACGGACTTTGAGTGCCATCGGGCCTGTGCACGGGGACTCCAGCAAACAAGTGGTCCGACACCACGCCAAACTGAAAGCCGTCCTGTTCAATCTCCTTCTGCAGGCTGTCAGCGAACTGCTGGTAGCTTTCGTTGGCGATCACGGTCAGTGTGTTCACCTCAAAGCCACGCAGTCGTTGGCCGTCCTGGTTAACGCACAAGCGCAGCCCCCGGCCGATAGTCTGCCTGCGCCAGCGCTCTGTCTCCCGTGCACTGAAGTTGCAGATTTGGAATACGTTGGGGTTGTCCCAGCCCTCCTTCAACGCCGAGTGGCTGAAGATGAATTTCAGCGGTGACGAGAAGCTCAGCAGCTTCTCCTTGTCGCGCATGATCAGGTTGTAGGTGTCGTCATCGGCGGCTGTGCTGCCGCTGGTGTCCTTCACCATCTCCACCACCTTGCCGCCGACCTTCTTCTTGTCGATGGAGAAGTAGCCGTTGTGCACATCGTGCGCAGCGGCGCTCAGATCGATCTCGGTGAACAGGCTGCGGTAGTCTGGGTGCTGGGCCCAGCGCTTGTACTCTTCCTCGAAGATCGTGGCGTACACGCCCTTCCGCTGGTTGCCCTCGGCGTCGTACACGCGGTACTTGTCCACCGCGTCGATGAAGAACAGGCTCAAGACCTTCACGCCCAGCGGGCGAAGGCGCTTTTCCTTGTCCAGGTGTTCCTTGATCGTGCGACGAATCATCTCGCGCTGGATGGCCAGCGGCTCCACACCGCCCCAGCTCTCATCCACCGTGAGGTACTGCTGGCCGCCAGGCACATGCAGTTCCATCAGAGCTTCAGCCTTGGGGCTCTTGGTGGCGGCGCGTAGCGTACCCACGCGCATATTGGCGTATACCTCACGGCCGGTGGTCTGCTCCAGGTCGTCACCGTCCTGCACAACCACTACTTTGCGCTGCACGCTGCCAGCCTTGCCCAGCACGTCCAGTTCCACCGTGGCAGCCACCACGCCGCGCTTGTTGCTGATGCCCACCACCTTCACGTAGGGCTTGTTGAAGCCCTGTTCCACCGTGGCTGAAGCCACCTCGATCTGCTTGACCAGCTTCTGCTCGTAAGCGTCCACCGCGTCAAGTCGGTAGACCATATTGTGCGTGTCGACATGGGTGGCCGAGTAGCGCAACGTGCACAGTGGGTGCATGCGTGTCATGGCCTTCTTGCCCCGGCCATCGATGCCGCCGTCTACGCTCTGCGGCTCGTCGACGATCACGATGGGCCGTGTGGCACGCACCAAATCGATGGGCTTCTCACCGCCCGTCTTCTCGCTGGCGCGGTACATCACGTTCTTGCTCTTCTCGCGGCGCAGTGCTTCGTCGGCCTCTTCGGCAGCGGCCTCCTGCTCGTCACCAAACTTGTTGATTGCGCCCACGGTGATGACCATGATCTGCACGTTCGGGCTGGTGGCGAAGTTACGCACCTGGCCCAACTTGGACGAGTCGTATTGGAAGAACTCGTAGCCCTTGGCGCTGGGGTACAGGGCCTCGAAGTGCTCGCGGGTGATCTGCAGCGTCTTGTTCACCCCCTCCTTGATGGCCACCGACGGCACCACGATCACGAACTTGGTGAAGCCGTAGCTGCGGTTCAACTCGAAGATCGTCCTCAGGTAGACGTAGGTCTTGCCCGTACCCGTTTCCATCTCCACCGTGAAGTCGGGCGACAGCTGAGAGGTGGGCGGCAAACCGTTACGCAGTTGCACCGCGCGCAGGTTCCCTTCGATCTCCGTGTCCAGCAGCGTCAGGCGATTGCCGATGCCGCCTTGCTCGGTAGCCAGCATGCCTTCCAGCGCACCTTGGGCGGCCAAGGCGTCGTCGTAGGTGCGCGCAGCACGCACGGTCACCGTGAACTCGGTGCGGCAGATCTCCTGGCCATGGAACAGGTCCGACACCGCCTTGATGGCGGCGGACTGGTATGGCAGGTCGGCTTCGAAGTGAAGTTTCATCTATGGGGTTCCGTGTGCAGCCGAAGCCATCGATTCAAAGCTGCTCATCAATTCGCCGAGCTTGGGGGAAGGCGTGGACTTCCTTGTGAGTAGAGCCAGCGCCCGCCTGGCCCGGGTCACTCCGACATACAACCGGTTGACCTGAGCAGGGTCATTGAGATCGAAGCGGTCAATATCAGCCAGCACCACTACATCAAACTCCAAGCCTTTGGCGTTCGCAACGTCAGCGAAGTGCCGAACGTGGCGCCGAGACAGATTGACCTTCTCCGACAGCTCGGCATCGATCAACAGTTCACGCAGGCGCGCGTCGAGTCGCTGGAAGCTTGCTACGGCCCGCTCAGCGGTCGGGAACAGCACCGCAACCGTTTGATGCCGCTTGGCGGTGCGCAGCGCTTCGATGATTGCGCTGTCCATGTCGGCGTCCTTGGCGCAGATAACAAGTTGTGGGCGCGCAATCGAGTCACCCGCCTGGAGTACACGCTCCAGCATCGCTTCTGACGGCAGTGGATCACCATGAAACTGCGCCCGAAAAAGCGCGCTGAACAACGCCAAGCCGGGCGCATCCGTCTGCCGAAGGTTCTCAGTCAGCTTGACGCTGGCCACGTTGTGGCCCGGGAAACAGGCTCGAACATCGATCGTCGATCCATGGTGCAGCTTCTGGGCCAAGTCGCCTACGACCGTGATGGCACGGTATTTGGGGTTGGCCTGTTCGATCATCAGGAAAACCTGCAGCTCAGTGAAGTCCTGGACCTCGTCCACAAAGACCGCTTGGTAGAAGGGTGCTTCTCTGAGTGCCGCCAAGCCGCCCTGCTTCAGGCCACGGCTCAGTAAGTGCCCGATGCACAACAACAAGTCGATGTCATCGTCCGCCAGCTTGAAGCGAACCAGCTGAGCGTGAACCTTCTTAGCCAGTTCTGGCTTCGGAAAGTGCTTCGCTGCGACGTGGACCACATCCAGATAGAGATCGGGAAGCGCCGCCAGGGGTCTCAGCAAGCTACGGCGAGCTAGTCGGCTGAAGACTGCGTCTGGAGTGGAGTAGCGCGGCTGACCAGGCTGCATTGGCTCTGCAGCGACATCGAGCTCATCTTCAGTCTCATCCTCGTCCGACTTCCCAGCCTCCGCCGGAATCAACTTGAGCTTGACGCGCCCCCAACCTGCTTCCCGCGGGAGCCGGCGTAGCGCACCATCCTGCTGCACGTAGATTCGATCAGTGGCTTCAGGTAGCAGTCGCAGAAAGAGATACCCAATATCTGAAACCACCCCCCGGAAGTTCTGTCCTGCGGCGTCACGAACGATCACCTGGCCAGCATCGATCTGAGCTTTGGTGTCATCGCCCCAGATGACGGGTTCGCCGGATACCGTCCGCAATTGAAGCGAGTGATCAACTGGCCCCGCGCCATCAACAAGTACCAGGCGCTGACCTGTCCGCAGGAAAAGTGCGGCCTTATGGTCGATCAGTTGCCGAGCGAGGCTGTTCTCCTCTGACGCGTACAGCGTGACCCCACCGACAGTCGTCCAGATCAACTTAGAGCCCATCACCTGCTTGCGGACATCCGAGAGCAACGTAACAAGGCGGAAGGCCAACCGATCCAGCGCGAACGCGCCCTCGCGAGGCGGATCGCGTAGTTCATTCGCCACTTCGGCAACCTTGCCGCGAAGTACGGTCAGAGCAGGACTTACGACGCGACTGACCTTCTGTCTGTCTTGATCTTGGAACGCGGTCTCGATCTCCGCCAACGTGGGCAGAGTTTCAAGCAATTGGTCGGCCAGGCGCCGAGCCATGGCTTGATCAGTGGCACGCAACCAGGCGATAGTCGTCGCCTCATGTCCATCGCGACTCTGTGGCAACCCGACCCAACGACGTCCAACCACGGCACTGTAGGTCAGCTTCCGGTGGTCTCGAAGACGGGTTTGAAGTTCCTTGAATTCGTGTACCGGCAAGTCGGGCAAGTCAATGCGCCGGCAGGTTTCCTGCAGGTACTGAATCAGTTCGCCGGTGCGCACGAAGCCGACACAGCTCTCCTGCGAAAACTGACCGGCGTACTCCGCCGACCAGTAGTCCTGGCCCTGCCCGAGAATGTCCCTGAAAATCTTCTCGTCAACGACATTTGCGGCGTTGAAGGTCGTCAACATCTTGGTTCGACCCAACGCTGCAGAAGTCTTGCCAGAGCCAGCAACCCCCTCGACGAACATGGGCCCAATTGGCGAACGGGCGATGATCTGATTCTGCTCAATCGTCTGATGGGTGAAGAACCGCTCACTCAGCCCGTAGTAGTCCTCGAGCTTTGCCGGTGGGCTGTCCGGGTTCCACTCGTCGTCAGATTCGGCAAGCACGTCAGAGGTTTCCAGATCAGGCTCGTCAACCACCACCAGTTCCACGATGGGAACCTCGATAGGCGGCGGCGCAACTGGTACGGCAACATCTAGTTCAACAGTGCTGGGCTGACCGGCAGGAGCGTCCGACTTGAGTTGAGGCGCCTGTGTCTTGGGCTTGCGCAGTCGGTCCAGATAACTGCGAAGGTCTTGCACACTTCCCGCGCCCTCTTCGCCGGTAATGGCCATCCGCAAGAAATTGCGAACGTTGGGCTCGAACTCTGGTCCGCCAAACCGCTCGAAGGATCGCACTTCCACAACGCGGTAGTCACCCCAAAGCTTGCTGCGACTTTCATAACCTGGCTGCACAAACGTAATCAGACGTCCTTGCGGCGAGTGAGGTGTGCAATAGCCAGACGAGCTGTTGGGATAGGTCGCTTCATTGGGGCTCAAGCGGAATGTCAGACGCCCCTGCAGTTCGGTATCAATGACGACAGTCTTCGAATACGCGCTCTTGCGCAGCAGTCGGTACGCAGGTGCTAGTGATGTGGCGACATAGCCGTAACTCTCCGCCATTCCACCTAGGACGTTCAAGTGCTTGTCCTCGTAGAGCATTCGATCGGCGTAGTCGATGACGCCTGCCAAAACGGCCAACTCCTCAGCCGTGTACTCGCGCTTGTTCCCGTCGCTCAATGCCATTTCTTCTCCTCCCTATTGGTAAGGTATGACCCCTGAAGCGCCGTCAGAGGTCAAATCACTCTCCCGGCGCTCAAAGGCTGCGAACCTTGGCGATGCCGTGCTGTTCGAGAATGGCTGCCAGGTTGGTCTTGGCTACATCGTTCTCGAAGGCGCTGTCGCGGAATACACAAGTAACTTCGCCAGCGGATTTCAGCGCGCGATGCCACTCAACGATGCCCAGCGCCAGTGGCTCGGCTTCCGCCATGGTGATTTGTTGATCCAGGCAGACCAACAGCACGCCTCCGCCGACGCTCTGCACTGTTTTGCCGGCGATGGTCTTGGCCTCGATGGGGACACACAAGTCCAAGCCGAGCTTCAGTAGTAACTCGTACAGCACATCGCTATCACTGCGGTCGGAGGCGATGTGCTCAAGCTGTTCGAACAACGACTTCTCAAGTTCGGCGGGCTTCGGCAACCATGCTCGAATGTTTGATCCGGCCAGCTTAAAGCTTCGAAAGCCAAGATCGCCGGCAAACATAGGACTCGACTCCTTTAGAGCTCTGCCAGCCCTTCGCAACCTCTCACGTGTGATGGCCGCAATGGTGGTCATTTTGCCGATCGTCTGATCAAGCGGCTCTGGCAACTGCACCAGCAGAAAGCGCCGGTTGCCACCATCTTCGACGTTGGCGTTGAATACCGCATGCCCAGTTGTTCCAGAACCGGCAAAAAAATCCACAACCAAGTCGGACGCTTCGCTTGTCGTCGCTAGACGCAGCATCCGGTCAATCAGCTTTGTAGGCTTGGGCGTATCGAAAGACTCGCTCTCAGGGAACAGCGCTCTCAGCTCGTTCTTCGAAGTGCGATTGCTTCCGACGTCTTCCTTCTTCCACAAGGTCCTAGGCGTCAGGTCCCCAACCTCCGACAGGTAGCGCTTGATACTCGGACGAGCATCCTTGGTCGGGCCCCACCAGACTCGGCCGTCCTCATCAAGCTCCCGCAATTTTTCCTCTGAGACGCGCCAGTAGCGTCCTGGTGGCGGCGCAAACTGTCTGCCCGTCGGGCCTGTGATTGTGTATGTCCCTTTTGAGTACGGCTTGTTGGCGAACGGATCTCCAGGGATCCAGTCTCCGCGAGCGTCAGCATCCGGGTTCGAGTAGATGGAGTTCGCTTCTTCTGTTCGAGGTAGTTTGCTCGGGGCCCACTCAGGGTTCTTCGAGTAGACCAGCACAAAGTCATGGTCTTCGGAAAACTGTCTCGCGGTGTTTCGAGGTGAATCCGCCTTCTCCCAGATAACCGTAGTTGAAAAGTTTTCGGAGCCAAACACCTCGTCCATCACATCGCGCAGGTGATGAACTTCGCGGTCACCAATAGAGACAAAGATGGTGCCATCAGGGTGCAGAAGATTCCGCGCGAGCTGCAGTCGCGGATAGATCATGTTCAGCCAGTCGGTGTGATACCGCCCACTAGCGTCCGTGTTGCTGCTGATCTTTCGACCACCATCCACTTGCCCTGTCAGTTCCAGATAGTTTTGGATGCTGTCTTGGAAGTTGTCGGGATAGACAAAATCTTGGCCCGTGTTGTACGGCGGATCGATGTAGATCAGTTTGACCTTGCCGGCGTAGCTCTTCTGCAGGAGCTTCAGCACTTCCAGGTTGTCGCCCTCGATCATCAAGTTCCGCGTGGTGTCCCAGTCCACGCTTTCTTCGGGGCACGGGCGCAGCGTGCCAGTGCTGGGCGTTAGTGCCAACTGACGAGCGGCGCGCTTGCCGTGCCAGCTCAGGCCGAACTTCTCGTCGGCGTCTGTCACGGTGGAATCTCCCACCAGACCTTTGAGCACGTCAATGTTGATGGCGGGGCCCTTGGTGCCCTCGGTCACCAATTCAGGAAAGAGCTTGCGCAGCCGGGCCAGGTTGTCGGCCAGCATGTCGGCACTTTGGCTTTCCGGCGCGCCGGCTTCGATCTTTTCGATGGGCATAGGGGGTCTCAATTCGACGCGTTCTTGGGGTTCTGGGCGGCAGCGCTGGTTGGCGCCGCTGGCCGTGGGTGTTCTTGCCCCGGTGAGGCATGAGGCAACGCCGGGGGCAGGTCATCAGCAAAAGTAGCCTGCAACTGGCTCACAGAGTGAACCAGCGGTTGGCGGCCGGTCAGGATGGCCAACATCATCGCCGCCATCACCATCAAGCCGTTGCAGTTGCGCAAGGCACCCACGATCAGCGGCGCCGGGTAGCCCTGGGCTTGCCGCTGCAGGGCATGGATGCCGCCGTGCACGTAGGAGTTCAGCGCGGCGGCGTTGTTGTCTTTGAAGGCCATCAGGCCGATCAAAGCCTTGGCTGCGGCCGGCTTGGTGCCGAGCTGCTTGATCATGTCAGCCATCATCGGCAGCTTGCCGGCGTCAAGTTCGGCTTCTTTGGTGAGCGGCGCGGTCAGCTTGCCGATGGCGGTGTCGTCTGCGGCGTACAGCAGCCACAGCGCCCGCGTCAGCGCCTCGTGCTGTAGGCGCATCAGGCTGAGCGCGGCGGTGGGAAGGCCGTCAGCCACCAGTACGCGCAGTGCGCGGCCATGCTCCAGCGCAACGCTGGCCGCTGAGACGCTGGCGGCGATGCGAGCCGAGTTGTCATAGGCGCGGAAGTGGTCCGCATGGATCGCGAGCATCAGCGCCTCATCGAGTTCATCGGCACGTGACAAAGCGCGGGCCAGTGCTTCCGAGGTGGCGTCGGCTGGCGCGGTCACTTCGGCACTCCCTTCAGACGCTGCTGGAGCTGCTGCAGGGCCACCTGGCCGGCGCGCAACTCTTGGTTCAAGGCGACTTGGCGCGCCAGCTGGCGCTCCTTCTGGGCTTGGGCGCGCAGCTGTTGCAGCTTGGCTTGCAGTTCGCGACACTGCTGCAGGGCCTGGTGCCTTTCTGCGGCCTGAGCGCGGGTCAGGCTGGACTGGAAGGCTCCCGTCTCGCGAGCGATGTCTAGCGCATCGACAGTGTCCAGCCAGCCCTGATAGAGGGCATACAGGTCGGCCTGCGGCTGTCGCGCTAATGCCAGTGCTATGCGGAAGGGTTGCAGGTCCGCATCGCCGGGCAAGGAGACGTTGAGCAAGTCGCCATCCAGCACCGTCTTATCAGCTTCGTTCTGCGAGGTGCGCAGGTGGGCCAGCGAGATCCCCACGCCAGCGTCCGATGAGATGAATAGCAGCACCGGGTACGGCACCGCGCGATGCAGCAGTTCAACCAGCCGGCCTGGCTTGGTGCCGGCTTTCAGCGCGAGGCTGAGGACGGCCAGTTCTACGTACTGGCGCAGACCGTCCTCAAAGGCGGGGACGCCGATGAGGTGCGGCTTCAACGCAGCCAGCCAGACGATCTCGTCTACCCCATCCTGAATCTGACGCTTGTCTGCCGCAGTGGCCGCACCGTGCTCTGCCAGCAGCTTCTTGGGCACGCGCTGGTTCAGCCGGGTGGATTCCGGCAGGCCGAGGGCCTGGATCAGGTCGTCAACCGTCATGCCGGCGCCACCGTGGCGGGTACAGCGCCCGGCAGCACCACCATGTAGGCCAACACCTCAAAGTCGTTCATGCCGGCGAACTCGCCCTTCATGGCGTGGGTGCCGCCGGGTGAGAAGAGACTGGCCACTGCGCGCTCCTCGCCCTTGCCGGCCACCGAGGCCACGGCGGCGGCCAACAAGTCTTGGGCGTGACGCATGTCGTCGCCCTGGCGCGTGGCTTTGGCGTGGCGTGCCACCGCGCTCGCGTCGGGCAGATCGCGGCCCATGCTCAGACGCTTCAGCCGGTCCAGCGCGTGTTTGGCCTGGGTGTAGGGCAGGAGCACGGCGCCCTGCTCGCCCACGTGCACCAGATAGACGGGGGCAAGCGGGTAGCCCGGATCGACGGTCTTGGCAGCAGCTGCGCCTTCAGCGCGAAGACAGAACAGGATGCCCGGTGGCACATCGGCATCGTAGGTGCTGGTCACCGCGCTCGCGCCAAGCGGCATCGACTCCAGCTTGCCTGGGTGGTCCTTCAAGTAGCGCGCCAAATCGATACGGAAGTCGGTCAGGGTCAAGTCGGTGATGGAGACGCCGCTTGAGAGGTCCTCCAAGTCAATCACCGCATCCTGCAACCTCAATAGTTGCTTTCGACGGTACTCCAGGTCGTTCATCGGATCGCCGGATTGCTGTTCGATCAGGTTCTCTTCACCGGTTGCCGATACGTCCAGCAGCACCATGCGCCCACTCACGCGCTGCTGCAGATTCAGGTACTCCTCCAACTCCATATTGGGCCAAAAGTTGGCCAACTGGATGGAGCTGTTCGGGGAGCCAATACGGTCGATACGACCGAAGCGTTGGATGATTCGCACCGGATTCCAGTGAATGTCGTAGTTCACCAACCAGTCGCAGTCCTGGAGGTTTTGGCCCTCACTGATGCAGTCGGTGGCGATCAACAAATCCAGTTCTCCCTCGGCAGCAAGACTGGCCGGCCGCTCTTTGGACCGGGGCGAGAACGTTGTCAGGATCGTTGAAAGGTCGCGCCGTAGGCCTGGGATGGTTGACCGATTGCCGCCCGAGCCGGTGACCAGCGCTGCGTCGACCTTGAGTGTGTTGCGTGCCCATTCGGCCAGGTGGTCATAGAGGTACTCCGCCGTGTCGGCGAACGCGGTGAAGACGATTACCTTCCGGTTGCCAGCGTTGATCGGGTTACGCACCTTCTCAGCAATCAGCCCGCGCAACTTGCCGAGCTTGTCGTCTCGGTCAGCATTGACCTGCAGTGCCGCCGCGTTGAGCGTGGCTAGTCGGTTGCGGTCTTCGGTCAGATCTTGCCGCCACCGGGCCAAGTCCAGGTCGCTGAGCAGAACCTTGATCTTCCGGCCAACCAACAGCGGCTCAAAGGCAGGATCGTCGATGTCGACATCGCCAATATCGATCTCTTCAAACTCGTCCTCTGTCCCTGCGCTACCGGCTTTGTAGGAAGCCAGGCGCGCTAGCGTGGCCTCTACATCCTTGAGCTGACGGCCCACGGTCAGGCCGAATGACCAGACCGAGCTCTCCATGCGCTTGAGCAGATTCACGCGCATCAGGTGGATCAGGCTCTCTTCGCGGTCGACTTGACGGAAGATGCTCTCCCCACCGCGGATCGCGGTGCTGTACTTCTCGTCGTATGCGGCAAGCTTGCCTTCCTTCACGTAGCGCAGTGGCGCGTAGCTGGCCAGCTTGAGGCGCCGGATCTCAAGGTTGATCTCTTTGATCGACTGAAACTCACCGGCCCTGTCGACGTCGGCCTTGATATTGATCGGCGGAAGGCGCCCGGGGAACCGGCCCGTCTCTGCCGTACCGTAGTACTTCTCGATGTGACGGCGCGAGCGCGCGATGGTGAGGTGATCGAGAAGGGAAAAGTAGTCGAAGCCCAGCATCTCCACCAGCAACGAAGGAGTCTTCTCCTCCTCGGGCAAGTCAAGCCAGCGATTGAAGGCTTTCTGCGCTCGCCGAGTGGTACTGTCGATGCTGGCAATACCGTGGTCGTATAGCGCGGTGTCGTCGCCCTCGGTGACAAATGCGATCTGGTTCTTGAGGTCGGCCAGGCGGTTGTTGACGGGGGTGGCCGACAGCATCAATACACGTGTCTTCACCCCTTCGCGGATGATGCGTCGCATCAACCGGTCATACCGTGTCTCGTTGCCTTGCTTCGGCGACTTCTTATTGCGGAAGTTGTGCGACTCGTCGATCACCACCAGGTCGTAGTTACCCCAGTTCACGTGCGTCAGGTCGATGTCGCCGGATTGACCGCCGTCTCGCGACAGGTCGGTGTGATTTAGGACGTCATAGTTGAATCGATCAGACGCCAGCATGTTCCGCTGGTCGTTTGCCTTGTAGAGCGTCCAGTTGTCCCGCAGACGCTTGGGACAAAGTACCAGAACACGGTCATTGCGTAGCTCGTGGTACTTGATGACGGCGAGTGCCTCGAAGGTTTTCCCGAGGCCAACGCTGTCAGCGATGATGCAACCGCCGAATCGATCCAGCTTGTCGATGGCGCCGACCACGCCATCGCGCTGGAACTTGTAGAGCTTCTTCCAAACTACGGTATTTCGAATGCCGGTGGCCGACTTGACGATCCGGTCCTCGTCCATGTCCTGGCTGTCAGCAGCGAACAAGTGAAACAGCACCGCTGAATAGATCGTCATCGGATCGCGCGTGCTCGCCAGTGCATCAAGCTGCGTGAGCAGTGAGCTGTTCGTCTCGCTCTGCGGGTCCATCGCCGCCCATTGCGCTTCGAACCAACTGCCAAGCATCTGGGCTTCGGCCGGCGTTTCCGAGGCCTGGATGAAGTTGAGCGGGTTCCCGGGAGTGAGGCCCAAACCTTCCGTCGTCAAGCCGAAGGAGCCGTGGACCGCCTGTAGCGGCACACTGTCGTGCCCTCGAACGACGGCAAGTCCCTGCGGAATGGCCCCTGGAGCATGCCGAATGGAGCCCTTCGTGCGCAGCCACTCTGCGAAGAGCTTTGCCAAGCGAGGCGCCTGAAGGCGATTGCGCGCCGCCCTGTCCTGCTCACTACCTTGAAGCGCCAGGTCACCCTTCTCGGATGGGAGTACGAGGCGGGCGCCCTCCAACGCGACAGCACCCTTCCGGATCGCCTCGAAGGCAAAGACTGATGCGGTGGGTGTGAGCAGGTCAAGGCGATTTCCCTGAGCCAGTTGGGGCTCGACCAGGTCCAGCACTCGATCTGTTCCGGCATTTCGAACAAGCTTCATTTTTTCTGTGGCTCCCTATGCGTAGCCTTCGCGGCCATGCCCGTCCGGTTATCTCCAAGGCACCTCTGACCAATCCGACTGTCCGCGCCATATTGTTAGTCTTTGAGTATGTTTGCCATCGGCGTTAGCCACGGCAGACCGGACCGGAGCTTGGCGGTGTGCTGTTTGCGATTCACGATCATGTCTGGTCCCTGCTCTTCTCCCGCACTGTCTGCGCGGCGATCACTGGGGCTAGTGCGTCTCCGATCTCGGTGCCCGGCGCACGACGTGCGTAGAACTCATGCAGCTTGGCCGCCAACATTTGCTTGTCCGGTAGCTGGGTCTGGTACTGGGCCACCAATGCCGGCGAGAGTGATCGGCTGAGCGCGTACTCGACTACCTCGCTGTCCTTGGACGCGCACAGGAGTACACCGATGGCTGGGTTCTCGTGCGGCTTGCGCACGTCGCGGTCCAGCGCTTCAAGGTAAAAGTTCAACTTGCCAAGGTGCTCGGGCTCGAACCGATCCACCTTCAACTCGATCGCCACGAGGCAATTCAGGCCCCGATGGAAGAACAGTAGGTCGAGCGCGAAGTCTCGGCCGCCCACCTGCACCGGGAACTCCGAGCCGACGAAGCAGAAGTCGCGACCAAGCTCGACGAGAAAGGTGCGAAGTTGACCCAGTAGGCCGCTGTGCAAGTCGGCTTCGGTGTGACCCGCCTGCAGGTCGAGGAACTCAACCGAGTAGGCGTCCTTGAACGCGCTCCCGGCGTCAGCGCCATGCATTTGTGTCAGCGCTGCTGACACTTTTGCTGGGCTGAGCACCGCGCGCTCGAATGTGCCCAGGCTGTATTGGCGCTCCAGCTCGCGGCTCGTCCACTTTTCCTGCACCGCCAGGCGCAGGTAGAACTCCCGCTCCTCGGGGCGCTTTGACTGGGTCAGGATGACCAGGTTGTGGGTCCACGGCAGTTGTGTCAGCAGCGCTGTCACTTCCTTGTCGGCCGTGCTGTACGCCTCGAAGAACTGCCTCATCCGAAAAAGGTTTCGTCGCGTGAAGCCGCGCTGGCCTGGAATCGTTCGCGCGAGGTGCTGCGCCAGACTATCCACCACGCCCTCACCCCAGGCAGCCGCTTCCAACTTGGCGCTGATGTACTGGCCGATGCGCCAATAGAGGCCGACGAGTTCGCTGTTGACTGCTTGATAGGCTCGCTGGCGGGCCTGCTCAATGAGGCCGACGACCTCGGCAAAAGAAGTTTCAACCAGGTCGATAGGTTCGGCCTTGGCGACAGCCCGGGTCGCCACTGCCTTGCGCTTCATGACAGGTTTGCGGTCGTTCATGGTGTGCTCACGTGGCGGCGGCTATGGTTCACGCAGAGCCAGATCGACCGTGGCCAGCATCAGGCAAAGGGTCATTGGCTTCACGGGTGACTCAATGAAGCCTCGGGATCTGTAGAACCGCCGTGCCTGCTCGGAGATGGCATGCACCAGAAGGGCGGTGACGCCCGCGATCTCGGCGGCCTGAATCGCACGCCGGATTGCATCGTTCAGTAGCGCGGTGCCGATGCCCTTCAGATGGTGATCCCTGTGGATCGCCAAACGGCCGAGAACGAGCACAGGTATCGGGTCCGGCCGGTTTCGAGTCATCGGGGACGGAGCGTCCGAGTGCCCGATTGCGCCGGCCGCGAGGCAGTAGTAACCGATCACGGCCTCGCCGTCGCAAACAACGTAGGTGCGCGACGAGCCATTGGCTTGGTTCTTCGCCGCTCTCCGCTTGAGCCAGTCGTCCAGTGACGGCTCCCCACAGTCGAAGTCGACTACTTGATGTGCTTCGCTCAGCGGCTGCGGTGCCGAGATCATCGGCACGGTCACTTTCCGCTGCGACTCGCTGTCTTCGCTGCCGTTGCCGCAGCCGCCCAGGGCGGTTGGGCCTTGAGGGTGCGGCGCAGGCGGTCAGTGGGCGCGGGAGGGTTGTCGAGCATGTCCTGGAACGCAGTAAAGCCTTTCGCATCCAGAGCGAAGTAGGTCTGATCGAGCAGCACGTCCTCGGCCTGCCTACAGGCGGCTTCGAGCATGAAGTCCGAGCGGCTGCGGCCTAGGCGGTCGGCGGCCTGGTCGATTAGGTCGCGCTGCCCTGCTTTGGCGCGGATGCTGATCGTTACGGGCTCTTGGGCTTGGGACATACACACCTCCATGTATGTCAATCATAGTACATTCATGTAGGGCTATCGGCAAGACAATCGAAGTGTCAAAGAGCGGGCGATCTGGGTGTTCTACGGTAGAACGGACATCGCGGAGCGCTACCCGGCTGGGCGGGATTTCGCAAGTTTTGGTGGGCGTTCTACGGTAGAACAGTCAAAAACAAAGGGGGCCGACAGGCCCCCATAGATCTCTGGTTCACTAGCAAAAGCTCAATCGAAGAGCTTCTCCAGGAACTCCCGCAATCGCTTCTCTTTGGCAGCAGACAAGCCCCCCGCTTTGATCTGAACGGAGACGTTGCCCTTTGAGTCCTTGTCCCAGAAACCGACAACCTTGCCCTTGGATGTGATCTGCACCGGAGCCTCACGTGTAGTCGAGGCGCCCGCGCCGGTGAGTCGTGCAAGGACTTCCTTGGCCGCGAGCTTCGGGGTCATCGCCGCAAGCTCGCGTGCCTGAGCCAGAACATCATCGGGGCTCTTGTCGATCGCGGCCTTCAGCGCAGTGCCCCATCGAAACTGCAGGCTAAGTGGGCTCGGGAAAGCCTCGATCACTTCGGGCGGCAGTGACGCCAACTGGATCGCAGTGCTGACGTTGCCGACCTGAGCGCCGATCGAGGTAGCCAGCCTTCTGAGCGAGGGGAACAAACCGTCATCTATCGCACGCTTGTACATGACGCCTTGCTCCCAGGGCGAAAGGTCCTGGCGCTCCCGGTTCTCACGCTCCATCTCTGTGAAGAGCTGGGCGTCGGTTAGCGCCTCGACAATCGCAGCCACGGGCAACCCCAGCTCAAGGCATGCGCGATGACGTCGATGGCCGAAGGCAATCTCGTATTCATCTTGCCCGTCACCGCCCTGCCCTACCAGCCTGACTTTGATCGGTTGCACGTTCCGACCAGCCGCCTGAATCTCGGCCTTCAAGCCCTCGAACTCGGCGCCTGCAAACGACAGCTCGTGCCGATTCGCAAAGCGGCTAGGCTTGATCCGCTTTGGATCCAAGAACTCGACGATGGTGGCGTCCTCGAATCGCTCAAGCTTCGCACGCAGGTCGCGATTTTCTGCCTCGACCCCGCGGCCCATCGCAATCGAAGCGGAAATCGCACCCATTGCCGTGCGGGGCCGATCAACCGGCACCGGCGCGGTGGCCGGCGCTTCATCTTCGTCATCGAAGCTGATGCTCTTGGCCTTGTCGGTTAGCTTGCTCATTCCGCGTCCTCCGTCTTCGTGACTTGCCTTAACCAGGCACTCACCATCTGGCCTTCAACGATGTCGACAAACTGGTCGTAGGCGTCTACGGCCCGCTTGATGGTCCTGCTGCCGGCTGAGCCAGGCTTCATGTCATAGATCGACCCAAACTCCGCACTTGCCGACGCGGCCGTTGCCGTCTTTGGAATCTCTATCGGCAATACCTTCGAACCGTAGGCGGCGCTGATCCACTCGCGCACGACATTGGTTGCGATGTCGCTCGCATCCACCTTGGACAGCAGCACGTCAACAAACTCGAATCGCTTGGACTTGCCACGGGCGACCAATTCCTTGGTCAGGTCATAGAACAGGTCCCAAAACTGAACGCTGGACGCGAAATCGAGCGCGTTCGGCGGGAGAGGGGTGATGATCCCGTCAGCGGCCATCATGGCGTTGATGGTGACGTATGAAAGGGCAGGGGGCGTGTCGATAATGATCACGTCGTAGGTCTGACGAGCCTGCTCGATGCCGTAGTGCAGTACGTTCCAGAACTGAAAGCGCTGACCCTCGTCCCGCTGGCGGCCTGGAAGCGCGAACTCAGCACTGAAGAGAACCGACGTCGCCGGAATGAGGTCGATACCGTCCCAGTACGTCGAGCGGATCGCGTACTCCACGCTTTCCTGTTCACCCAAGCACAGCGGCAAGATCGTGTGCTCGGCCTCGACCTCGGCGTCAGGCAGGATGCCGAAGAGGGTGGTGAGACTGCCTTGTGGATCGCAGTCGATCACCAAGACTTTGTGGCCACGAATGCTCAGGCCCTGAGCAAGCGTCACTGCGGTCGTAGTCTTGGTCACGCCGCCCTTGAAGTTGGCGACGGCGACGGTGATTGCCTCAGCGCCTGGCGGACGCATCTGACCGGTCCGAAGCTCCCGCGTCCAGGCCCGCACATCTGGCAAACTGAATTCGCGACGAGTGCCCGCGGAGTTCAGCCCGCCGGCAGGTAGGGTGCCTCCCTTCTTGGCGCGATAGTCGATCTGGCGAGTGTCCAGATTGACCAGGCTGCCGAGCTGTGCCGGGGAGAAGTGTGGAGGCTCCTTCTGCGCATTCGGAGCTAGCATTGCCTTCCGGACCTTGGCCAGAATCTTCTTGGCGCGTTCGGCTTGCACACCGATATCTGCAAGTTCTACTTGCTCTCGTCCCTCGACAAGGATGTTCGTCACGTAGCCTCCAAAACTGGTTTAGCCAGCATTGTAGGTTCTGACGGAGCTTAGAAGACGAATCTACAAATCGAAGGCACAACCAACGCGATTGCCACACTTGCCGGACAGCCCTTGTTTCTCGGCATCTGTGGATAAGTCAGGTCCAGATCTTCACAATCCTTGAGAGCTTTAGAGACTTTGCATTCCACTTTTTCTCTATAGATCAACGGCTTAGCGCGTTTTCCGTCCGGCATCTGTGGCAACCCCGTCCGCCAGGTGTGGCGGTACGGTCCGGCATCTGTGGCAATTGCGTCCGTCAAGCGTGGCTGCCGTCCGCCATCTGTGGCGCAAGATATCCACAAGGGCCCACTTTGGTCACGCCTACGGGGTGTCCGGCAAGTGTGGCTAGAGCAACTACAGAGAAGAGGGTGCAGGTCCAGCCTTCGAGATGGACCCGACTTGGTAGGTCACAGCTGAGCGTTGGCTAGGTGTCCGGAGTCGTTGGACGTAAACTCTCGGCATGTCGACGGTCAGAAAGGCGCCTCAAACTTTGCATCAGCCCGCAGCGTCCAGCGCAGTTGGGACGCTGAGCAAGTCCGTTTTCGCGCTTGCCATCGAGCCGTTGACCATGGCGCTGACGGTGACTGGACGCAAGGCCTATGACGTCATGCTGTGGATCGCACAGCGTGGCCCAGCTGCCGCCGATGGGGGCTACACGAGCCCTGTGAGCGCGATCCTTCGCGGCTATGGGTCGACAACCAAAGCGTCTGAGCGCGTGCAGCGCTACATCGAGCAGATGGTGCAAACGACGGTCGTCTGGCGGCCACTGGCAGCGAGCGAGCAGGGGAACATGTTGCTCGAAGGCTTTGAGGCCGCGGCACCAGACAAGATCAGCGATGAAGCTCGCACCTTCCCGTTGCTCGCCGAGGCCCGCTTGTACATCCGTGGCGGTGAGGCCTGGGTGACCTGGTACTACCCACCGTCGATCAAGGAGCAACTGATCAGCCCCGAGCGATGGGCCCAGATCGAGTTGAACTCCATCGCCAGGCTTTCGACCTACACCGCCGTCGCGCTGTACGAGATCTGCGCCCGCTACAAGGACAGCCCTGGAGGCCTGACCAGCCGACACGAGCCAGAGTTCTGGACCCGCGTGCTGCGCGAGGGCGGCGGCATCAAGCCTCGTGAGTTTCGGAAGTTCAAGAACGAACTCCTGATGCCGGCTGTCGCCGAGATCAACGAGGAGACCGAGATCGAGGTCGAGCTCATCGAGCATCGAGAGCAGAGCACGCTACATGCCGTCCAGTTCAAGGTCGCGCGCAAAGCGAAGGAGAAGGCCAAGATTCCTGACGCGGCGGATGTGACCTTGGTGATGCGAGCGGCGAAGTTGGGCGTGCGTGAGTCCGACCTGGATGCCCTTGTCGCGAAGTACGGTGCACTCAAGGTCACAGAAGGCCTGGATGCCATGGAGGCCTACATCAGTGACCCCGGCGCCTCGAAGATCATGAACCGAGGTGGCTACTTGAAAGCCGTGCTGGCGAATCGTTTTCCTGACGGCGGAGTGCCCGCGCCACTATCGCCGGCGGAGATACGGCCTGTGCCCAAGGTCGACCCGAAGCGTGAACAGCAGGAACTGGTGGAGGCATGGAAGGCCAACCGGCAGAAGCAGGTTCGAGCCGAGTTCTCAGCCTTGCCGGAAGGCGAGAAAGCAAAGTGGATTGACCAGGCCGCACCGACGATATTGCAGTGGTCTGTCACGACCCCAGCGATGCGGAAACGTGTTGCGGACCGTGACTGGGAGTCGCCCTTGATTAGCCGAGTCGTCCTGGACGTTTACGCCACGGCGCGGCACGGGGCAGGGTGGAAGGAACCCAGCGAGATGGACCTGGTTATGTTCACGGTAGCGGCGGATCGCCAGCAGGCTTAGGGCCCACCGGGGAGCCAAAACGCTGCCGATCGATGGTGGCGCCAGTAGATCGCAGTCAGTTTAGGAGTGACATTCCAGCCCGCTCCGCTACATGATAAGTATCCTTATCATGATGCTGAAAAACGGGTGACAAATCAGCCTTTGACAGGTGACAATCAGCCAAGTGCTTGATCCGTAAGGAGAACTGCGATGGCAGGGCCGCTCGACATCGATGACGACATGCAGCGCATGGTGCTGCGCAAGGGCGAGGCCACCGCGAAGGGCGGCCACGCCTTCCAGCGGCTGCTGCAACTCGCCGAAACGCGCGACTCCGGCCAGGTGCGTCGCGTCGCCTTGTTCATCGCCGCGACCTACAACGGAGAGGCCTTCCCCTTTGACCTCTTCGAGCTGCGCGCGGTCGACGAAGCGATCAGCGACGACATGCTGCTGTGCATTGACGCGCTGCGCTGGGGCCAGTCCGACCTGCACAGCCTGGTGCCGGATGGCGGCCGGCGGGTGAGGGCGGTGATCGACCAGTGGGGCCTGAAGTGGCCCGAGGTGCAGTGACCACCGGCCACCTCGGTGACTGATAGCTACCCGACCCCGCTCAGCGACATCGCGCTCGGCGCGACGTGGGCTGCGGCCTGGTCGGCGCTCGGCCGGCCGGCGCAGGCCGAACTGATGACGGCCTGGTCCGAACCGCAGCGGCACTATCACGATCAACGGCATCTGCGCGAGTGCCTGGCGCTGTGGACGAGGTGGCGCGAGCACAGTCCGCGCGCCGGCGAGGTCGCGATCGCGCTCTGGTTCCACGACGCCATCTACGACCCGCAGGCGCCAGTGTCGGGAAGCAACGAACTGAACAGCGCCGCGTGGGCGGCCCGGTCGCTCGTGCGCGCCGGCGCCGACAGCGACACCGCGCAGCGCGTCCACGATCTGGTGATGGCCACGCAGCACGACGCGCCGGCCTTGCTGGGGTCGAGCCCAGACGCCCAGCTGCTCGTCGACATCGACTTGTCCATCCTCGGCAGTCCGGCCGAACGCTTCGAGCGCTACGACCAGGACGTGCGCAAGGAGTACGCGTGGGTGCCCGGCTTCCGGTATCAGGAGGCGAGGGCGCAGGTCCTGAAGGGCTTCCTCGACCGACCGCGGCTCTACAACGGCGAGCACGCGGTCGCGCTCCTCGAAGCACAGGCCCGCGTCAACCTGGCCGCCGCGCTGTCGCGGCTCGCGCAATGAACGCGCGCGACGACAAGGCGCTGGCCAGCCCGGGCCCGAAGCGGCCGAAGGCTGCACGGGCAGGGCAGGGCGCTGGTGCTCCGGCGCCGCTGTTCGGGACCTCCGCCCGCACACCGGCGCGCAGCCTCGCGCCGGTGAGTGCCGCCCGGAAGCGCAAGCTGCACGTCGGCCACTTCGCGTTCATGCGCTCGGTGGTCCAGGGCCTCGATCCCCGCGAAAGCTGGGAGCGCTACTTCCGCGTCGAAGGGGAGGCCACTGACCAGCGCACCGTGCGCGCCACCATCGCGTGGATTCGCGACGAGTTCGTCGCCGCCGCGAAGCGTGAGGATCGGTTCGGCACCGCGCGCCTGGTGCGCATCGACGCGACCCGAATCGCCGACCCGTCGCTCGAACTGCCCAGCCTCGAAGCCTTCGCCGAAGCCCATGGCCTCGAAGACGAACGCCAGGCCGACCAGATCGCCGCCTACGAAGCCGAGTACGGACGCGCGACACAGCGCCTGCGCCGGCGCGCCCGCCTGATCGCGCGCCAGCTCGAAGCGCTGCGCTGGCTCGAAAGCCTGGTCGCCCAGTCGCCGAAGGCCGGCGACTCCGTCGCGGCCTGGCTGAACCCGGCGCTGGCCAGCCACCTCGAAGCCGCCGACATCTTCACGCTCGCCCAGCTGGTCGAGCGCATCAACGGTGTCGGCCAGCGGTGGCACGCCGGCATCAAGGCGATGGGGGAGGGCAAGGCACTTCGCATCGTCGAGTGGCTGCGCGAGTACCAGGACAGCATCGCGCTGCAGCTCGGCCGTCATGTGGCGATGCCGCGCAGCAAGCTCTACGCACACGAGCTGAACGCTGTGGTCCTGCCGGCCACCGATATCCGCCCCTTGGAGAAGTTCATCGTGCCGGCCGAGCTCGACGGCACGCGCGGCGTGTACCGGCGGCCGCAAGCCCAGTGCCTGCTGAAGGCGACCAACGACTACCAGGCCATCCTCGCCTGGCTGCGCTCCAAGCACGGCCTCACCCCCGAGCAGAAGGCGCACCTCAAGGCGCGCCGGCGTCAGCGCGACACAGGCGTTGAGCTAGGCCTGGACTGGCTGCAGGCGCTTTCGCACACCCAGCGCGCCTACCGCAAGGAAGCCGAGCGCTTCCTGCTCTGGGCGATCACGCACAAGGGCAAGGCCTTGTCCTCGATGAGCAACGAGGACTGCATCGAGTACCGGGATTTCCTGGCCGACCCGCAGCCGCGCAGTCGCTGGTGCGGCGACCGCGGGCGCGAGCGCTGGTCGCCGCTGTGGCGGCCGTTCGAGGGGCCGCTGTCGGCATCGGCGCAGCGGCACGCGGTCACGATCCTGAAGAACCTCTATGGCTTCCTCGTCGACCAGAACTACCTGATGGGGAATCCGTGGTCGGCCGTGGGCGTGCCAAGGACTTCCGGGCCGAAGGTGAACGCGGGGCGGAGCTTCAGCCAGGCGCAGTGGCATTTCATCGAAGGGCAGCTGAAGTTGCTGCCTGCGACCTCGGCGAACCTGAGACTGACTTTTGGGCTGCACCTGCTCTATGCGACCGGGCTCCGATTGTCGGAAGTGGTGGCCGCAACAGTCGATGACCTGCAGTGGGTCGAGTACCCGGCGGATGCGTCAGACGATCAGCCCATGGAGGGCTGGTTGCTGCGGGTGATCGGCAAGGGGCAGAAGGAACGAGAGGTGCCGCTGCCGGCCGATGTCGTGGGCGAGTTGGCCAGGTACCTGGTTTCGCGGGGGCTCGATGCGGACCCGGAGGACATCGGCAACCAGGGGGCGTTCCTGCTGGGCAAGGCAAGCGACGCGGCGGAGCGCGCGCCCGGTTTAAGCAGCGGGCAGGCGATCGACCCTCGGCAGGGGATCGCCGCCACCACGTTCTACGACAAGATCAAGCGCTTCTTCGAAGACTGCGCCCATGTTCTGCGAGGCCAGGGCGATGCGAAGGGCGCGGAGCGCTTCGCAAAGGCAAGCACGCACTGGATGAGGCATTCGCACGCAAGCCACGCGATCGCTAGTGGTATGCCCATCGAGATCGCGCAGCAAAATCTGGGACACGCCTCCTTGGCGACCACGACGATCTACGTAACAACCGAAAAGCGCCGACGGATGAAGGCGGTCGAAGCCTTCTGGCATCGGTAGGGACGTACCGTTATCCCGCCGTGGTGCCCAACTCGGCTCCCCGCCGGCAAGCACGAGCTTGGCAAAGCGCGCAATACGTTCGCGTGCAACGAGTCATCGCCGCGCGGTGTTCTCGGCACCGACCGTCAACTCCCGGCCCCTGAGTCCAGCTTCACATCGCGTAGTCCAAGATATATGCTTTGGCATCAACAAGAAGGTACTGCAGGGAGGGTGTGGGTATGCCGACAAGTGCCGGGCGATGGCAAGGGCTGAAGCAAAGACTCCTTTCGGCGTTGACGACATTTCTTCTTTTGGTCCCGGCTATGGGTGCCGTGGCCGCGACCAAGGTCTGGCAAGAACAGGAAATCGGCCGCATCAGCGTCGGCTACGACGTCAAGGGTCAACAGTACGTATTCCGAATGTTCGACCTGATGGCAGTTGGGCCGGACCTTAAGCCCTCGCCCCCTTTAGTCCAGCAATGCACCAACCAAACGCTGGGCAAGGTCGTCGAATACCTTATCACTGCGCTCAAGGGAATAAAGCACCCCGCCCTCTCGCAGATGGAATCCGCGCAGCGTGTCCAAGCGCGAGCTGCCCGCGACAAACAGGTCGACGACGTAGTCAACGAAGCGACACGAAGGTTCGACGCCTACTTGTCCCAGTGTGCGGACAATCGATTCAACACGACTCCTTTCAACATGGCTCTCGTGCAGAGAATCTGCGACAAGTCATGTAAGGGCGACCCTGGTGTATTCGCGGCCGACACGCCGGCGGGTGTTTTTGGTGTGCTGAGCTACTGGGCGGACGCGCGCAACCCATTGGTGAAGACCATGGAGGAAAACACGCTGATGTTCCTTCCGGACCGCGCGCGAGCCGGCGCAGTTTTAGCAACCATGGGTGTCAAGAACTTTAAGCAGGCCATCAAAGTCTGCCAGGGGCTTGGAGGTTCGAGCAATGACAAGTGGCGCAGGGAGTGCGAGTGGGTGCTGTCAATGTCCGAACAGCCGCGTGACCTGAAGATATGGCCGCAAAACCCGATGCTGCGCCAAGCCCAATCGCTGTTCGAAGGGCTAGTGGTACAGGCTCGCAAGCAACGCAAGTACATCGAACGCAATGTGGTCCGCATCGCCGATGTTGCAAGAGAAATCGCGGTGCGAACCATCGACGCATTGGACGAACCGCAGGACGCGCTTTTGGACCTTCGTTCGCAGGCGAACGCCGAGCTGCTGACGATTGAGGATGAACTGGCGCGCGCCCGCGTGTTGGAATGCGTACGCTTCAGGGCGACAGCGCTAGCAAACGTGGGCTCCTGTTCCGGATACGTTTTCGTCAACCCTGCCAATGCGTTCGCAGCAGCAGGCGGCGCAGTAGACGTAAAAGCCATAGAGCAATGCTTGAGCGGTGGCCCATGCAAGCCCGCACTTGCCGACAAGGGTGGCGTCATGGTGCTCGCGATGATGGCAACGGGGAAAGCCGCTGAACTCTCGGCGCTCAGCCCCGGACCTCGCCTTGGCAAGAGCATCGAACAGGTCGAAAAGGACGTCAAGGGGTGTGTAGGCGAACTCACTCGGACGGCTGGAGCCACGTGCGTCTTGGGAAAGCAGCTAGACCCGAATCTCAATCAGGCATGGGTGAAGTGCCTCAACGACCCGGCGGTAGCTCCTACGGAAAGGGCCATGTGCGCGCTCAAAACCCAGCTCCCAGCACCGCCCATGGAACTAGCGTGTCTGCAACAAACAGATAGTACCGAGCAGGCCCTGTGTGCGCTGCGTACACAGCAACAATTGCCAGCAGTGGCGCGCGACACACTTGAGTGCTATGCCGATGCGAGAGGTAAGGCTGACCCTGCAGCGAGCTTCAGCAAGTGCCTCGGTGGAAAACAGGGCGGTGATGCGGCCAAAGCGTTGAGTTGTTTGAAAGAGGACAAGGGATGGGCTAAGGCAGCGCTTTGCTACGGCGGCGGCAAGTTGGACCCAAAGATGACTGCTGCGTTGGATTGCGTAAGCCAGGGTTCGGACGCCGCCGGTCTGGCCGGCTGCATGGTCAAGAACAACCTCGGTGATATCCTGCCCCAGAACCTCCAGAAGCCGGCCCTTTGCGTGGCAGAAAGCGGCGGAGATCCAGGCGGGGCATTGGTCTGCATGGCCAGCGACGGACTTACGGCAGATCAGCGTATCGCTCTGCAGTGTCTAGTTAGCAGCGCTGGGGAGCCGAGCAGCTTTGCCACGTGTACCCTCGGCCGCCTTGCATTCAAGGAGCTAATGAACTGCATTGACAGCCGCATCGGAGAAGGCGCTTGCATGGGGGAGAACAACGACTTGCGCAAGCTGCTGGCGGCCTTCGGCATCAATATCGGTTCCCAGACGGTGATCGGACAACTCCTCAATGTGCCCCTGGATCTCGCGAAGCATTCGGTGGCCCTGGCTCAAGCTGCGCTCAGTGGCCTTGACGATCTCGGAAAGAATCTCGGTCGCGAGCTCGCGCGGGTAGACGAATTCGTTGCCAATGTGGCAGCTGCTGCAGTTGCCGCCGCTCAGGCCGCCCGGCATGTACTCGAAGGAGCGGCAAACGCAGTTCGAGGCGTGGTGGAGGACGTTGGGCGGGCCTTCGGAATACGGTGGTGATCTACTAAGGGCAAAGCGTCCAACCGCGGCAGGATCAGGGCCCGCACGTTCAATTTTAGGAGAGACTTGTGACGAAACATTCGCTCGGAATGCTCATCGCTGCTTCAATCTGCGCCACTTCGGCGCAGGCGGAATTTAGCTGCGGAGGTCCGCTGACAGAGACCCAGGTGAGGGGATTTGAGGTGCTATTCAAGCCGGCATACAGCCCTGCGCTAACGAAGATGGGCGCCACAGTGGCGGACGGCAACTTCTCGAAGAAGCTCACTGCGGCGCAGTTGAAGTCGTTGACTGTGGACAAGCCAATAGTGGCTGCGACAGCGACACTCGGTGAAGCAGAAGCGAAGTTTCTGAAGAAGGCACTTAATGACAATGCGCAGTCGTCCGTCCCGGGTTGGTTCTCGACAGTCATCGGCGCATTCGTCCCGCAAGCATGGGTAGGTATCACGGCCGACGTCATGATTCAGCTGATCAACGGCAAGGGTGATGCAGGACGCTTGTCATTGGCAAACATAGCCGGCACTGTCGGGCCAGGCGGAAACGTCTCTGTGGTCGAGCGTGTGGGGAAGGACAAGAATGGTGTGCAAAAGTTTATCTGGGCCTACTCGCACACCGCGAACCTGAACGGAAAGCCAACGACGGCGCTCCTGTACGCTTGCGCTGCCGACATTGTTCCCGTGCCATAAGAACGGGTGAAACAATCACGGGTAATCTTGTTCGTGTTGGCATAGGGCGCGTCCGCGTCAGGCACTGCATCTGATGCCCGGCAAGTTCGCAGGCCTGCGCCTTCTGTCCATCATGTACACGGTGTTTCGCCAGATCGATTCGACGATGGACACCGGCGCCGACTTCAGCGCTGAGTTCAAAGCGGCGACAGAACTGCAGGCGAAGTAGGGCGGTTGGGCAGTGCGACCTGATGGGTCGCACTTCGTTCAGTTGCCGAGGCGCATTCGCACCTAACCTATCCTCCGGCGCATTCGCCCCAACCCTGAAAGCTGGCACATGGCAACCAAGAAGAGCGGACCGACCCTTGCCGCATTGAACGCGCAGATTGCTGCGCTGCAGGCGCAGGCCGATGCGCTGCGGAAGAAGGAAGTGGCGGAGGTCGTCGCCAAGATCAAGGACGCGATCGACCACTATGGCCTGACGGCCGCTGACCTTGGCCTAGTGACGGTTGCTCGCAAGTATGCGAAGGCTGCTGCAGCGAGCGGCGGGAAGCCGGCGAGCAAGCGGCGCAAGAAGAGCGGGCCAAAGCCATCGGCGAGGGCAGTGAAGTTCAGGGACGATCGAGGCAACACCTGGGGCGGCATGGGCAAGCGGCCTGCGTGGTTCAAGGCCGCGTTGGCGGCAGGCAAGACACCCGAGGACCTGCTGGCGAAGGTTTGACCCCGGCGACGTGCCTTCGGGGGCCCCCATCGGTGGGGGTTCTATCACCCCGTCGTGTGGAGCCCGTATCGGGTGATGGCGGGCGTGCGCTGCTTCGACGAGGATTCGTCCAGTCAGCAACGAACGTTCAAGGGCCCCATCATGAAATCAGCCGAAATCCGCGCGATGACAGCACGCCTCGATGTGCTCCGGGACATCATGGTTGAGCTGGTGGCTGCCATGCCTTCACACCGCGCAGCAGGTTTTGGTGCGGCGCTCGGCGATCGCCTGGCCAGCCGCGTGTACGACATGGAAGTTGACGAGCGCACCGACGACGCGATGGTGTCGGACCTGGCACCGGTGTTCGCGGCACTTAGGCAGCGACCCATCGACACTCAAGATTGCTGGCGCGGCATTCACCAGGCTGTTCGAAAGTCGGTCGGCAGCGTCTGAAGTCATCACCTCCGCGTCTGCAGGATCAAGGTGTTGAAGTTTGAGAGGCGGAAACGGTCGGTCGCGTCGGTGCTGATGGTCGCCTGCCCTCGCGCGCGGAGGCTGCGCGCCCGCCGCAACGTTGCCGCGACATCCGGCCGGGACATCGGCCACGGCAGGACCTCGTGTTCATTGAAGGCGCTCCAGTTGTCCGGGAGCGATGCGAGGGGCATCGCCTTGTCCTTGTGATTCATCCGTTCTTCTCAAGTAATTCCCGTCGTGGTGGGCGTCACGGCCCGCCCCGTTTCGATGTGTCCCAAAAAGGACAGGACGAGGCTTGCATCCGCGCCCGCCGTGGACAAGCCACCCACCCACAGGGCGGGCCTGTGGATGGCCTCTGCGAGGTTCGTGCCTGTGACCACCGCTCCCCGACTACCGCCTCCGGCCTGACGCGCTTCGCTTGCCGAACAGCTGTTGTTGTAGGTGTTGATGCAATGCAAGACAAGAACAGTTCAGACAGACCGGCCTCTGTCACGCGACCCGCCCTTGTCGCTCAACAGTGGCGAGGAAGTTGGCCACGCGGTCGGGGCTGCAGCTCCAGCCCTTCGACACGGCTACCCACAACACGCCGCCGCGTGCAGCCGATGCGGCGCGTGCCGCATCGCGGTGGTACCTGCGCACGCCAGCCACTTCAGACATGAAGCGGCGGGTCTTGGTCGGATAGAGGATGTCGGTCACGGTACCTCGGGCCTATCGATTCAGACGATGTATGCGGGCGCAGCCTGGTCCGGGTCGAATGGCCCAGCCAGTAGCTCTTGGGTGTCGTCGTCGTAAACCTCGACCCAGAGCCCCCGCTGAAGGAATGCCCGCGCGGCTCGATTGGCAGCGGCGCGGCCCGTTTGCACCTCGTGGTCGATCAGACCTTCGAGATCGTGAAGATGCTGGGCAGAAGGGTCGCGGATGCCGGCCTCCACCTTGAACCGGCGGTCGCCGGAAGGGCTGTGTGTGTCGATCGTCGGCGTTCTCATGGTGGCGTCGGTCAGATCAAACGAAGCGCACGAAGCCAGGAGGGCACGCCATCGGGCCCGGTACCGTCGGGCTCCACACGGTGGCCGGTCGGCGTTTCACAGATGCCGTCTTCGTTCCATGCCATTAGGTCCTGCATGCTGGGAAGTTCGTCAACATCGAGTTGCCAGCGGGCCAGCTCACTGAGCGCGGCCTGCTTGTTGACCACCCATTGTGCGAGCGATACGTCGCTCTTTTTGCGCGACAGCACTTTCCACTCATCATCGACCTGGCGGCAGAGAGTCACGCCGTTCGATCTCACCGAAATCAGGGCACTACGCGCGACTGAGAAGTAGCGATGTAGCTCCGAGCCGTTGGCATCCAGTTCGCTCCGGCTATGGCTTTCCCCCCCTGCCTGTTGGCCAGCCTCGGGGCCGAGGAACTGCGGATCGGTGGTGTCGTTGATGGGGTGGTTGGACTGTGCGTTCATGCTGGTGGCCTCGTGTGGTGGTTGATCTGCCCGTCGGTTTCGCCTCGACGCATGAACAGCGGAAGCCAGGCAGGACACAAGGGCACGGCCGCAAGCCGCAGCTCGAAGCGAAGCAATGCGAAGCGCAGAGACCGGGTGAGGACCGTGGGCGCCAGCCTTCACCCTTGGGGCATGACTGGAAGCCGCTATGCGTCGGAAAGAGGCGAACCGACAGGCAGATCAGCCACCCCGAGCAACCGAACGCACAGGCCGGCTCACCACCCCATCAACGACACGCGCGAAGCTTCCAAGCTGAGCGATCCGTCGCCGCACCGCGGCGCACGTCAATGCCGGGTCGTCGACGTTGTTGTCGGCCGTTGCGTCAGGCACGCGCCCGTGGGTAAAGTGCTGTCGCCATGCCCAACAAGCCAGCCGCCCCAGTCGTTCCTTCTCGCGATGCAGATCTCGTCGCGGCCGCTGTCATCGACGATGCGTTGAAGGTTCGCGCGTCGCACCCGGCCGTGCCGACGATGGACATCCTGGACCTGGTCCTGCAAGGCCGGCGAACGCGACCGCTCAACTTCGGCGCGATTTCGCCCGTCAGCCCCTTCGGTTTGCTGGTCGTGGAGGCCTTCGATCGAGGCATGCCGGTGAGTGACTGGATCGGGTTCTACCGGTACCCGGACCCTCGCGTGATCGCCGCGCTCGACGACATTTGGCGTAAAGAAGTGTGGCCGGCATTCACCGCTCACTTTGGTATTGCATAGCCTGGGCGGCTCGCAGGCCGATTTGTCGTCGAACTGGGCCGCGACCGCGCGCGCAAAGTGTTACGCCGCCCAGCGGGATCGAGGCCCTGCAGGGGGTAGAACGGGGTGATCTCAACTCGCCATACCCCAGGGAAATAAATGAAACGTAGAGCGCTACTCGGTTCGATGGCCCTTGCCGCCCTTCCGTGCATGGCATCGGTGCCTCAACCCAAGGTGCTCCTCACGGTGAGTGGCCGCATCGGTCGGATCAACAACGACACAACGGACACCTTCGACTTCACCGAAGCCGAATTTCTGAAGCTGGGCACGACCAGCATCACGACAGGCACACCGTGGACGCCGACCTCGGTGTTTGCCGGGCCCCTGCTGCTCGATGTCATGCGAGCGGCTGGCGTCACATCGGGCAAGCTGGTCCTCAAGACCCTCGATGACTACTCGGCCCCGATCCCCTGGGACGACCTCGTCCGCTACGGCGTGATCCTGGCGCACAGCCAGGACGGTCAGCGCTTGAGCAACAAGCGCTGGGGCCCGTTGTGGACAATCTACCCTCGCGACCAGAATCCGGCCGCGCTGAAGGGTCCCATAGCGGAATCGAGGTTCATCTGGCAAGTCGACAGGATCGAAGCGGGCGGTTGAGTGAAGGGGCGGAGCGCCGGGGCGCGGCGCAGCCTTCCGTCGAACCTGTGCGGCTCGATCGGCGATCGGGCGACCGTCCGTCCGCGAAGAGCATGGGCTGGTGGCCCTTGCTGGTGTTGGTGGTGCTGTCCGCTGTCGCGGCCACGACGGCGCTGTTGAGCCAGCAACTGACCC
This sequence comes from uncultured Burkholderiales bacterium, assembly GCA_937871935.1. Lineage (GTDB taxonomy): Bacteria > Pseudomonadota > Gammaproteobacteria > Burkholderiales > Burkholderiaceae_C > JAEUPI01. The sequence goes on from CALMQI010000447.1 coordinate 31,169, forward strand.
TCTCTCGCGCGGCCAATGCCGTGCCGAACGAAGGCTTCTACTGGTCCGTTGCCCAGTACCAGATCGCGCACCACAGGCTGAAGCAGGAACTGCGTGCGGTCGCAGCTGGCGAGCCGGTGAACGCGCAGGAACTGAGCCGGCGCGCCGCCGTGGTTGCCTCAAGGGTCAGCATCCTCAGCGAGCCCTCCGAGATCAAGAGCCTCCTGAATGGCGTGCCTGGCTATGCCGAAGCGACGCACCGCGTCGCCGAGCTTCAGAGCCGGGTCGGGCCGATCCTTGAGAAGATCCCGTTTGGCCAGGCGGACGCGATCGCGGTGCTTGGCTTGTTTCAGGCTGCAGGTGACGAAGAGCTTCTGAGCCAGCTCGCCAGCGACGTGCGCCTGGCCGAGATCACGGCCAAGGACGACATGACCCAGACGCTGACCAGGCGCATCTGGTGGGCATGGGGTGGCTTTGCGTTCTGCTGGTTCGCGTTGGCGCTCTGGCTGTTCTACGCGATCCGGTCCCGACGCCGCTACCGTGCGGCGGCACATGATCGGAAGCGGGCAGTCGAGGCGATGGAGCAAGCCAATGCTTCTAGGGATCGTCTCAGAAAACGGAAAATAAAGCACGTTAAGCCGGTGGCAGTGGTCG
>CALMQI010000448.1 GCA_937871935.1 uncultured Burkholderiales bacterium
ACCGCGGCGTCGATGAAGCCGCAGGTGTTGACGATTACCAGGTCAGCGCCGGCGTAGGTCCTCGACGTGCGATAACCCTCGGCGCTCAACTGGGTGAGGATCAGCTCCGAGTCGGTGAGCGCCTTCGGGCACCCGAGCGACACGAAACCGACCGTCGGTGCCGCACTCAACGCTTGGTGCCGGGAAAGCCGGGGACGCCGGGGAACAGCGTTCCGGCCTGCTTGCCCATCTGTTCCTGCATCTGCGCGAACAATGCCTTCGACTGCTCGAGGTAGTTGCCCATCAGGCCCTGCACGATCGGTGCCTGCCCGCTCATGAACTGCGACCAGGCCTCGGGCGTGAAGCTCTTCGGATCGAACACGCCTTGGGTCTGCTCGCCGACGCGCCGCTGCATGTCGGTGAAGGCCTGCATGTTCTGCTCGAGGTAGCTGCCCATCACGCCCTGCATGGCGTGCCCGTAGAAGCGGATGATCTGCGCCAGCGTCTGCGTCGAGAACATAGGCACGCTGCCCGCCTCTTCCTCGAGGATGATCTGCAGCAGGATGCTGCGCGTCAGGTCGTCACCGCTCTTGGCGTCGCGCACCTCGAAGTCCTCGCCGTCGAGCACCATCTTCTTCACATCGGCGAGCGTGATGTAGCTGCTCGACTGCGTGTCGTAGAGCCGGCGGTTGGGGTACTTCTTGAGGATGCGCGTGCCCTTGGGGGCAGGCGCAGGGGCCGCGGCGCGGCGGGTGGCTGGCATCGCCTGGAACTCCTTGTGCAGTGCAAGACGATTCTAGGTGGCGTCCCGCCCGCACCCCGCGGGGTTTCCACCTGACCAGCCTGATTCAGCGCCAAAACGAGCCGGGCCCGATCTGACGACCGGGCCCGGCGGTTGATACCTGGTAGGCGCGAGTGGACTCGAACCACCGACCCCCACCATGTCAAGGTGGTGCTCTAACCAGCTGAGCTACGCGCCTGCGTTGGCCGACATTTTAGCAGCGGCCTTGACCGGCTACTGACGGCGCGCGCTGCGCACCCCCTGCAAACGGGCGACCTGCCCCAGCACCGTCGTCAGATGCGCCACGTCGTCGACCTCCACGGTGACCTCCAGCCGCACGCCCTGGCCCGCGTCCCCCTTCAGCGGTTGCGGCGACGCGGCCGTCAGGTTCATGCGCTCCTTGGCGAACAGCTCCGAGATGTCGCGCAACAGGCCCGGCCGGTCCTGCGCCTCGACACAGATGTGCACCGGATAGACCGCCGGCTTGCCGGCCGGCTGGGCACCCCAGGCGACGGCGATCGCGCGCTCGGGGTTGGCGCGCAGCATCTGCCGGTAGTTGCTGCAGGCGCTGCGATGCACGGCCACGCCCTTGCCACGCGTGACGTAGCCGCCGATGCCGTCCGGCGGAGCCGGCCGGCAGCAACGCGCCAGCGACGTCATCAGCGATTCGACACCGACCACCAGCACGCCGCCTTCGGTGGCGCGCGTGCGGCGCAACGCCACGGCATCGGCCGGCGGTGGCGCTTCGGCGGGCTTGAGCAGGTTTTCGATGGTACGCAGCGAGAACTCGTCTTTGCCGACCACCTCGAACAGCGCGTCGGCCCCCTTGAAGCCCAGTCGCGCGGCCAGGTCGTCGAGCTTGAGCGAGGTGCGGCCTTCACGCTGCAACAGTCGCTCGACAAGTTCGCGGCCACGCGCAATCGTCGCCGCCAGCGCCTGCGCGTTGAACCAGGCACGCACCTTGGCGCGCGCCCGTGGACTCTTCAGGAAACCGAGCTCGGCGTTCAGCCAGTCGAGCGACGGACCGCCCTCCTTGGCCACCGTGATCTCCACCGTCTGCCCGCTGGCGAGCGCGGTGTTCAGGGGCACCAGCACGCCGTCGACGCGGGCGCCGCGGCAACGGTGACCGAGGTCGGAGTGCAGGCTGTAGGCGAAGTCGACCGGCGTCGCGCCTTCGGGCAGCTCGATCACCGTGGCCTGCGGCGTGAACACGAAGATGCGGTCATCGAACGAAGGCGCGCCCGCTCCGGTATTGATCGCTGCGTGGTCGCGCTCCCACGCCAGCAACTGGTGCAGGACCGCCTTGCGCGCAGCGGCCACGCGCTCCTCGTAGGCGCCGCTGGCCGCGACGCCGGCATAGCCGCGCGCGCCGGCCTCCTTGTAGGCCCAATGCGCGGCGACGCCGTGCTCGGCGTGCTCATGCATGGCGCGCGTGCGGATCTGCACCTCGAGCGCACGGCCCTGGTCGTCCAGCACCACCGTATGCAGCGACTGGTAGCCGTTGGCCTTGGGCCGTGCGATGTAGTCGGCGTACTGCTCGGGCACGGCCCGGTAGCGCGCGTGCACGCAACTCAACGCGGCATAGCAGTCGCGCACGTCGCCGACGATCACACGCAGCGCCCGCAGGTCGAAGATGTTGGCGATCGCCAGGCCCTTGCCCTGCATCTTCTTCCAGATGCTGTACAGATGCTTGGGCCGGCCCTGCACCTCGGCCGCGATGGCGGCGGCGCGCAGCTCGGCCTGCAGTTGCGCGCGCGCGGTTTCGACGGCACGCTCGCGCTGCGCGCGGGTCTCGTCGAGCTGGCGCGCGATGCGCAGGTAGGGCTCGGGCTGCAGGAAGCGGAAGGCCAGATCCTCGATCTCCCACTTGATCTGCCAGATGCCGAGCCGGTTGGCCAGCGGGGCGAAGACCTGCTGCGATTCGAGCGCCAGTTCGGCCGGGCACGGCCGCCGGGCCGCGGCATGCCAGCGCAGAGTCTGCAGGCGCGAGGCCAGCCGCAGCAGCACGACCCGCAGGTCGCGCGAAAACGCGAGCAGCATCTTGCGCACACGCTCGGTCTGCAGCTCGCGGCGCTCGTCCTCGACCGCCGCCTCGCGAGCGGCGCGCTGGATCTGCACCAACTTGCGCGTGTGCTCGACCAGGCTGGCGTAGGAGTCGCCGAATGCCTTGCGCACCACCTCGTCGGGCCGCTGCAGATAGTCGCCGGCGTAGACCAGGTAGACCGCTGCCCGCATCGTCGGCGCGGCACCGATCGAATCGAGGATCGCAGCCACGCCGTCGGCGTGCGCAAGCGCACCCTCGCCGGTGTCGAGCACCTGGCCGGCAAGCAGCGGCTCGGCGAAAGCCCGGGCCCGAGCCAGATCGTCATCGGCGGGCGCCAACGCATCGCGCACAGCAGCGGCTGGCGCGCGCTCGGCAGCCGGCAGATCGGTGAGCTGCAGGATCGGCGCGTCGCCCTCGCCGGGCCGCACCGCGAGCGTCTTCATGGCGACAGCAGAAAGTTGCGCACGACCTCGACCTGATCGGGCTGCACCAGCATAGGAGCATGACCGACGCCGGCGAACTCGACCAGCTGCGCGCGTGGGCCGCGCTCGCTCATCGCGCGTGCCGTGGCCGGCGACAGCAGATCGGACTCGGCGCCGCGCAACAGCAGCGTCGGACAGGTCAGCCGGTCGTAGCTCTGCCACAGCATGGCCTCGCCGGCCGCCGCCATCTGCGGCGTGATGGCCTTGAACGGCACGGCGATCGCCGGGTCGCACCGCGGCTTGAGCCAGTCGCCGTCTCGCCGCAATTGCGGATCAGTGAGGGCCAGCCACTGCTCGCGGGTGTGCGGGCCGAAGCCGGTGGAGATGGCCCACAGGTCGTCGGCCGCCTCGTCGAGCGTCTTCCACTGCGCCACACGGCCGACGTAGGCGCCGATGCGCGCGATCGCGGCCGGCTCGATCACCGGCCCCACGTCGTTGAGCACGAGGCGCTGCACCGGCGAGTTCGGCAACGCCGCCAGCCCGAGGCCGATCAATCCGCCCATCGACGTGCCGACCCAGTGCATGGTCCGGGCGTCCAGCCGCGCCAGCAGCGTGACCATGTCGGCCACGTAGTGCGCAATCCCGTAGCCCATCGGATCGGCCAGCCAGTCGGAACGACCACGGCCGACCACGTCAGGGCAGACCACGCGATAGTGGTCGCTCATCGCGCGCGCCAGCGCGTCGAAGTCGCGCCCCTGGCGGCTCAGGCCATGCGCGCAGACCAGCACGCGCGCATTCGCCGCGTCGCCCCATTCCCAATAGGCCATGCGGTGCAGGCCCCGGCTGTCGAGGCATTGCACGTGGTTCAGGCGCGGCTCGGTCACGTTCACGGGCTCCTTGTTGATAATGATCCTAACAACGCACGGGAGCGATCGACTCATGTTGAAGGGAAAAACTGCACTGGTCACCGGATCCACCAGCGGCATCGGACTGGGCATCGCCCAGTCGCTGGCAAGTCAGGGAGCCAACGTGATGCTCAATGGCTTTGGCGACACGACCGAAGCACAACGCAGCGTCGCCGCGCTCGGCGTCAAGGTCGGCTACCACGGCGCCGACATGAGCAAGCCGGCCGAGATCGAGGCCATGGTGAAGGCCTGCGAGAGCCAGTTCGGTGCGGTGGACATCCTGGTCAACAACGCCGGCATCCAGCACGTCGCCGCGGTCGAGGACTTCCCGCCCGAACGCTGGGACGCGATCATCGCGATCAACCTGAGCTCGGCCTTCCACACCACGCGGCTGGCGCTGCCGGGCATGAAGCGTCGCAACTGGGGCCGCATCCTCAATGTCGCCTCGACGCACGGCCTGGTCGCCTCGGCGCAGAAGTCGGCCTATGTGGCGAGCAAGCACGGCATCGTCGGCTTCACCAAGAGCATCGCGCTCGAGACCGCCACGACCGGCGTCACGGTCAACGCCATCTGCCCGGGCTGGGTGCTGACGCCGCTGGTGCAGAAGCAGGTCGACGCCCGGGCCGCCGAAGCCGGCGTGGGCCAGGAAGAGGCCAAGCGCCAGCTGCTGGCCGAGAAGCAGCCCTCGCTGCAGTTCACGACGCCCGAGCAACTCGGCGGACTGGCCGTGTTCCTGTGTTCGCCGGCCGCCGACAACGTGCGCGGCGTGGCCTGGAACGTGGACGGCGGCTGGGTCGCGCAATAGCCGACGGAGGCACCGGGCGACGCCCCGGCGCCCCGGGTCAGCGCGTCATCACCACGCTGCCGTTGACGTTGACGCTCACCGTGGCGCGGCCCGCCTCGACCGGCAGCGACTCGTCGCTCGCCGTGGCGGCCATCGCTCGGGCCTTGAACATCGGCTGCACCGGCGCGTCGCCGCCGATGTTGACCTCGCGCACCGCATAGCCGCTGTAGCCGAACTGCTTGGCATAGTCGGCCGCCTTGGCCCGAAAACGCGCGATGGCCTGCGCCGAGGCCTCGGACTCTGCCTTCTCGCGGGTGTCGCGCGCCAGTGAATAGGCCACGCGGGCGACGGTCAGCGTGTTGAGCCGACCGGCCAGCTGGGCGATCGCGCTCATGTCGCGGCCCTCCAGTACCAACTCGGCTTGGCCGGACCAGCCGCTCAACTGCCCCTTGGCGGAGTAACGCGGCCCCAGGCTGAAGGCCCCGGTGCGCACGTCCACCTGGCCGGCGCGCGCCGCGCGCCGCGCCTCCGCCAGCGCCGTCTCGACGGCCTGGCGCAGCTGCGCTTGCAGGGCCGCGGCATCGGGCCCTTCTCGGGTGGTCGACAGAGTGATGGCCATCAGGTCGTACGGCACCTCGATCGCGGCCGAGGCCGTCAGCGACAGCACGTCACGCGGCGGCGCGCCTTCGGCGGACAGGGCCGGACCGGCCAGCGCGGTCGCCAGAAACACCAGAATGGCTTGTCGTCGCATCGGAATTCCGATCGGCTGTGAGTCGATCGCCAGTGTGCCTGACGCCCGGCGGTCACCGCCCGTCTGGGCCGAACGGCACGCATCCCGGCCCACCTGCAAAGGCACCTGCGCACGGGCCGTGCGCCACTTCACGGAACGAGGCGCAACAGCCGAAATAGATGTAACAGCGGGTCGAGATCGACCGTTTGCTGGGGTTTTCCCCCGGCACAATGCCGCTGTTACAAATTTGGAGTTGCAGATGAACACGCCCGCCAACACTCGACCCGACCGTATCGTGGTGGTCGATGACGACGCGCGAATCCGCGACCTGTTGCGGCGCTACCTGACGCAGGAGGGTTTCGAGGTCCTGCTGGCGGAAGACGCCAAGGCGCTGAACCGGATCCTGACGCGCGAGACGATCGACCTGATCGTGCTCGACCTGATGCTGCCCGGCGAGGACGGGCTGTCGATCTGCCGGCGCCTGCGGGCTGCCAACGACGTCACCCCGATCATCATGTTGACGGCCAAGGTCGAGGATGTCGACCGCATCGTCGGGCTGGAGGTCGGCGCCGACGACTACCTGCCCAAGCCGTTCAACCCGCGTGAACTGCTGGCCCGCGTGCATGCGGTGCTGCGCCGCCGGCCGGCGATCGAGGCGCCGGGCGCGCCCTCGAAGGAAGCCCAGTCTGTGAGCTTCGGTCCGTTCGAATTCGACTTGAGCCTGCGCCGCCTGACCAAGAACGGCGAGCAGATCGCCCTGACGACCGGCGAGTTCTCGATGTTGAAGGCCCTGGTGCGCCATCCGCGCCAGCCGCTGAGCCGCGACAAGCTGGCCCAGCTGGCGCGCGGCCGCGAGTTCGAGCCTTTCGACCGCAGCCTGGACGTGCAGATCTCGCGCCTGCGCAAGATGATCGAGGCCGATCCTTCGCAGCCGCGCTACATCCAGACCGTCTGGGGCGTCGGCTACGTGTTCGTGCCGGACGGCGCAAATTGACCCACCCCCGTTGCGGCCTGCGGCCGCCTCCCGCCGGAGCCACGAAGGGGCTCCTTCGGAGCCCGGGGGGTGACACCAGCGGCCCGGCAAAGCCGGATCCGCGGTGTCCGCTGGGGCACACTGTGCCCCGATGACACGCCGCCCCACGTTCTGAAATGCCCCGTTCGCAAGGGGTCGCGCTCAGCCTGTTCTGGCGCACGTTCTTCCTGCTCGCCATCCTGCTGGGCAGTGGCATCGTCGCCTGGGTGTGGACACTGCGGGCACTGGAGTTCGAGCCGCGCGCGGTGGTGGCATCGCAGCAGATCGCGAGCCTGGTGAACCTGGCGCGGGCGGCGCTGCACCATAGTGATGCGATCAACCGGGTCGCGCTGGTCAAGACGCTGTCGGCACAGGAGGCCATTCGCATCGCCCCGCACGAGCCCACCGACAAGTGGGAAGCGTTCGAGGAGGACCGGTTCACCCGCGTGGTCGCCACCGAACTGCGCAACCGGCTCGGCTCCGAGACCATCGTGGCCAAGAGCGTGAACGGCCAGGCCGGACTGTGGGTGGGCTTCGGCATCGAGCGCGACGCCTGGTGGCTGCAGACCGAGCTCGGCCGCGTGCGTGCGCTGACCGGCGGCACTTGGTTCGTCTGGGTCGGCATCGCGTTGCTGGCCACCATCTTCGGCTCGGTGGCGATCGCGCGTCTGATCAACCAGCCGCTGCGCGAGCTGTCGTTCGCCGCCAGCCGCATCCGTGAGGGCGAGTTCGACTCGCGCCTAGACGAGAACACGATGACCAGCGAGATCCGCGAGGTCAACATGGGCTTCAACCGCATGGCGCGCGAGCTCGCCAAGGTCGAGGAAGACCGCGCCGTGATGCTCGCCGGCATCAGCCACGACCTGCGCACACCGCTGGCGCGTCTGCGGCTCGAGGCCGAGATGAGCGTGCACGACGAGGAAGCCCAGCGCAACATGGCGCTCGACATCGACCAGCTCGACGCCATCATCGACAAGTTCATGGACTACGCCCGTCCGGGCGACACCAAGCTCAAGCCGGTGAACCTGGCGCAGGTGATCGACCGCGAGGCGCAGGGATTCCGCGATCCGAGCACGATCCGCATCCAGAGCAAGGTGGCGATCGACCTGTCGGTGATGGCCGACGACATCGAGCTCGGCCGCGTGTTCGCCAACCTGTTCGAGAACGCGCGCCGCTACGGCCGCACGATCGACACCGGCATCGCGATGGTGCAGGTCACCTACGCCCGCACCGGCCCTTGGGTGATCGTGAGCGTGCGCGACCACGGTCCCGGCGTGGCACCCGAGAAGATGCACCAGCTGACGACGCCGTTCTTCCGCGGCGACGCGGCGCGCACGGCAGCCACCGGTGCCGGCCTCGGCCTGGCCATCGTCGAGAAGGCGCTGGCCCGCATGGGCGGCGCGCTCGAGCTGGACAACGCCAGCGACGGCGGCCTGGTGGCCCACATCCGCCTCAAACGGGCGCCCTGAGTCTTCGCTAGCGGCGCTGCAGCAGGCAGACTGCGCGTGCCTCGATGGCGCGGCCCTCGCCGACCGGCCCCATCTTCTCTGCTGTCTTGGCCTTCACGCTGACCTGGTCCACCGCCACGGCGAGCGCACCGGCGATGCGTGCGCGCATCGCTTCGATGTGCGGCGCCATCTTCGGGGCCTGCGCGACGATGGTGGAGTCCACGTTGACGATCCGGTAGCCCGCCTCGTGCACGCGCCGCGCCGCCTCGGCCAGCAGCCGATGCGAGTCGGCGCCCTTGAAGGCCGCGTCGGTGTCCGGGAAGTGGCGGCCGATGTCGCCCAGCGCGGCGGCGCCGAACAGTGCGTCGGTGATGGCATGCAACAGCGCGTCGCCGTCGCTGTGCGCCTCGAGCCCGTGCGTGTGCGGGATGGTCACGCCGCCCAGCACCAGCGGCCGGTTCGGCACCAGCGCGTGGATGTCCCAGCCCTCGCCGAAGCGCAGGTTCGTGTCGGTCATCGCTGCTCCTTCAACACGTGCCGCCAGCAGCGCCTCGGCGCGCGCAAAGTCCTCCGGCCAGGTGACCTTCAGGTTGCCGGCGTCACCCTGCACCAGCCGCGGCGCCAGCCCGATCGCCTCGATCGCGCCGGCCTCGTCGGTGACGTGGGCGCCGGCGCGCTGCAGCGCGTCCTGCAGCGTGCCGACCCGGAACATCTGCGGCGTCTGCGCGCCCCAGGTGTCGGCGCGATCGACGGTGCTGGTGGCACGGCCGGCGCGTGCGCGCTTCAGCGTGTCGGCTACCGGCAGGGCCAGCAGGCCGCCAACCGCGTCATCGATGCAGCTGTCGATCAGCCGGTCGACCCAGGCCGGCCGTAGCAGGCAACGCGCCGCGTCGTGCACCAGCACCCAGTCCGAGTCGACCGCACCACGATTGCGCAGCTCGACCAAGCCGTTGGCGACACTCTGCGCGCGTGTGTCGCCGCCGCACCGCGCAACCCAGGACGCATCGATGGCCTCGTCGCGCAATGCCTCGTCGAACCAGCTGTCGTGCGGCGCCAGCACGACCAGCACGCCACTCAGCCGGCGCACCTGCCGCAGGGCATCGAGCGTATGCGCCACCATCGGCCGCCCGGCCAGCGGGGCGTACTGCTTGGGCGCCCGCCCGCCGGCGCGCGCGCCGACGCCGGCACACGGTACCAGCGCAAACAGCTTGGGCTCGCGCGGGGCGGCGGGCGGATTCATTGGCGCGATTCTAGAATCCACCGGTGCGATGACTCGGTGCCCGCGGTAGCCCCCGGTGATGAGTGCCCCGGGGTCGTGCCTTTGTCGATCGATGCTGCCGCCTCCCCTCGCCCCCGGTAAACGCTTCGCGCTGCCGCTGCCCCCCGGCTCGGCCGATGCGCTGCTGCTCGCACGCCTGTCCCAACAGCGCGCGGACGGGCGGCATCCGATCGTCATCGTCACCGCCGAGCCGTTCGATGCCCAGCGGCTGGCCGATGAACTGGTCTTCTTCGCGCCGAAGCTGCGCTCGGCGGTGTTTCCCGACTGGGAGACACTGCCCTACGACACCTTCTCGCCACACCAGGACCTGGTGTCCGAGCGCCTCGCCACCTTGTGGCGGATGCTGCAGCACGACCTCGACGTGGTGCTGCTGCCCGCCACCACCGCCCTCACCCGGCTGGCGCCGCCGCGTTTCCTGGCGGGCACGACCTTCCAGTTCCAGCAGAAGACCCGGCTCGACGAGGCGGCCCTGCGCCAGCAGCTCACGCTGGCGGGCTACGCGCACGTGAGCCAGGTCGTCTCGCCCGGCGAATACGCGGTGCGTGGCAGCCTGATCGATCTGTTCCCGATGGGTTCGCCGGTGCCCTATCGCGTAGACCTGTTCGACAACGAGATCGATTCGATCCGCACCTTCGATCCCGACACGCAGCGCAGCCTCTACCCGGTGCCCGAGGTGCGGCTGTTGCCCGGCCGCGAGTTTCCGCTCGACGAAACCGCACGCACGGCGTTTCGCGCGCGTTGGCGCGAACGCATCGAGGGTGACCCGACACGCTCGCGCATCTACAAGGACATCGGCGTCGGCCTCGCCGGCGCTGGCATCGAGTACTACCTGCCGCTCTTCTTCGACAGCACGGCCTCGCTGCTCGACTACGCCGGCGGCGACGCCACCGTGGTGCTGCACGGCAGCGTCGACGAGGCGCTGAACCGCTTCTGGAGCGACACGCGCGAGCGACATCGCTTCCTGCAGCACGACCCGGAGCGGCCGATCCTGCCGCCTGAAGCGATCTTCCAGCGCGTCGACGAGTTCTTCGCGCGCGCCGGTCAGCACGCGGTGTTGACGTTGCGTGCCGGCGCGGCGAACGACGCGCCCGCCTGGGCGATCGGGCCACCCGACGTCAGCGCCGAGCGCGGCTCACCCGAGCCGCTGACCGCGCTGCAACGTTATCTCGACAACGCGCCATCGCGCGTGCTGCTGGTCGGCGAAAGCGAAGGCCGCCGCGAGAGCCTGATCGAACTGCTGCGCGACCACGGCATCGCGGTGCCGAGCGTGGCCACGCTGGACGAGTTCGAGGCCGGCGACGAACGTGTGGCGATCGTCGCCGCGCCCCTGGCGCGTGGTTTCGTCTGGCAGCGCGAAGGCATGACGCCGCTCGCCTTCCTGACCGAGGCCGAGCTGTTCGCCGCCGCACCCGGCCTGCGTCGGCGCCGCCGCCAGGAGGCGGTGAGCGACGTCGAGGCGCTGATCAAGGACCTGTCGGAGCTCGCCATCGGCGACCCGGTGGTGCATGCCAACCATGGCATCGGCCGCTACAAGGGCCTCGTCAACATGGACCTCGGCGACGGGCCCAGCGAGTTCCTGCACCTCGTGTACGCCGACGACGCCACGCTGTACGTGCCCGTCTCGCAGCTGCACCTGATCAGCCGCTACACAGGTGTCAGCGCCGACGAAGCGCCGTTGCACAAGCTGGGCTCCGGCCAGTGGGACAAGGCGCGCCGCAAGGCGGCCGAGCAGGTACGCGACACCGCCGCCGAACTGCTGAACCTCTACGCTCGGCGTGCTGCCCGGCAAGGCCATGCGCACCGCTACTCGATGCACGACTACGAGGCCTTCTCGGCCGGCTTCGGCTTCGAGGAGACGCCCGACCAGCGTGCCGCCATCCATGCCGTGATCCAGGACATGGTGAGCCCCAAGCCGATGGACCGCCTGGTCTGCGGCGACGTGGGCTTCGGCAAGACCGAGGTCGCGTTGCGCGCCGCGTTCATCGCCGTGATCGGCGGCAAGCAGGCCGCGCTGCTGGCGCCCACCACTCTGCTGGCCGAGCAGCACTATCAGACGCTGGTCGACCGCTTCGGCAAATGGCCGGTCAAGGTGGCCGAGCTGTCGCGCTTTCGCACCACCAAGGAGAGCAGCGCCGCGCTCGCCGGTCTGGCCGACGGCAGCATCGACATCGTCGTCGGCACGCA
>CALMQI010000449.1 GCA_937871935.1 uncultured Burkholderiales bacterium
AAGCCGTCGCGGCCGGCCACGGGCCGCTCCGGGCCGCGTCGCTGAGTCGGCAGTTCCACAAAAAACAAAACCGCGGCCTTCAGGGCCGCGGTTTGCATTCCAGCACTCGGCAGCGCAGGGCTGCCGAGCGGGACGGTTCAGAGCACGCGGATGTTCGCGGCTTGCAGGCCCTTCTGGCCCTGCTTGACCTCGAATTCGACGCGCTGGTTTTCCTGCAGGCTGCGGAAGCCGCCGCCGTTCTTGATCTCGCTGTGATGCGCGAACAGGTCCTTGCCGCCGCCTTCGGGCGTGATGAAACCATAACCCTTGCCATCGTCAAACCACTTGACGACGCCAGTCTGGGTGCCTTCGGTACTCATGGATGAATGTTCCTTGTTGAGTGTTGAATCGATAAAGCCACCGCGCGCGGCACAACGCCGGCGCGCGGACAGAAACACTCAAGAAACGTCAAACCTGGAACTCGATCCTGGGACCGCTTGGCGGCGCGAACTTCAGCTGCCGGGCGGTGGGCGAGAAGACCTTGTGGAAACGGTCTCGCGTATGTCTGTCCGGCTAATGTAACCGCAATTGTCCGTTTGCGGTCGGGCAATGTGGCGGCCAGGCAACCCCTGGGCGTGCGTTTGCCGGCCCGGACATTCTCGACGGGGCGTCAACGTGCCGGCAGTGCGCTACTCCACCTTGCCGATCTGCCGCACGGCCTGGCCCATCAGCACGGCGTCGGCATCCCAGTAGGCTTGGAACTCGGGCGCGTCGAGGTACTCGACCGGGCTGCCGGCGCCGCGGATGATCTGCTGCACCTGCGCGTCGGCCGCCGCCCGGCGGGCGGCGCCGCGCAGCCGTTGCACGATGTCGTCGCTGACGCCGGCGGGCACGAACAGCCCCGACCACTGCGCGAACCTGACGGCCAGGTTCTGGCTGACCAGGCTCGGCACCTCGGGCAAAGACACCAGCGGCTTGTCGCCCCAGTGGGCGAGCGCACGCAGGCGCCCGGCGCGGATGTGCTGCGCCACCGTCGACGGGCCGCTCGCGATCGCGTCGACCTGGCCCCCCAGCAGGGCCACCACCGCCGGCCCGGCGCCGGTGTACGGGATGTGCACCATGCGAAAGCCCGCCGCCGACTTGAGCATCTCCATCGGCACGTGCATCGTGCCGTAGTTGCCCGAGCTGCCGTAGTTGTAGGCGCCGGGTCTGCGCTTGGCGTCGGCGACGAACTCGGCCAGCGTCTTCCACGGGGCGTCGGCGCGCACGACCAGCACCGTGGGGTCGGCGGTGAAGCGCGCGATCGGCTTGAACTGGCTCAGCGTGAACGCGGGCTTGCGCTCGAGCAGCTTGTCGGCCTCGGGCAGGATCGAGATCGACGACAACGCCAGCAGCACCGTGTAGCCGTCGGGCGCGGCGCGGGCGGCCAGACCCATGCCGAGGCCACCACCGGCGCCGGCCCTGTTCTCGATCACCACCGACTGCTTGAGCTCGCGCGACAGCGCCTCGGCCACCGGACGCGCCACGGTATCGGCCACGCCGCCGGGCGGGAACGGCACGATCATCGTGACCGGTCGCTCCGGATATTCGGCCTTCACGAGCGTCGCCGCACACATCAGCACTACGGTGAGCGCGTACGTCGCCGTTGCGTTCCATCGGGCCATGACTGTTGTCTCCTGCTCGGGCGTCAGTGCAGACGCACTGTAGAGGAAGATGCCCAATTGCGTCGTGCCCGCCGCCGATATCATGCCTCGCGATCGCACTGCAGCGAACGAGGAATCATCGGCGTGACGGCGGGACCCTACGACTACATCGTCATCGGCGGCGGCTCGGCTGGTTGCGTGCTGGCGGCGCGCCTCTGCGAGAACCCCAACACGCGCGTCGCGCTGCTCGAGGCCGGGCCGGTCGATCGCAGCGCGCTGATCCACTGCCCCGCAGGCCTTGCGCTGCTGGCGCAGAACGGCCAGGCCAATTGGGCTTTTCAGACCGTGCCGCAGGCCGGGCTCGGCGGTCGCAGCGGCTATCAGCCGCGCGGCAAGGTGCTCGGCGGTTCGAGCTCGATCAACGCGATGGTCTACATTCGCGGCCAGCGCGCCGACTACGACCATTGGGCCGAGCAGGGCAACCCCGGCTGGGCTTTCCATGACGTGCTGCCCTACTTCAAACGCGCCGAGCACAACGAGCGCGGCGCCGATGCCTACCACGGCAGCGGTGGCCCGCTCAACGTGATGGACCTGCGCAGCCCGAACCGCTTCGGCCCGGTGTTCGTCGAGGCCGCGCGCCAGGCCGGCTATCCGTTGAACCGCGACTTCAACGCCGCGGAGCAAGAAGGCGTGGGCCTGTACCAGGTGACGCACCGCAGCGGCGAACGCTGCAGCGCGGCCAAGGCCTATCTCGCGCCCGCGCTGTCGCGCCCCAACCTGAGCGTGCTGACCGGCGTGCATGTGATGCGCATCCTCACCGAGGGCCGCCGCGCCGTCGGCGTCGAGTTGCGTTCGCGCGCCGGTGTGCAGCAGCTGCAGGCGCGGCGCGAGGTGCTGCTGGCCGCCGGCGCTCTGCAGTCACCGCAGATCCTCATGCTGTCGGGCATCGGGCCTGGTGAGACCCTGCAGCGTCACGGCGTCGCCGTCGTGCACGACCTGCCGGGCGTGGGCAGCCATCTGCACGACCACCCCGACGTCGTGCAGGTGGTCGACGCGCCGCAGCTGAAAGACCTGTTCGGCATCTCGTTGGTCGGCCTGGTACGCGCCGTGCGCGGCATCTTCGAGTGGCGCAACCATCGCCGTGGCATGTTGACGACCAACTTCGCCGAGGCCGGCGGCTTCATCAAGAGCAGCGCCGACGAGCCGCAACCCGATCTGCAGCTGCACTTCGTGATCGGCAAGCTCGTCGACCATGGCCGCAAGACGGTGTTCGGCCACGGCTACTCGTGCCACGTCTGCCTGCTGCAACCCAAGAGCCGCGGCAGCGTGTCGCTGGCCAGCGCCGACCCGATGGCCCCGCCGCTGATCGACCCGAACTTCCTGGCCGAGCGCGACGACGTCGACCGCCTCGTGCGCGGCTTCAAGCTGATGCGCCGCATCCTGCAGCAGAGCGCGCTGGCCGGTTACGCCGGCCGCGAACTCCAGGCCTCCGCGGCAGCGCAGACCGACGAGCAGATCGAGCGCTTCATCCGCGCGCGCGCCGACACGATCTACCACCCTGTCGGCAGCTGCCGCATGGGGCCGGGCCCGCTCGACGTGGTCGACGCGCAGTTGCGTGTGCACGGCCTGCAGGGCCTGCGTGTCGTCGATGCCTCGGTGATGCCACGCATCGTCAGCGGCAATACCAACGCGCCGACGATCATGATCGCCGAGAAGGCGAGCGACCTGATCAAGGCCGCCTGATCCCGCGCGGCGGCATTGCCGCGTCGTCAGTGTCGTGCGACGCGGCGCCGCGTCAGACCGGGCAGCGCAACTGCGCCGCTTGCAGCGGGGCGCCGCTCGTCGCGTCGGTCACCACCGCCAGCACGCGCACCGGCCGGCCGCCCTCGCCGCGCGCCGGCACGTCGATCGTGTGCGCGGCCGAGCCGCGCCAAGGCGGTACCACGCCGAACTGGCGCACCACATGGTCGTGGCGCAGCGTCACGCCGGCGTTCTCGCCGGCCTTGACCGCGGTGACATGGCCGTCTTCGAGCAGCGCCCACCACAGTGCCAGGCGCGCCGGCGCATCGGCGCCCGGTTGCACTTGCCAGTGCACTCGGTCGCCCTCGCGCTGCAGCGCAAGGGTCGCGCGCCCGGCGCTCGCCGCCGGCGGCAGCGCCGGCCAACGCCGCCAGTCGCGGCCATCGACCAGCACCTGCGGTGTGTAGCTGAAGCCCACGCCGGACTGTGCCTGCAGCTGCGCCTGCCGCTGCGCGTGGCGCGCGCTGCCGAAGCGATCGCGCCAGCCGAGACGATCCCAGTAGTCGACGTGGAACGCGGCGGCCAGCGTGTCGTCCCGGCCGAGCAGGCTGGACAACCAGCGATCGGCCGGCGGGCACGAGTTGCAGCCTTCCGACGTATACAGCTCGATCACGCGCGGCGGCGCGCCGGCCGCCTCGACCCGGCACGTCGGCGGTGCCGCGATGGCGCCAGGCGCCGACAGCCCGCCGAAGGTCATCACCAGCGCGCCGCCAAGCGCGCGGCGCAGAGCCAGTCGTCGCGCAATCATGCTGCTTCAGTCGTCGCCGCGGACCCGTTCTTACGCAGTGCCGAGGATGGCCGGCGGGATTATCAGGACCGGGTATCCTTGCCGCCCCCAAAACCTCCGTGCATGGCCGGCATCCACATCACCGACATCGAGGCCGCCATCAACTGGTGGCGCCGGCGTTCGCCGTCGATCGACGGTATCAGCGCCTGCGCCGAGGTACGTGCACTGGCCGAGGTGTACGGCCTGATGGTGTACTACCACCAGTCGGAGGCCGACGAGCACGGCATGCCGCCGGCCGCGGCGGCGGCATGGCAGCACTGGTACGCGAGCACGCCCGACGCGCCGTGCATTGCGATCTGCAGCACGGCGCAGGGTGATGCGGTGTGCAAGGGCTGCGGGCGCAGCGAAGGCGAAGTGCAGCACTGGCCGAGCCTGACGCCGGGCGAAAAGCGCGCGGTATGGCGGCGCATCACGCTGCAGGCGACGGCCTGGCGCTTCAACCGCTATGCCGAACGCGCCCGCCAGGCCAGCGGCGTGGATCACGCGCAAGCCGGCGCGCCTCCCGCGCCGGACGAACGCGCCGCGTGAGCGAACCCGGCACCGGCCTCGTCGACGATGCGCGCCGGATCGCGGCGCTGGCCTGGCCGGTACTGGTCGGCCAGCTCGCGGTGCTGGGCTTCTCGACCGTCGACACGGTGCTCGTCGGCCGTTACTCGTCGACCGACCTGGCCGCCTTTGCGGTCGGTGCGTCGGCCTACATCACGGTGTTCATCGGCCTGATGGGCGTCGTGCTCGCGATCGGACCGATCGTCGGCCAGCTCTACGGCGCACGTCGCCTGGTCGAGGCCGGCCAGCAGCTGCACCAGTGCGTGTGGCTCGCGCTCGGCCTGTCTGTGATCGGCAGCGCACTGCTGGCGTTTCCGTATCCGTTCCTCGCGCTGGCGCGGGCCTCGCCCGACGTAGCCGACAAGATCCGCGGCTATCTGCTGGCGCTTGCGTTCTCGCTGCCGGCAGCGCTGCTGTTCACCGTATTCCGCGGCTTCAATATCGCCGTGTCACGACCGAAGGCGGTGATGGTGCTGCAGCTCGGCGGGCTGGCGTTGAAGATCCCGCTGTCCAGCGCGCTGGTGTTCGGCGTGCCGGCGCTTGGCATCCCTGCGCTCGGCGTCACCGGCTGCGGCGTGGCCACGCTGATCGCGATGTGGCTGCAGCTGGGCGCGGCGGTGCTGCTGCTCGGGCGGGACCCGTTCTATCAGCGCTTCGACCTGCAGCGCCATCGCCTCGCGCGGCCGCACCGCAAGTCGCTGGCGGCATTGCTGCGGCTGGGCATCCCGATGGGACTGACGATCCTGATCGAGGTGACCGCGTTCTCGTTCATGGCGATCTTCATCGCGCGCCTGGGCACCACCACGGTGGCCGGCCACCAGATCGCGGCCAACCTGGTGTCGGTGATGTTCATGCTGCCGCTGGCGCTGTCGAGTGCAACGTCGACGCTGGTGGCACAGCGCATCGGCGCCGATGCGCTGGAGGCCGCGCGGCGCATCGGCTGGCACGGCCTGCAGATCGCGCTCGGCCTGTCGGTGCTGCTCGGCAGCGCGGTGTTCGCGACGCGCCACGGCATCGTCGGCCTGTACACCCAGGACGCCGCCGTCATCGCCGCTGCCGTGCCGCTGCTGACCTGGGTGGCGCTGTTCCATGTCGGCGACGCGCTGCAGACGATGTCGCAGTTCGTGCTGCGGGCCTGGCGCGTCACGGTGGTGTCGCTGGTCGTGTTCGCACTGTCGATGTGGGGCGTCGGCCTGGCCGGCGGCTATGCGCTCGCCTTCGGCCTGCTCGGCGGCGCGCAGGGCGCCGGCGGCTTTTGGCTCGCCTCGACCGTGGGCCTGGTACTCGCGGGCGTGGCACTCACGGTCTTTCTGGCCTGGATGTTGCGGCGGCAGCGCCGCGCCAGCGTCACGCCGGCAGCGTGACCACAAAGCAGCTGCCGCCGCCCTCGCGCGCGTCGCAGCGCACGCGTCCGCCATGGCGCACGGCAATCTGCTGCACCAGGCTCAGGCCCAGGCCGACACCGCCCTCGCGCTCGGCATGCCCGGGCAGCCGGAAGAACGGTTCGAAGATGCGGTCGCGAAACGCCTGCGGCACACCGGGCCCGCGGTCACACACGCGCACCTCGATCTGGCCGCGCGCATTGCGGTCGACCGTGGTCTCGATCTCACCGGCGCCATAGCGGCGCGCGTTCTCCAGCAGGTTGCGCAAGGCTCGGCGCAGCAGCCGCTCGTCGCCCGGCACGACACACGATCGCCCTTGCACCACACCGTCGACGCGTGCCGCCTCCTCGGCGGCAACCGCCAGCAGGTCGACCTGATCGCGCTTGTCGGGCAGCGCACCGGCATCGAGCCGGCTGGCGAGCAGCACCTCCTCGACCAGCGCGTCGAGTTCGGCGATGTTGGTCTCGATCTCGCGGCGCAGGGTCGCTCGCTGCGCAGGGTCGGCCTGTTCGGCCATCGACACCGCCATCTTCAACCTCGTCAGCGGCGAGCGCAGCTCGTGGCTCGCATTGGCCAGCAGGCTCTGGTGCGAACGCACCAGCGTTTCGATGCGCTCGGCTGCGCGGTTGAAGCTGCCGGCGAGCGCCGCCACCTCGTCGCGCCCCGATGCGTCGACGCGGTGCGACAGCGTGCCCGAGCCGAAAGTCTCGACGCCTCGTTTCAGCGCCTCGAGCCGCCGCGTGAGCCCGCGCACCACCGGATAAGCACCGGCGGCCACTGCGACGAACAGCAGCGCCAGCAGCAGCACGAGGCCGAGTCCCGGCGGACCGGGCGGCATGACGAACCACGGTCGTGGGGCCCCGCTGCCCGACCGGGGAGGTGCGCCCGCGCCCGGATCGCGAGGACCGGCCGCGGCCCTGTCGTTGGCGGCAGCCAGGCTGCGCAAACCGCCCGGGCGCATGACCCACAGCGTGCGCCCATCATCGAGCCGCACCGCGATGCCGCGCCGCCCACCGTCGGCCTCGCGCCGCGCATAGGCCTCCGAGGTGACGACGCGCTCGCCGGCCGCGTCGTCGAGCGCCATCGGCAGCCGCAGACGCTGCGACCAGTCGCGCAACGCCGCGGCCTGCTCGGCGCCCGGCGCCTCGGCCGGCGGCAGCGAGCGTTGCACCAGCTCGGCCCAGGCGGCGAGCCGATCGGACTGCGCGCCTTCGAGGCGCACACGTTCCTGCTCCAGGTGGCGCTGCACGAACCAGCCCGAGGTGAGCGCGAACGCCGCCAGCACGGCCACCACCGTGAGCCAGATGCGCAGGTACAGCGAACTCATGGCGCCGGCGCCACGGCGGCGTGCGTGGCGCTCACGCCTGCCCGTCCTGCTTGCGTGCGAACACGTAGCCGACGCCACGCACGGTGAGCAGGCGTTTCGGCGACTTGGGGTCGTCCTCGATGGCAGCGCGGATGCGCGACACGTGCACGTCGATACTGCGGTCGAAGGCTTCCAGCGGGTGGCCCTTCAGGCCGTCCATGATCTGGTCGCGCGACAACACGCGACCGGCTCCTTGCGCCAGCACCACGAGCAGGTCGAACTGGTGGCTGGTCAGGTCGCACGCCTTGCCGTCGATGCGCGCCTCACGCGCCCCGAGGTCGACCTCGAGCCGGCCGAAGTGCAGGACGTCGTCGGCCTCGGGCGCTGCCGTACTGCGCCGCAGCAGCGCCTTCACCCGCGCGAGCAGCTCGCGCGGTTCGAACGGCTTGGGCAGG
>CALMQI010000450.1 GCA_937871935.1 uncultured Burkholderiales bacterium
GCCTTCGCTCGGAGATCGCTGGGCCGGGGTCTTCACTGATTGGGGTATTGATAACAATATCCTTATCAATAAATACAGTTTTGCCATATTACATTATCAATCCTAGAATTCATTGACGGGAGGTAGCGAGAGTGGTTCTACGCAATTGCTGGTACGTGGAGAGATGGAGCAGCGAGCTTGGCGACAAGCTGACCGCGCCAACCCTGAGCGGGGCGCTGGCGCTATTCCGCACATCCGACGGCGCTGTCGATGGGCTGCAAATGCCGCAAATGCGGCAAACCATCAAGCGGCAGTAGGCCGGGGAGAAAAGATGACGGACATGATCCTCGACTTGGCACTCGACCGTTACGATCGGCATATGCCGTTCTTCCTCGGCGCCGTCAAGTCTCCTCCGGGGCTGACCTACAACGCGCTAGAAGTGGGCATGGTGCCGCCCCGTCGCGACGGCATCGATCGTCACCGGCGCATGCTGCGGGAGCTGGAGTTCGACGCGGCCGAAGTATCGTTGTGCTCGTACATTTTGGCGAAGACGCGAGGCGTTCCGTTAACCGGCATACCCGTATTCCCGCGCCGCCTCTACAGCCAGAACCATATTTGGGTGCGAACGGACTCGGGCATACAAGAACCGGCCGATCTTCGCGGCCGTGCTGGCGATCTTCATCGTCATCGCCGGCCTGTCGGCCACGCGTTCGCTGCCGATCGCGCAGTACCCCGAGATCGCGCCGCCGGTCGTCACGGTGACCGCCATCTACCCCGGCGCCAGCGCCGAGGTGATCGAGCAGACGGTGGCCGCGCCGCTGGAGAACGCCATCAACGGCGTCGAGCACATGATCTACATGGGCTCCACCTCCACCAGCAACGGCATCGTGACGATCCAGGTCACGTTCGACATCGGCACCAATGCCGACAACGCCGCGCAGCTGGTCAACAACCGCGTCAAGCAGGCCGAGACCAAGCTGCCGCAGGAGGTGCGCCGCCAGGGCGTGACGGTCGAGAAAGGCAGCTCCGCGTTCCTGCAGGTGCTGGCGTTCTTCTCCGACGACGCCAGCAAGGACGACCTGACGATCAGCAACCACGTGACGCTGAACGTGCTCGACCAGCTGAAGCGCGTGCCGGGCACCACCAACGTGCAGATCTTCGGCGCCAAGGACTACGCGATGCGCATCTGGCTCAAGCCCGATCGCCTGGCGCAGCTGCGGCTGACCACCACCGACATCGCGCGCGCGATCAACGAGCAGAACGCGCAGTTCGCTGCCGGCAAGGTGGGCCAGAGCCCCACCGGCGGGCCGCAGGAGATGGTCTACACCATCACCACGCAGGGGCGCCTGTCCGACCCGAAACAGTTCGAAGAGATCATCGTGCGCGCCAATCCCGACGGCAGCACGCTGCGGCTGAAGGACGTGGCGCGTGTCGAGCTCGGCTCGAAGGACTACGACTTCATCGGCCGCATCAACGGCAAGGCCGCCACGCTGGTGGGCGTCTTCCTGCAGCCGGGTGCCAACGCGTTGAGCGTGGCGCGCGAGGTCGAGCGCACCACGCAGACCCTGAGCAAGAGCTTCCCGAAGGGCATCACCTACTCGATCCCCTACGACACCACACGGTTCGTGAAGGTGTCGATCGAAGAGGTCGCCAAGACGCTGGCCGAGGCGATGATCCTGGTGATCCTGGTGGTCTACCTGTTCCTGCAGAACTGGCGCGCCACGTTCATTCCGGTGGTGGCCGTGCCGGTGTCGCTGATCGGCACGCTGGCCGGGCTGCTGCTGCTCGGCTACTCGATCAACACGCTCACGCTGTTCGGCATGGTGCTGGCGATCGGCATCGTGGTCGACGACGCGATCGTCGTGCTCGAGAACGTCGAACGCATCATGCACGAAGAGAAGATGGCCGCGCGCGAGGCGGCGATCAAGGCGATGCGCGAGGTCTCGGGCCCGGTGATCGCGATCGTGCTGACGCTGTGCGCGGTGTTCGTGCCGATCGCCTTCCTCGGCGGCCTGACGGGCGAGCTGTATCGGCAGTTCGCGGTGACGATCTCGATCGCGGTGGTCATCTCCGGCATCGTGGCGCTGACGCTGACGCCCAGCCTGTGCGTGCTTCTATTGAAGCGCGAGCACCGGCAGCCCGGGCGGCTGTTCCAGGCCTTCAACCGCTGGTTCGGCCATGTCACCCGCCGCTACGTGCAGGGTGTGGGCTTCATGGTGCGGCGCGCCGGCATCGGGCTGCTGCTGTTCGGTGGCATGGTGGCGCTCGCCGTGGGCCTGTGGCGCATCACGCCGGGCTCGCTGGTGCCCGAGGAGGACCAGGGCTTCTACATCTCGGCGGTGATCCTGCCCGACGGCGCGTCGCTGCAGCGCACCGACGCGGTGGTGGCCGAGGTGCTGCAGGCGATCAAGTCCAACCCCTACAACCTGGACGCGGTGGCGTTCACCGGCTTCGACTTCCTGGGCGGCGGCTACCGCAACAACGCGGCCACCATCTTCGTCACGCAGAAGCACTGGGACGAGCGCCCGGTGCCGGTGCAGGCGCTGGTGGGCGACCTGTTCATGAAGACCGGCGGCATCAAGGAGGCGCTGGTGCTGGCGTTCAACCCGCCGCCGATCTTCGGCCTGGGCACCGCGGGCGGCTTCGAGTTCTACCTCCAGAACCGCGGCGAGGGCGGGTCCAAGCGCCTGGCCGAGGTGTCGCAGCAGTTCATGGGTGCGGCGGCCAAGAGCCCGGTGCTGGCCGGCGTGCAGACCTTGTGGCGCGCCAGCACGCCGCAGTTGTACGTCGACGTCGACCGCGAGCGTGCCAAGTCGCTCGGCGTGCCGGTGGACGAGGTGTTCAACACGCTGTCGGCCACGCTCGGCAGCTACTACGTCAACGACTTCAACAAGTACGGCCGCACCTGGCAGGTGCTGATGTCGGCCGAGAGCGGTTTTCGCAAGAGCCCGGGCGACATCGGCCGCATGTGGGTGCGCTCGGGCTCCGGCGAGATGGTGCCGGTGTCGGCGCTGGCCAGCGTGAAGTTTGCGTCGGGGCCCGAGATGCTCGACCGCTTCAACAACCTGCCGGCGGTGAAGATGTTCGGCCAGGGCGCGCCGGGCATCAGCTCGGGCCAGGCCATCGCCGAGGTCGAGCGCATCGCCCGCGAGGTGCTGCCGCCGGACTTCGCCTTCGACTGGGGCGGCGCGTCCTACCAGGAGAAGCGCAGCACCGGCACCTCGGGCCTCGCGCTGCTGCTCGGCGCGTTGATGGTGTTCCTGATCCTGTCGGCGCAGTACGAGCGCTGGTCGCTGCCGCTGAGCGTGATGCTGGCGCTGCCGTTCGGCACCTTCGGCGCGCTGGCGGCGGTGTGGATGCGCGGCATGACCAACGACGTGTACTTCCAGATCGGCCTGGTCACCTTGCTCGGCCTGGCGGCGAAGAACGCGATCCTGATCGTCGAGTACGCGTCGCTGAAGGTCAGCGAAGGCATGAGCGCGTCGGCGGCGGCGCTCGAGGCGGCGCGGCTGCGCTTTCGCCCGATCATCATGACCTCGCTGGCGTTCATCCTCGGCGTGCTGCCGCTGGCCTTCTCGTCGGGTGCCGGCGCCGCGGCGCGGCGCTCGGTGGGCACCGGCGTGATGGGCGGCATGCTGGCGGCGACGTTTCTGGCGATCTTCTTCGTGCCGATGTTCTTCAAGATCATCACCACGCGCAGGCTGCGCGAGCGCCGCAGCACCGAGGAGATCCAGCAGGAGGCCGAGCGCGTGCACGCGCACAGCGCCGCCAGCCACGCGCTGCACCACCCGCATCGCGCCGATCCGGGGCCGGTGGCACTGCCCGGCGCAAAGGGAGAACCGGCATGACGCAACGTATCCTCGCCTCGTCACGCGCGACGCGCTGGCGCACCCTGGCGCCGCTGGCCGCGCTGCTCGCCGCCGTGGTGGCCGGCTGTGCGGCGCCACCGGCCCAGCGCCACGAGACGCCGGCACTCGAGCTGCCGGCCGGCGCCGCCACGGTGCCGGCGGTCGCGCCGGACTGGTGGAAGACCTTCGCCGACCCGCAGCTCGACGCACTGGTGGCCGAGGCGCTGGCGCACAACCGCGACCTGGCGCGCGCGATGGCGCGCATCGACGAGTCGCGTGCGGCGCTGCGCGCGGCGCGCGCCGAGCAGCTGCCCAACGTGAACGCCGGCGCGTCGGCCAGCCGGCAACGCATCAGCGAGAACGCGGTTGGCGCCCTGCCCGGCACGTCGGTGACCTTCAGCGACTACCGCGCCACGCTGAACGTGGCCTACGAGGTGGATCTGTGGTCACGCGCGGCCAACCTGAACGCCGCCGCGCGCGCCGAGTTGCTGGCCAGCGAGTACGGGCGCGAGACGCTGCGCACCGCGCTGGCGGCGCAGGTGGTGCAGTCGTACGCGGCGCTGCAGTCGCTCGACGCGCAGGTGCGACTGTTCGGCCAGGCGGTACAGGCGCAGCGCGACAGCCTCGGGCTGCAGCGCCTGCGCTTCCAGTCGGGCGACATCTCCGAGCTCGACGTGCAGCAGCTCGAGGCCGAGCTGCTCGACAACGAGGCCCAGCTGCCCAAGCTGGACCGCGCCCGCGGCGAGGCGGAGCGCGCGCTCGCCGTGGTGCTGGGCCGCTCGCCGAAGGCGCTGGTCGAGCAGGGCGTGGCGCGCAAGGAGACGGCCACACTGCGCGCCAGCGGCGTGCCCGAGGGCCTGCCGTCGGACCTGCTGCTGCGTCGGCCCGACGTGCAGGCGGCCGAGTCGCGGCTGCGCGCCGCCGGCGCGCGCATCGACGCGGCGCGTGCGGCGTACTTTCCCGGCATCACGCTGACCGCAGCGCTCGGCCGCGAGAGCACCGACCTGTCGAACCTGGTCGACGCACCGTCGCGCATCTGGAGCGTGGCGGCCGCGCTGACCCAGCCGATCTGGGACGGCGGGCGCATCGGCGCGCAGTACGACGCCGCCCAGGCGCGCCGCACGCAGATCGAGCTCGACTACCGCGACAGCGTGGTCACCGCGTTCAAGGAAGTGCGCGACGCGCTCGGCCAGTACGGCGAGGCCGACCTCACGCTGCGCAGCGGCACGCGCCGCGCGCAGGCGCTGCTGCGCGCGGCCGAGCTGACGCGGCTGCGCTTCAACGGTGGCGAATCGAGCCGGCTCGACGTGATCAACGCCGAGCGCCTGGCGCTCGCCGCGCAGGCGCAGAACGCCGACGCGGCGCGTGCGCTGCTCGCCAAATATCCAATGATCGGCCTTGGCCCGGTGGCGGAGTTCGCGGATGAGTCGGGCGTGGGCGCGGCCACCGTGTTGCGTTTCGTAGCCCGAATGGGGTTTGATTCTTATCCGGAGTTCCAGCGGCAATTGCGCGACGAGCTTGCTGAGCGGATGAAATCGCCACTGCAGAAAACGCCACCGTCTGTCCGCAAAGGATCGGCTGGCGAATTTCTGCCCCGCTTCGTCAACGCCACTATCGCCAACATCCAGGAGACAGCAACGCGCTTGCCGGCCTCAGAGTTCGAAGCCGTGTGCTATCGCCTCGCTGACCCCCG
>CALMQI010000451.1 GCA_937871935.1 uncultured Burkholderiales bacterium
CGGCATCGAAGTCGCCGACGGCGGCAAACCGAGCTTGGCCAGCACCGTAGAAGCGGGCATGGAACGCGCGCACCTGATCCACCGTGACAGCGTTCGCGTCCTGTGCCTGCTCATCAAAACTGCGCGCATGGCGCACATCGCCCCGCGGGTACGGATTGCCCCGACGCGCGAGCGCATTGCCGACGATCACTTCAGGATCGTCTCGCTGCGTCTGCAGCTCCGCCAAGGTCTGGCGCCTCAGTTCCTCCAGAGCGGTGGCCGGAAAGGACGGTTCGCGCAGCACGCGGGCCAGCAGCGCAATAGCGTCGACGACCGTCTCGCGACGCGAGACCATCGACACCTGCACCTGGTCACCGCCGGACACGATGGACAACTCGGACCGCAAGGCATCCAGCCGATCCTGGATCTGCTGCCGATCGAGTTGCGTGGTGCCCTTGTCGAGCATCGCTGCGGTGAATTCGCTCACCTCTCGCAACCCGGCCAGGCTGCGCTCGTCGCCGACGCGAAACTGCATCGCCAGCCGCACGACCTGGCCCCGGGTCGGTTTGGGCAGCAGTGCGGTCCTCATGCCGCCGGGCAAGGTGCTGCGCTGCGTCTTCGCGTCGAGCAGACTCGGCGTGGTGTCGAACGGCGGCACCGCGGCGGCGCCCGGCTGCGGCTTGAACGACTTCATCTGCTGTGCCACGTCGACCCGCTGGGGCTCCGGCGCGCGTTGCGGACGATCGGTCGGTACATAGGTTGCCGTCGTGCGATTGGCGGCAACGAAGAATGAGCGCGCGACGCGCTGCACATCCTCGCGGGTCAGCGCCTTCACCCGGTCGCGCAGCAGGAACAGCAGACGCCAGTCGCCCTGCGCGACGGTTTCCGAGAGGACCAGACCCACGGTTTCGGGATTCGTGTACTGCTGCTCCCAGTTCTTCAGCCACTTGACCTGCGCGCGCTTGAACTCCTCGTCGGTGACCGGTGCGGCGCCGAATCCCTCCACCACAGCGATCAACTCGTCGGTGCCGCGCCTGGCATCCTGGCCGGCACTGAACTGCGCACCCATCAGCGCGAAACCCGGATCGGCCAGCGCCAGCGCCTCGCCGTACACGCTGGAGGCCAAGCCGGCATCGACCAATCGTTTGTGCGCCCGCCCGGACGGGCTGTCGCCGACGATCATCGTGACCAGCTCGAGTGCGGCGAAGTCCAGATGAGCCCCCGGCGGCACGTGGTAGCCGAGCATCGTCGTCGGCGTGCCACCCACCCGGCGCAGCGTGACGCTGCGCTCGCCGTCTTGCACCGGGTCCAGGGTGTACAGACGCGGCAGCGCGCGCTTGGGCTTCGGTATGCGGCCGAACGACTGCTGCACCCAGCCGAGCACCTTGGCCGGATCGAAACGCCCCGAGACGATCAGCGTCGCGTTGTCGGGCTGGTAGTAAGTGCGGTAAAAGGCCCGCAGCCGGCCGATGTCGACGTTCTCGACATCGGCGCGCGCCCCGATGGTCGACTTGCCGTAGTTGTGCCACTGGAACATCGCAGCCATCGTCTTCTCGAACAAGATGCGGCCAGGGCTGTTCTCTCCCATTTCCATCTCGTTGCGCACGACCGTCATCTCTGTGTCCAGATCGCGCCGGGCGATGAAGCTGTTGACCATGGCGTCGGCTTCCCAACCGAGATACCAGCGCAAGTTGTCGTCGTTGGCGGCGAAGCTCGCGTGGTAGTTGGTGCGGTCGACCCAGGTCGAGCCGTTGGCCCGCAACCCGCGCTTGGAGAATTCGGCCCAGGCGTTGGGCGTGGTGGGCGTCCCCTTGAACACCATGTGTTCGAGCAGGTGGGCCATGCCGGTCTCGCCGTAGTTCTCGTGGCGGGAGCCGACACGCACCGTCAGGTTCACCGTTGTCGTCGGCTTGCTGTCGTCTGGCGCCAGCAGCACCTGCAGACCGTTGGGCAGCACGTACTCGGAGATGCCCTCCACCTGGTGGACAGGCTTGGGGGCGGCGGCCTGCGCCTCGATGGGCGACGACAAGGCGGCCATCAAGGCGGCAGCAACGAACAGCACACGCATGGCAGCTCCTGCCCGTCTTTCGGGCGCAGCAACAGTGTAGGTACGCAGAGCCGCCGGCAACGGGTGCGCAGCGACGAAACGCCGCTTCAGTGGACCCAGCCGCGGTCGGGAGGTTCAGCGAAAGACGCGAAAGCTCAACCGGCCTTGCGGTCGAGCCAGGCCTTCATGCCGAGGCGGACCTCCTCGCGGGCACTGTCGGGCCCTTCCCAGCCGATCACCTTGACCCACTTGCCTTGCTCGAGATCCTTGTAGTGCTCGAAGAAGTGCTGGATGGTCTGCAGGCGCAGCGGATTCATGTCCTCGGGCTTGCGCCACTGCGTGTACAAGGACAGGATCTTGTCGACCGGTACCGCGATCAGCTTGTTGTCGCCGCCCGCCTCGTCGTCCATCTTCAGCACGCCGATCGGCCGGCAGGTGACCACCACACCCGGGATCAGCGGCACCGGCGTGATGACCAGCACATCGACCGGGTCGCCGTCATCGGCCAGGGTCTGCGGAATGTAGCCGTAGTTGCACGGATAGTGCATCGAGGTAGCCATGAAGCGGTCGACGAAGATCGCGCCCGAGTCCTCGTCGACCTCGTACTTGATTGGGTCGGCGTTCATCGGGATCTCGATGATCACGTTGAACTCCTCCGGCGCCATGCTGCCGGGAGTCACGTTGTGCAGGCTCATGCGGAACTCGCTTCCACCGGGGAAACCCCGATTTTACGGACATGCCTTGCGCTGCACTGACGGACCGGCACGGAACTTCCGATACGATGCGCGCCGGGCGATTCCGCCGGCCAACCGCATGACGAGCGTGGCCGCACGCGGCAACGCGATCGAATCCGAAGCTCAAAAACGAGGAAGGAGAAAACTCCATGTCCACCACGATGGCGCTCTATGTAGCGCTGGCCTGCGGTCTTGCCGCAGTGATCTATGGCTTTGTCCAGCGCAGCTGGATTCTCAGCCAGGACGCGGGCAACGCCCGCATGCAGGAGATTGCGGGGGCTATCCAGCAGGGCGCGGCGGCCTATCTGGCGCGCCAATATCGGACGATCGCCATCGTCGGCGTCGTGCTGGCCGTGCTGATCACCATCTTCCTGGGGGGCAGCACCGCCGCCGGCTTCGTGCTCGGGGCCGTGCTGTCCGGTGCCTGCGGCTTCATCGGCATGAACGTCTCGGTGCGCGCCAACGTGCGCACCGCGCAAGCGGCCACCAAGGGCATCGGCCCCGCGCTGGACGTCGCCTTCAAGGGCGGCGCCATCACCGGCATGCTGGTGGTCGGCCTCGGCCTGTTGGGTGTAGGCCTGTTCTTCCTGTATGTCAGCGGCGGCACCAAGGTCGACAGCACGACGCTGAAACCCCTGCTCGGCTTTGCCTTCGGCTCGTCGCTGATCTCGATCTTCGCGCGTCTGGGCGGCGGCATCTTCACCAAGGGCGCTGACGTCGGCGCCGACCTCGTCGGCAAGGTCGAAGCCGGCATTCCGGAAGACGACCCGCGCAACCCGGCGGTGATCGCCGACAACGTGGGCGACAACGTCGGCGACTGCGCCGGCATGGCGGCCGACCTGTTCGAGACCTACGCGGTGACGCTGATCGCCACCATGGCGCTCGGCTCATTGATGGTCACCGGCGCCACTGTCAACGCGGTGGTCTACCCGCTGCTGCTGGGCGGCGTGTCGATCATTGCCTCGATCATCGGCTGCTACTTCGTCAAGGCCAGCCCTGGCATGAAGAACGTGATGCCCGCCTTGTACAAGGGCCTGGCGGTGGCGGGCGTGCTGTCGTTGATCGCCTTTTACTTCGTTACCACGGCAATGTTTCCGCAGGCCGTGTCCATCGTCGGCGGCGGCACGGTGTCGGCCATGGCGCTGTTCGGCGCCTGCGCCGTCGGCCTGGTACTGACGGCTGCCATGGTCTGGATCACCGAGTTCTACACCGGCACGCAGTACAGCCCGGTGCAGCACATCGCCCAGGCCTCCACCACCGGACACGGCACCAACATCATCGCCGGCCTCGGCGTGTCGATGCGCTCGACGGCGTGGCCGGTCCTGTTCGTCTGCGTTGCGATCCTCGCGGCCTACCAGCTGGGTGGCCTGTACGCCATCGCGGTGGCTGCCACCTCCATGCTCAGCATGGCCGGCATCGTCGTGGCCCTGGACGCCTATGGCCCGATCACCGACAACGCCGGCGGCATTGCCGAGATGGCCGAGCTGCCGAAGAGCGTGCGCGACGTGACCGATCCGCTCGATGCAGTCGGCAACACGACCAAGGCAGTGACCAAGGGCTACGCCATCGGTTCCGCGGGCCTCGCCGCGCTGGTGCTGTTTGCCGACTACACGCACTCGCTCGAAGGTCGCGGCATGAGCGTGAACTTCGACCTGAGCGATCCGAAGGTGATCGTGGGTCTCTTCATCGGCGGCCTGATCCCCTATCTGTTCGGTGCGATGGCGATGGAAGCCGTGGGCCGCGCAGCCGGTTCGGTGGTGGTGGAGGTGCGCCGCCAATTCAAGGAGATCAAGGGCATCATGGAAGGCACCGCCAAGCCGGAGTACGGCAAGGCAGTGGACATGCTGACCGTCGCGGCGATCAAGGAGATGATGATCCCGTCGCTGCTGCCCGTGGTGGTGCCGATCATCGTCGGCCTGCTGCTGGGGCCTGCCGCCCTGGGTGGCCTGCTGATGGGCACGATCGTGACTGGTCTGTTCGTCGCCATCTCGATGTGCACTGGCGGCGGCGCGTGGGACAACGCCAAGAAGTACATCGAAGACGGGCACCACGGCGGCAAGGGCAGCGAGGCGCACAAGGCGGCCGTCACCGGTGACACGGTGGGCGATCCGTACAAGGACACCGCCGGCCCGGCCGTGAACCCGCTGATCAAAATCATCAACATCGTGGCGCTGCTGATCGTGCCGCTGCTGCCGATTCCCGCCGGCACGGCGGCCAAGGCGCATGCCGCGACGACGGCCGCGGCTACCGCCACCGCCACGTCGGGATCGAACCAGGCTGTGGCAGCTGCCGACGCCGGCTCGATCAAGGTCGAGGGCGAAGTGGTGAAGTTCTACTTCTCGAGCGGCAAGTCGGAGCTGCCCAACGGGGCCGCGGTTGCCCTGGCCGGTGTGATCAAGGGCGTGGCCGATGGCAAGAAGGCCGTCGTGAGTGGTTTCCACGACGCCACCGGCGACCCTGCGATGAACGCCGAACTGGCCAAGCAGCGCGCGTTTGCCGTGCGCGAGGCGCTGAAGGCGGCTGGCGTTGCCGAGGACAAAGTCGAGCTCAAGAAGCCGGAGCAGATCAACGCCGGCAGC
>CALMQI010000452.1 GCA_937871935.1 uncultured Burkholderiales bacterium
GCGCGACGTGCATCGCGTACGAGACGGTGACCGATCGTGACGGGCGCTTGCCGCTGCTGAAGCCAATGTCGGAAGTCGCGGGCCGGATGTCGATCCAGGTTGGCGCCTACTTTTTGGAAAAGGCGCACGGCGGGCGCGGGGTGCTGCTTGGCGGGGTGCCGGGGGTGCTGCCGGGGCGAGTGATGGTCATCGGCGGCGGGGTGGCTTCGCCGGGCGTGCTGGAGACCTGCTGGCGAAGCCTGAAGCCCGGCGGGCGTCTCGTCGCCAACGCGGTGACGCTCGAGGCCGAGCAAAGCCTGCTCGCGTTCCGCAACGCGCACGGCGGCGAATTCGTGCGCATCGCCGTCAGCCGCGCGCGGCCGGTCGGCCGGCTCGACGCGGACACCGACGGCGGCGGCCAGAAGCGCGACCTCGGCCCACATCGTCCGGCTGCGCAAGGCGAGCGCATTGAAAAGGCAGAGCGCGGCGCCGAGCAGGGGAAACATCATCAGCGCGATGAACGGGAAGATCGGATTGATCGCATAGCCCGACAGCGGCCCCGACCGCGGCTCGTCGACGATGCGGTAGCCGTCGTCTTTCACGTGTTGTCAGTCCCTGATCTTCGCCGATCGGCCTCAGCGGCCATGTTTGTCGAGGAACTCGACGACCTCGTCGTACTGGCCGCCGGCGTTCGAGTACTTGGCGTAGTTGCGCGCCGTCGTCAGCCACTCGACCGTCGTCGGCTTCACCTCTTTCAGCGCTTTGTCGATGTGGGCGCCCTGCAGCGCGCCGGGCTCGCCGGTGGCGACGGTGGCGACGCGCCGCTGACGGCGTTCTTGACCGCCTCCACGGTGCTCTCCGGCAGGCCCAGCTTGGACGCGAAGAACTGCGCCGCCATACCGGCGAGCGGACCGCCGAGGGCGGTGGCCAGGGTCGGCAGGGCCGCCTTGATGATGTCGGTTGCGCTCACACGAAGACCCCTCGTTCCATCTGCTGGGCAAGGCGGCCAGCGCGCTCAGGTGTCTGGGTCGCCCACTTGCTGGCGAGCATGCCCATCTTGGCGTCGGCGAGGTTCCCGGCGAAGATGTGCGCCAAGGTGTTCTTGAACCCCAGCAGGCCGTCGACGCCCATCTGGAAGGCCATGGACACCAGCACCGCCTGTCGGGCGTCGTTGAGCGCGCGCCACTGGGGCAGGCGCGCGTCGAGGGCTTTGGTGATGCGGTCGAGATCGTTGGTGAGCAGGATCTCCGACTCCTGGGGGGAAATCCCGCCGCCCTTGCGGGCGTCGATCAGGCGGCCAACGCCAATGGTCCAGAAGCCCAGGTGATCCTGGTAGGCAGAGAGCTTCTCGCCCTCGTCCCGGCGGAGCAGTTCGACGGTGTTGGTGGGGGTGGTCACAAGTAGCTCCCCAAGGCGACGACAGCCGCACCGGCCATGGTCCAAAGGACGTCGAGGTACTCGACTCCGTGGGTGGGTATCCGCCCCTGCTCCACGAGGGATTTGTTCATCGCGTTGTCCTCATACTCCTTCCAGACGGCGATCACGAAGACGGCCAGGGAGGAGAGGGCGAGGTGGTAGGGAACCTCGGCCCACTGGGCCAAGGAACCGAGGATCAGGAACAGGACCGCGCCGTAGATTGCGTGCAGGCACTTGTCATGCGGGACGACGGGAAGGGTCATGGGGTGCTCCGGCCTTATAGTCGGGGACGAGGGGGGTGTAGGGCGGGGGCTTCTCGAACTCGAGCCCTTTCATCGGCCTGACTCCGAACCCCAGGCCGTGTACGTACGCGCGGATTGTAGCGGTCTCCGAGTCTGCGTGCCAACACCCTTCCAGGCGAGTGGCAGGGCTTCGATCAGCCTCCTCGATGATGAGGTCACGCCACTCCACACCATCAGCGGCAGAACACATGAGCTGGCTGTCCATCAGGAAGAGCGTCGACCCATCGTCGGCAGTCTCCCAGGCGGCGACCTGAGGGCCTGTGGGGGGCGCAGTGGCGCACGCGGAGAGAGCGAAGGACAGGACGGCAGCCAGGAATACATGGAGGAAGTTCATGGTTTTTGCCGCTCGTGAAGGCGGTCCAGTTTGGAGTCGACGCGGAGGACGAGCTCACGGAGTTGCGTCAAACTCTCCGTGAGCGCCTTGTCCTGTCGTTCATCGCGGTCGTGCTGGACGGCCTGCGTGGAGATGGCTTGCGCCTTCAAAACCTCGACGTCCGACTTGATCGTGCCGATGTACACCGCCAGCCCGACGGCGGCCACGACCGTCGTCACGATGTGGCTGATCTGAACCCGTTTGTCCAGGTGCCATTTGTTGTCGGATTCCATTTTTCCAGCCAGCCGGTTCACAGCATGTTCGCGGGGGGTCCAGCTTTGCGCTTCTTCGCGCGCTCCGGGTCTGCCTTCTCGAAGGAGATCCCGCCCTTGGGCGCGTCCGTCACCGGCGCGGATGGCGCGCGGACAGCGGGGCTGGTCATTTCGTTGAGCGCAGCGTCGACTTCACCGGTGCGAGCCTTGAGCTTGCGCCCAGCTTCCGTCGCGGAGATATCGTTGCCGCCCCGGCCGAAGCGCGGATGCTCCTGGGTGCGCGCACCCCGGTAGCTGGCGTCGTAGTCCTTCGAGTCGCCTGCCATGTCACTTCCCCTTCTTCATGAGAAACGCAGGCAGCTTCTTGCCGCCCGCTTGCTTCTTGTCGAAGGACTCCTCCTTCTTGGAGCCCTCCTTGCCCTTGCCGGGCTTCTCTTTGTCCTTGCCGGACTTCTCGAACGGTTTGAACGGCATGATCGATTCCTTTATACTGAAGCGCCCGGTGTGGGCTGGAAGTTGTCGGTGACTGGAGCACCGGGCTGGTTGTCAGGTCCGAGCAGAGCCTGCCCATTCCCGGCGGTGACTGCTGGACCTTGCGGTCCTGGAGGCGAAGCCGACCCGCCGCCCTGTGGCGCTTGCCCCGCCATCATACCAGACTGCAGAGCCGCGGCGCGTGCGCGTTCCTTGATCACGGCGACGGGCGGCACGACCTTGCTGGCGTTGAGGTCCAAAGTCTGCGCTTCGGCGCGCAGGACCTCGGCCCGGCCTTCCATGCCGATGATCGCCATGTCCGTCGGGTTGTTGGTGGTCACCAGGAACTGCTGCCGGCGCTGCGCTGCGGCTTCCTTGACGGCGAGCGTCTGAGCGCCCATCGGCCGAATGAGCACGTCGCCCTTCAGGTCCGGGTCGCTCGAGTAGCGCATGTTCATGTAGTACAGCCGGTTGAGCATCGGCCCGAAGATGTTCACGTCCACGCCCGCGACGACGGACTTGATGATCTTGGACGCGTTGCCGAGCATCATCGACATGCCCGAGGCGGTGCGCCCCGCGCCACCCGCGCTCTCGGCGCCGACGGTGTACTTGGGGATGCCCGTGTAGTCGTCCGCCATGGCCGAGAACTTCTCGAACACGCCCATGAGCTCTGTGGCGTTGCTCTGCGGCTGGAAGAAGCTGATGGCCGGCCGCGTGGAACCCATCGGGTCGCTCGTGGTCTGCCAGATCTTCCAGGGGTACATCTCGGTGATCTTCTCGCCCGGCGCCAAGCGGTCGACGCTGATGTCGACTTGGGGGCCGGAGGCCACGCCCATGTTCCCCGCGAGGGACCGCGCCGCGCTGTTGCACATGCTCTGGCAGTCGACCATCAGGTCGAACACGCCGTTGCCCCAGACAGAGCCGGGGATGCGCTCGTAGCTGTCGGCGTAGTACGGCCGGCGCGCCAGCGGGTCGGCGTTGAGCGTCGCCTTGATGGTGTAGTCGCCGCACACCCAAGCCTCGACTTGGTACTCCTTGGTCAGGTCGGGCACCTGCGTCGGGCTCATGCCCCAGTCGACCAGCATCTGGCCGGAGACAGAGCCCCAGTACTGCAGGGCGTCGATGAGCCCGCTCTGGAGCGTGGTGTCGGTGAGCTTGCCTTCCGCGCGTGCGCGCTGGCTGTCGATGGACGTCCAGTCACTGCGGCCCCGCGTGCCGTACACCTCCAGGACCATCTTGATGTCCGCCTCGGAGTAGCCCTCGACGCCGATCATCTCAGTGAGGTCCTGGCGGGTGAGCCGATGCTTGCGGATCATCGGCCCTTCGTTGATGTGGCGCGCCCAAGGCGCCGGGTACATGTCGAACGGGTCCACGCGCTCCCACTCGAGCGTCAGGCCGACCGTCACGATCGGCTTCCCTGTGGGCGCGTAGGTCAGCTTGGGCTTGCGCCGCACGATCGGCCCGGCGATGAACGCCGTCTTGAACGTCGTCAGGTCCGTGATGAACTGGTCCAGGGCCAGGTCGAACCCGCCCTCGAACAGCTGGTCCTCCATCTTCGCTTCCATGGCATCCGCCTTGAGGATGGCGGCTTCGCGCATGCGCTCTTCCAGCTGCTGCTTGGCGGCCATGAGCCGCTCGCGGATGTCCTCAATCGTCGGCTCCAGCCCCATCATGATGGCCTGCTCGACCTCGGTGGTGAGGGCCTGACGGATCTGGTTGACCTCGAACGGAGGCAGCTCAGGGACGGGCGTGGGGTTCACGCTCCACGGCTTGTTGACGCCGGTGCCCATGAGGATGTCGCGCAGGAGCGACTCGGCCTGCCGCATCTTGGTGCTGGCCAGGAGCATGTAGATCGCTGGCTGGCCGCTCTGGCGAATCTCGGCGAGCTTCCGGTCGGTGTACCTGCCGCGGCGCGCATACAGCGCCTCGATCATGGCGTTCTCGACCTCGATGCGCGCGCTCTGCGCGATGGTGTAGAACGACTTGACGTGGCTGGAGAGGTTCGTGATGACCGGCTCCGCCTGCTGCGCGGCGCTCAGCGCCTGCGCTTCCTTGTGCGCTTGGGCCTGCATGGAGGCCAGGGACTGGGCGTTCAGCACCCCGCCCATCGCGAGGTTGGGTGCCTGGGGGCCCTGGCCGGCAAGAGCCGGCGGTCGCAGTCCGACTTGCATGGGTCAGATCAGCGGTGCGCGACCATCAGCGTCGCGGTCGTGTTGATCGCGTTGACCCGCTTGGCGCGCACGTAGAGAGTCTGCCCGGCGATGCACGTGTGGTTGACCACCGAGGTGTCAGCGAACACCACCGCCA
>CALMQI010000453.1 GCA_937871935.1 uncultured Burkholderiales bacterium
GGCGCGCTCGCTTCCGAGGCTGTAGGCGTGGATCACGCTGTCGAGCTCGTTGACGCGCCTGGGCGCCGACGCTCCGTCGAGCGCGACGACGTGGAGCTGGTGATCGGTTCCGACGTACGCGGCGCGCAATCCGGCCGGATCCAGCTCGAAGAGCGTTGCCGACCCGATTCCGAACGAGTCGGTCAGCTCGAGCGCTTGGCCGCCGAGGCCGCGCATGCGTTGCTGGCGCTGGCCGAGGCGGGACTGGGCGATGCGCGCGTCGAGACGGTTCCGAAACTCCGGACTGAAGAGGAGCTTGTACTCGCGCTCGGCGTCGCCGGTCGCACGGGCGCGGTCGGCGACGAAAACTTCTTCTTCGCCGCGCCGCCGCAGGGCGCGATCTGGCTGACGCTGTATCCGAACGTCATGCTCGAGTGGTATCCGCACGTGCTGGTGGTGTCGACGCTGTACCCCAGGGGACCGCAGAAGACGCTCAACGTGGTCGAGTTCTTCTATCCGGAGGAGATCGCCGCCTTCGAGCGCGAGTTCATCGAGGCCGAGCAGGACGCCTACATGGAGACCTGCGACGAGGACGACGAGATCGCGCTGCGCATGGACGCCGGGCGCAAGGCGCTGCTCGAACGCGGCGACGACGAGGTCGGCCCGTACCAGAGCCCGATGGAGGACGGCATGCAGCATTTCCACGAGTGGTACCGCGAGGCCTTGCAAGGCAGCGTACCGGCGGCGCCGGCAACACCGCGATGACACTGCTGCCACGGGCGCGCGCGTTGGGCAGCGCACGCGACGACACCGGACGGAAGAGCTGACGATGGACGTACGCACGCTGGTCGACGCAACGCACCTGCTGGAGCTGCACGCACGGGGCGAGCCCTGCGTCGTGCTCGATTGCGGGTTCGACCTCGTCGACCCGCAGGCCGGCGCGCACGCCTACGCCCAGGGCCATCTGCCGGGCGCGCACTACGTGCACCTCGACCGCGATCTCTCGGCGGCCAAGACCGGCCGCAACGGCCGCCATCCGCTGCCCGCGCGCGAGGTGTTCGCGCAGACGGCGGCCCGCTGGGGCGTGCGCCCCGGCGTACCCGTCGTCTGCTACGACGACCAGGGCAGCCCGTACGCGGCGCGCGCCTGGTGGATGCTGCGCTGGATCGGCGTCGAGACAGCGGCCGTGCTCGACGGCGGTCGCGCCGCCTGGCTCGCCGCCGGTGGCGGGCTGACGACGGCAATGCCGGCGCAGGTGGACGCGCCGCCCTACCCGCTGAGCGCCCGACCCGCCATGCCAGCCGTGGACGTGCAGTACCTGCTCGACGGTCTTGGCCGCCAGCTCGTGATCGACGCACGCGCCGCCGAGCGGTTTCGCGGCGACGTTGAGCCGCTCGACCCGGTGGCCGGGCACATCCCCGGGGCGCGCCACCGTTTCTTCAAGGACAACCTCGGCGCCGACGGCCGCTTTCTGCCGCCGGCCGCGCTGCGCACGGCGTTCGCCTCGTTCGGCGGCGACACAGCGAATATCGTCCACCAGTGCGGCTCGGGCGTCACCGCCTGCCACAACCTGCTGGCGATGGAGCACGCCGGGCTCGTCGGCTCGGCGCTGTACCCCGGCTCGTGGAGCGAGTGGTGTGCCGATCCGTCGCGGCCGGTGGCCCGCGGCTGAGCCATCACGCCATTGAATCCCCTACGATTGACAGGCCTCAATTCGACCGCCCGCCAGGTTGGGACAAACTGCAGTTGGGGCCTCTGCCGATCCGGCAAGCGGATCTCACCGACCAGGAGTGCAGCATGTACAAGCGAATCCTCGTACCGACCGACGGTTCGGACATCACCGCCAAGGCCGTGCAGACGGCGGTTGGGTTGGCCAAGTTGACCGGCGCCGCACTCTTCACGATCAGCGTGAAAGAGCCCTTCCCGTACAGCGCCATCTCCGAGATGCAACCGGTGCCGCCGCAGGAGTTCTACGACGCGCAGGATCGCATCGCGACGGCACGTGTCAAGGCCGTGCAGGAGGCGGCGACCGCCGCGGGCGTGGGCTGCAGCGCGCACACCGTCGAGGCGCTGCACGCGTGGGAGGCCATCCTCGACCACGCCAAGCAGCAGTCGTGCGACCTGATCGTGATGGCCTCGCACGGTCGACGCGGCGTGTCGGCCCTGCTACTCGGCAGCGAGACCTCGCGCGTGCTGACGCACAGCCCGCTGCCGGTGCTGGTCATTCGCTGAGCGGCCGGGCGGCCCCTCCTGGCGAGTGCGGCGCGGCGCGATCGGCCGGGCGGCTCAATGCCGGTGCAATGCGCCGGCACCCAGCACCAGCGCCAGACCGCCCGCGATCCACACCACCTGCGCCAGCGTGTCGCGCCAGGGTAGCTGGCGCTGCAGTTGCGGCAGCAGGTCGGCCACCGCGATGTAGACGAAGCTGCTGGCCGCCACCACCAGCAGGTAGGGGAACAGGTCCTGCCAGGGCCCGACGACGAAGTAGCCGAGCACGCCGCCGGCCACCGCCGCCAGCCCCGAGAGCGCGTTGAACAGCAGCGCCTTCGCGCGTGAGAAGCCGGCGTTGAGCAGCACGATGAAGTCGCCCACCTCCTGCGGGATCTCGTGCGCGACGATGGCCGCTGCGGTGATCACGCCCAGCCATGGGTCGGCCAGGAATGCCGCCGCGATGATCACGCCGTCGCAGAAGTTGTGGATGCTGTCGCCCACCAGCACCGACCAGCCGCCGCGGCCGGCCTGCTGCTCGTCGTAGTGATGATGATGCTCGTGGCCGTCGCCCTCGTGATGGTGGCCGTGGCGGTACAGCTCCGCTTTCTCGAGCAGGAAGAAGAACAGCAACCCGCCGAGCAGCGTGGCGAACAACGCGTGCGCGCCGGCTTCGCTCTCGAACGCCTCGGGCAGCACGTGCAGCAGCGCGGTGCCGAGCAGGATGCCCACCGACAGGCTGACCATGTGCTTGACCAGCCGCCCGAGCAGTTGCACGGACACCAGCGCGGCGATCAGCACCGACAGCACGCCGCCGGCCAGAGTGGCCATCACGATGTACAGCAGTGTCATGCGGCAGCGATTGTTCTTGTCGTCGGGGCGGCACCGGAAACAACAACCGCGCCGAGTGGCGCGGTGGGCGGCAGCATGGATTGTCGCCGCAAAGTCTGCGCGCTCGAAGCGCGCGATTCCAGGCAGCGCGCGCGCGAGATACACGCGTTCAGTGGGCTTCGTCCCAGTTCGCGCCGACCCCCACCTCCGCCAGCAGCGGTACCGACAACTGCGCCACGCCGGCCATCAGCCGCGGCACCTCGGTGCGCGCCCAGTCGAGTTCGACGTCGGGCACCTCGAACACCAGTTCGTCGTGCACCTGCATCACCATCACCGTGCCGCGTTGCTGGGCGTCGATCGCGGCCTGTACGGCCAGCATCGCGAGCTTGATCAGATCGGCCGCGGTGCCCTGCATCGGCGCGTTGATCGCCTGGCGCTCGGCGCCGGCGCGGCGCGGGCCGTTGCCGCCGCGGATGTCGGGCAGCTCGATGCGGCGGCCGAACAGCGTCTCGACGAAGCCGAGTTCCGCGGCGCGTGCCTTGGTCTGGTCCATGTAGCGCTTGACACCCGAAAATCGCTGGAAGTAGCGGTCGATGTAGGCCGCCGCGGCGCTCTTCTCGATACCCAGGCTGGTCGCGAGGCCGAACGCGCCCATGCCGTAGATGAGGCCGAAATTGATGGTCTTGGCGTAGCGCCGCTGCTGCGCGCTCACCTGCTCTGGCGCCACCGAGAACACCTCGCTCGCGGTGGCCCGGTGCACGTCCATGCCCTGCGCGAAGGCGCGTGTCAGCCCTTCGTCGCCGCTGATGTGCGCCATGATGCGCAGCTCGATCTGCGAATAGTCGGCGCTGACGATGTGGTGCCCCGGCGGCGCGACGAAGGCCTCGCGCACGCGACGCCCTTCCGCGGTGCGGATCGGGATGTTCTGCAGGTTCGGGTCGTTGCTGGACAGACGCCCGGTCACCGCGACGGCCTGCGCGTAGTTGGTGTGCACGCGGCCGGTGGCCGGGTTCACCATCAGCGGCAGCTTGTCGGTGTAGGTGCCCTTCAGCTTGCTCAAGCCCCGGTGCTCGAGGATGCGCGCCGGCAGCGGATAGTCGGCGGCCAGCTCCTGCAACACGTCCTCGTCGGTGCTGGGGGTGCCGCTGGCCGTCTTGCGCTTGACGGGCAGGCCGAGCTTGCCGAACAGCACGTCGCCGATCTGCTTGGGCGAGCCCAGGTTGAACGGCTGACCGGCCAGCGCGTGCGCCTCCTGCTCCAGCGCCACCATGCGCTCGGCCAGCTCACGGCTCTGCCGCGCCAGCCGCTGCGCGTCGATCAGCACGCCGTGGCGCTCGATGCGCATCAGCAGCGCGCTCACCGGCATCTCGATGTCGCGGTACACGTGGTGCAACCCGCTCTCGCGTTCGATGCGCGGGTACAGCACCTGGTGCACCTGCAGCGTCATCTCGCTGTCCTCGCCCGAGTATTGGGTGGCGCGCTCGACGTCAACCTGCGAGAACGAGATCTGGCTCGCGCCCTTGCCGCACAACTCCTCGTAGCTCAGGCCCTTGCGGTTGAGATGCCGCTCGGCCAGGCTCTCCAGGCTGTGCGGGCGATGGGCTTCGAACACGTAGCTCTCGAGCAGCGTGTCGTGGCGCCAGCCGCGCACCGTGATGCCGTGGTTGGCGAACACATGGCTGTCGTACTTGATGTTCTGCCCCACCTTGGCCGCGACTTCGTCCTCGAGCCAGGGCTTCAGCGCCGCCAGCACCTCGTCGCGTGGCAGCTGCTCGGGCGCGCCAGGATAGTCGTGCGCGACCGGTATGTAGGCCGCCTCACCGGGCTGCACCGCGAAAGAGATGCCGACGATGCGCGCGCGCATCGGATCGAGCGAGTCGGTCTCGGTGTCCAGCGCTGCCAGCGGCGCGGCGCGCAGCCGCTCGAGCCAGGCCTGCAGGCGCTCGTGCGAGTGGATCGGTTCGTAGTGGCGCTGCAGTTGCGACAGGTCGGGCGGCGGCGCTTCGTCTTCGCGCCGGCCGACGCTGGGTGCCGGCGGCGCGGCCGGCGCCACGCCGAGGTCGACCTCCAGCTCCTTGAGGAAGTTGCGGAAACCGAAGCGTCGGTAGAACTCCAGCAACCGCTCGCGATCGACTTCGCGCAACGCCAGCGCATCGAGCGCCGGCCACTGCAGCACGTGGCCCACGAGATCACAATCGGTCACCACGGTGATCAGCCGGCGGCCCTGCGGCAGCCAGTCGCGCGCCTTGCGCAGGTTCTCGCCGGCCACACCCTTGATCGAGTCGGCCGCTGCCATCACGCCGTCCAGCGAGCCGTACTCGGCGATCCACTTGGCTGCCGTCTTGGGCCCGACCTTGTCGACGCCGGGCACGTTGTCGACCGCATCGCCGATCAGCGTCAGGTAGTCGATGATGCGTTCGGGCGGCACGCCGAACTTGGCCTGCACGCCGGCGACGTCGAGGCTCTCGTACGTCATCGTGTTGATCAGGTGCACGCGGTCGGTGACCAGTTGCGCGAGATCCTTGTCGCCGGTGGAGATGATCACCTTGTGGCCGCTCGCGGCCGCCACCCGCGCGAGCGTGCCGATGGCGTCGTCGGCCTCGATGCCGGGCACCTCCAGCACCGGCCAGCCGAGCAGTCGCACGACCTCGTGGATCGGCTCGATCTGGCGCACCAGGTCTTCCGGCATCGGCGCGCGGTGGGCCTTGTACTCGGGGTACCAGGCGTCACGAAAGGTCGGGCCCTTGGCATCGAACACGCACGCGGCGTGAGCCCCGCGAAACTGCTCGCGCAACTTCTTCATCATCGCCACCATGCCGTGGATGGCCCCGGTGGGAAAGCCATCGGGCGAGCGCAGGTCGGGCAGCGCGTGATAGGCGCGGTACAGGTAACTCGAGCCGTCGACGAGGACCAGCGTGTGATCGTTCATCGGGCCTCGCGCGGGGGTCGTGGCGACCGGTCCAGTGAGCTGACGGATGTCATGGTCGGCATTGTGCGTCGGTCGGCGCCAGCGCCCGCGCCGTAGAATCGCCGCCATGACGCCACGCTGCGCAACCGCTCTGCTGGCCTTGCTGGCAGGGCTCGCGTTGCCCACGGCAGCACGGACCGCGCCGCCGGAGCCCGAGATGCGCCGGATCGTGCTCGAGGACGACGCGGTGCGCATCGAGGAGGTCCGCGTGCGCGGACAGGTGCAGCGCATCAGCGTGACGCCCAAGGCGGCGGGCGCGCGGCCCTTCGAGATCGTGCCGGCCGATCCGGCGCGCGACGTGTCGCAGCAGCGTGGCCTCACTGGCCAGCGGCTGTGGAATCTGTTCTCGTTCTGAGCCGCCACCCGGCTGCTCGCGCATGGCGGTCTTCACCGAGCTGTCGTTCGACGAGGTACGTGCCTGGCTCGAGCCGTTGGCCGTCGGCGAGCTGCGTGACCTGCGCGGCGTGCAGGCCGGCATCGAGAACACCAACTACTTCGTCGACACCGACGGGGGCCACTGGGTGCTGACGGTCTTCGAGCGGCTGAGCGCCGGGCAGCTGCCGTTCTACCTGCGCCTGATGCAGCACCTGGCGCGCCATGGCATGCCGGTGCCCGGGCCGCGGTCCGACGCCCGCGGCGAGATCCTGCACCGCCTGAAGGACAAGCCCGCCGCCCTGTGCAGCTGGCTCCCCGGCCGCCATGTCGATCACCCCACGCCGGCGCATTGCGTGCAGCTCGGCGCCACGCTGGCTCGCCTGCACCGAGCCGCCGGCGACTTTGCCCTGCAGCAGCCCAACCTGCGCGGACTGGACTGGTGGTTGCAGACCGCGCCGCTGGTCCGGCCCTTCCTCGCGACCGCGGCGGCAACGCTGCTCGACGACGAACTGCAGTTCCAGCAGCACCTCGCACGATCGGCGGCACATGCGCAGCTGCCGCGTGCCGCGGTCCACGCCGATCTGTTTCGCGACAACGTGATGTTCGACGCCGACGACGCCGGGCGCGACCGCTTGAGCGGCTGCATCGACTTCTACTTCGCCGGCGTCGACACGCTGCTGTTCGACCTGGCGGTGTGCGTCAACGACTGGTGCATCGACACCGACACCGGCCGCATCGACGACCTGCGCGCTGCCGCACTGCTGGCCGCCTACCAGCGCGAGCGCGCCTTGACGCCGCTGGAGCACCGCCTGCTGCCGGCCCTGCTGCGCGCCACCGCCCTGCGCTTCTGGCTGTCGCGGCTGGCCGACCTGCACCTGCCGCGCCAGGCCGCCGTGCTGCAGCCCAAGGATCCGGCACACTTCGAGCGGCTGCTGCGCGAACGCATCGCCACGCCGTGGCACCCGCCGCGCTGACGCCCTCTACCGAAACGACCCCATGGGACTCAAACTTCAAGCCGTTGCACCGCGCCAGGGCTGGACCTGGATGC
This sequence comes from uncultured Burkholderiales bacterium, assembly GCA_937871935.1. Lineage (GTDB taxonomy): Bacteria > Pseudomonadota > Gammaproteobacteria > Burkholderiales > Burkholderiaceae_C > JAEUPI01. The sequence continues at coordinate 7,410 of CALMQI010000453.1, forward strand.
GCGACGGGCTGCGTCTGTACTTTCGCCGCCCGCTCGCGTTCACCGGGCTGTTCATGATCTTCCTGATCGGCGCGATGCTGCTGATGTCGATACCCCTGGTGGGCGGCGTGATCGGCCTGGCCACGCTGCCGCTGATGACGCTCGGTTTCATGGCGGCGTCGCGCGCAGCACTGCGCAACGAGAGCCTCGGCCCGCAGCTCTTCATCGCGCCGCTGAAGCCCGGTGCGCCGGGCCGCTCGGCGCTCATCAAGCTGTGCGTCGGCTACGGCGTCACCTCGGTGGCCGTGCTGATGCTGAGTCACTGGGTCGATGGCGGCGCGTTCGAACGCCTGCAGGTCGTGATGGCCAAGCCCGACGTGCCGGCGCAGGAGGTCGAGGCCGCGCTGGCCGATCCCGGACTGGTGAGCGGGCTGCTGATGCGCATCACGCTGATGGTGCTGGTGTCGATCCCTTTCTGGCATGCGCCAGCCCTGGCGGTCTGGGGTGGGCAGTCGGCGAATCAGTCGCTGTTCTCCAGCACGCTGGCGCTGTGGCGAGCCAAGAGCGCCTTTCTGTTGTACAGCCTGGCCTGGACGGTGGCCGTCGCGGTGTTCGGCATCGTCGCGGCGCTGCTGTTCAGCCTGCTCGGCATGCGGCAACTCGTCGGCCTGATCGGGCTGCCGGCGGGCCTGATCTTCTCCGGCGCGTTCTATGTCTCGCTGTGGTTCACCTTCGTCGACTGCTTCGGCAGCGACGATGCGCCTCCCACCACGGCGCTGCCCGAAACGCTTAGGTGATCGGCGTCAGCTTGGCCACGCCGAGCGCCAGCCACTTGGCACCGTGGCGGCCGAAGTTGACCTGCGCGCGCGCGTCGTTGCCGTTGCCTTCCAGCGTGAGGATCACGCCCTCGCCGAACTTGGTGTGGAACACGCTCTGACCGACGCGCAGCGACGGACCCGAGGCGCCCGCCGTCACGCTGCGGTTGAGCTCCATCGCCGACGGCCGCGGCTCGACGCGGCCGGCACCGATCATCGAGCCGAGCCCGCTGCCCCGTGACCAGGCCTCCTGGTACTGGCGCGCGAAGCCCGAGCCGAAACCCTGGTTGCGCGGCGTCAGCCACTTCAGGGCGGCATCGGGCAGTTCCTCCAGGAAGCGGCTCTTGACGTTGTAGCGCGTCTGCCCGTGCAGCAGCCGCGTCTGGCTGAAGGTGAGGTACAGGCGCTTCCTCGCCCGCGTGATCGCCACGTACATCAGGCGGCGCTCTTCTTCCAGCCCATCGGCGTCGGACAACGAGTTCTCGTGCGGGAACAGGCCCTCCTCGAGGCCGGTGATGAACACGCAGTCGAATTCCAGGCCCTTGGCCGAGTGCACCGTCATCAGCTGCACGGCATCCTGTCCGGCCTGTGCCTGGTTGTCGCCCGCCTCGAGCGCCGCATGGGTGAGAAACGCCGCCAGCGGCGAGACGATCTCGCCGGTCTCGGCGTCGGGCGTCACCTCGGCTGCTGCCACTGCGGTGGGCACGCCCGCGGCGATGGCACCGGCGGTCTCGTCGATCGGCAGCGCGACCGCGTCCTTGCCGAAGCCCTCCTGCGTGACGAAGGCCTCGGCGGCGTTGACCAGCTCCTCCAGGTTCTCGATGCGGTCGGCGCCTTCCTTCTCGGTGCGATAGAAGTCGATCAACCCGGTCGCGTGCAGCACGTGCTCGATGATCTCGCGCAGCGTGAGGCCGCGCGTCGCGTCGCGCATCGCATCGACCAGTGCGTTGAACGCGGTGATGTTCGCGCCGGCCTTGCCCGTCAGCGCGCCGGCGCTCTGGTACAGACTTCGCCCGCTCACCCTTGCCGCGTCCTGCAGCTGCTCGATGCTGCGCGCACCGATGCCGCGTGCCGGGAAGTTCACGACCCGCAGGTACGAAGTGTCGTCGCTCGGGTTCTCGATCAGCCGCAGGTAGGCCAGCGCATGCTTGACCTCGGCGCGCTCGAAGAAGCGCAAGCCACCGTACACGCGGTACGGCACGCCGGCATTGAACAGCGCGCTCTCCAGCACGCGGCTCTGCGCATTGCTGCGATAGAGCAACGCGAGCTCGCTGCGCGGCGTGCCGGCGCGGTGCAACTGCTGCAGCTCGTCGAGCAGCCACTGCGCCTCAGCGTAGTCGCTGTTGGCCTCGACCACGCGCACCGGCTCGCCGGGCCCGGCCTCGGTGCGCAGGTTCTTGCCCAGGCGCCGCGTGTTGTGGGCGATCAGCGCGTTGGCTGTGTCGAGGATGTTGCCGAACGAGCGGTAGTTGCGCTCGAGCTTGATCACCTGCGGCACACGGTACTCGCGCTCGAAGTCGGCCATGTTGCCGACCAGCGCGCCGCGGAACGCGTAGATGCTCTGGTCGTCGTCGCCGACCGCGAATACACCCTGGCCGACCCGTCCGGGCGAGCCCGCTCCAGTCCCCACCTTCGGCGGAGGCGCAAACATCTGCAGCCACAGGTACTGCAGCCGGTTGGTGTCCTGGAACTCGTCGACCAGCAGGTGGGCGAAACGCCGCTGGTAATGCTCGCGCAACGCGTCGTTGTCGCGCAGCAGCTCGTAGCTGCGCAGCATCAGCTCGGCGAAGTCGACCACACCCTCGCGCTGGCATTGGTCTTCATAGGCCTGGAAGATTTCGACCATCTTGCGCGTGTGCGGGTCGTTGACCGGCACGTCCTTGGGGCGCAGGCCGTCGTCCTTGCTGCCGGCGATGAACCAGCTCACCTGCTTGGGCACGAAGCGCTCTTCGTCGACGTTCATCGCCTTGATCACGCGCTTCACCGCCGACAGCTGATCGGCGCTGTCGAGGATCTGGAAACTCTGCGGCAGGCCGGCGAGCTTCCAGTGCGCGCGCAGGAAACGGTTGCACAGGCCGTGGAAGGTACCGATCCACATGCCGCGCACATTGATCGGCAGCATCGCGGACAGCCGCGTCAGCATCTCCTTGGCCGCCTTGTTGGTGAAGGTGACCGCCAGCACGCCGCCGGGCGACACCTGTCCGGTGGACAGGAGCCAGGCGATGCGTGTGGTGAGAACACGCGTCTTGCCCGAGCCCGCACCGGCGAGGATGAGGGCCGGCACCGCTGGCAGCGTGACCGCGGCGCGTTGCTCGTCATTCAACTTCGAAAGCAGGTCATCACCAGGACCTGCGGCATCGTGCAACGGATTGCCGCGAGAATGCGCTTCATGCATCGGCCGATTCTAGGAGCCGCCTTCCTGTTGACTTCCGCGACGATCGTGGTGGCTGCCCCGAAGGCTCCACCACCAGCGGATTGTCCGCGCGCCGCGACTGCCGTGGTCGAGCGCTTCATCGACGCCGATTGCGCCGATTGCTGGACTACTGCACCGGTGATGCCAGCTCGGCGTGACGCCTGGCTGCTCGACTGGATCGTTCCAGGCACGCAAGGCGACGATGCACCGCTGGCAGCCGCCGCGACGTCCGAGGCCCGGCAGCGCAGCCAGCGCATCGAGGGATTCTCCTTCGACGCGGGCCGCCGGTGGGCAGGGCGCACGGTGTTGCCGCGGCCTGCCCCCGCCTTGCGCGTGACCTCTGGCCCCGCCTGGAAGGGCTACTTCGCGCTCGAGCTCGATGCACGCGGACGCTGGCCCGCGCAAAGCACGGGCTGGCTGGCACTCGTGGAAGTCGTGCCGATGGGCACGGACGGAACGCCCGTGGCGCGCCAGCTGGTGCGCACGGTGGCCGGACCGCTCGATCTCGACGCGCTGCGCGCCCACGGTCGAGTCCAGGTGCTGCGTGCCCTGCGCTGGCCAGACACAGCGCAGCCAGCCCGTCTCAGGGCGCGCGCCTGGATCGAGTCGCCGGACGGAGCGATCGTGGCTGTGGCTGGCGAGCGCTGCATCGTGAGGTAGCTCCGACCCCGCATCCACGGGCTGCATCCGGCTACATCGGCAACAGCGGCACCCTCAGATCGCGGGGTCCCGGTCGTTTCATGCACAGGATTGCCGCATGTTTGATTGGAATCAAACGAAGAATCCGGCTGTGGGACACCACTGGCGGGACAAGCAGTATGCGTGTGTTGGTGATCGAGGACGATGACCTCGTGGGGAGCGCGATTCAGCGAGAGCTGGAGCGCACGGGCTATGTGGCGGACTGGGCGAACTGCGGCGAGGCGATGACGGCCGCGATGCTGCTGCACGACTATGACTGCGTACTACTCGACCTGGGCCTGCCGGACACCTCGGGTGAAACGCTGCTCAAGAGTATCCGCGGCCGCGTGCCGGGCATGCCGGTCATCGTGGTGACCGCCCGCGGCGGTGTACAGGACCGCATCAATCTGCTGGACATCGGCGCCGATGACTATCTGACCAAGCCCATCGACCTGGACGAACTCGGCGCTCGCGTGCGGGCGGTGCTGCGTCGAGCGTCATCGATATCCGAGCTGTCCGAGGATGCCGAACACGGCCCGCTGAAGCTGCATCCTGCGCGCCGGTGCGCCACCTGGAACGGCCAGCTGGTCCTCCTGACGAACAAGGAGTACTGGCTCCTCGAAACGCTGGTGCGCAAGAAGAACCAGGTCGTCACCCGGGCGCAGCTCGAAGAGGCACTCTACGGCTGGGGCGAGGATGTCGGCAGCAACGCGGTCGAGGTCTACGTTCACTTCCTGCGCCGCAAGTTCGGCAACAAGCTGGTGCACACAGTGCGCGGCGTCGGCTATCAGCTGGGGCAGCTGTCACAGATCGACTCTGCGCACACCTGATCAGCTGTCGCGCCGCGCAGCTCAGAATTTCTCGAGTACCTTGACGGCGGCGGCGTTGGCCTCGCCGATGGCCGTCACGTAGCCGATCGCGCCGGGAGTCGATCGGACGAAGGAGATCACCTCGGCGTCACTGCCCTTCAAGGCCGGCGCAGCCAGACCTTCGCGGAACGTCTTGCGGATCCAGCGCGCCGAGTACTTGCGCTCGTCGGTTTGCAGCACCTTGGCCAGGAACTCCGTCTGGAGTGCCGAGTTGTCGATCGGAAACAGGCGTTGGCTTCCCATCAGCTGCTTTTCGCCGAGGAACACATTTCGAACGTCGCTCGGACTCAGGTTCACGGCCGGGTGAGCAATGACCTCGCCGGCACCGGCGTCGCCCATCCACAACGACGCCATGGCGAGCAGGCAAGAGCAGGTGAGCTTCATCGCCGCCGGCTCAGAACGCGATCGAGTACTCGATGGCCGTCCGTCGATATTGCGCCGCATCGAAGGGCTGCACGACACCTTCACCATCGACCAGCAAGGCGGCCGATTCGCGTGTCTCGCTGAATTCGACCTTCAGTGCCGCTCGCGGGTGAAGTTCGTACCGCAGGCCTGTGGTGACTCTTCGATAGGAGCGCCCGACCGCTTGATTGGTAAAGTAGGGATCGGCCGGGTCGAGATGGGTCTTCTCGAAGCGGGCGAAGGGCGTCCACAGCCCCAAGGCGCGAGCAACCTGAACGAACCACAGCGTGCTCGATCGACGTTCGCTGCTGCCCGCTTCACGATTGGCCAGCCGGTACGCCTCTGCAAGGACGTCCCAACCGTTTGCGTCGTACCCGAGATACGTTCCGCTCATGCGCAGCCGCGTCGAATTGCGTGCCGCACCGCCGGTGGAATAGGTGTTCACGCGCGTCGCCATGCCGTGCAGGCCCACCGTCAGACCGCCGAACATCCTTTGCGGCAGGTAGCCCAGGTTGAATCCGTAGAGCTTGCTGCCGTTGTCGTCGGAGAAGATATTGACCTGGAGGTTTCGATCCCGGATGCTGGGCCCATTGCCGACGTATCCGTCGTAGCTCAGCTGCGAGCCACCCAGGCGCAGCTTGCCATTGGCCCACAGACCCACCGTGTGGGTAGGCAGCAAACCACCCTTGTCCTCGAAGTCGATGAATCGCGGTCGCGAAATGCCGTTCTGCAGGTTGGCCCCGTGATGGAACAAGGTGTTCCACTGCCCCATCGGAGTGTGGAACCGACCTATCCACATCGTCATTGCATCGTTGACCGTGTAGCCGATCTGCAACCGCTCGGGATCGACCTCCTGCTCACCGCCTGGCAGCGACTCGAACACCACCTCGACCAGCGCCTTGGCACGGTCACCGATCTGCGGGGTCAAGTAGACATCGAGGGATCCCGCGTTGAAGCCGCGCAGACGCTGAGGGTCCCGCGCCGAAGACCAGCCCGCGCTGACATCGGCAAAACCGTGCAGCGGCAGTCCCGACTCGGCGTCTCGCCGGCCCAAGCCTTCGGAGATCTGATTGACGCTGTCCTGCAGGCTGACAATCGCCTTCGCCTGGTCGGTCGGCGCCGCGGATGCGGCGACAGCTGGCACCCTGGCTGCCTCGCCCTTGGCGACCGCCCCCGACGCGGCGGTGCGCTCGAGCTCCGCTACACGTGCGGCCAGCTGCTCGATCAGGCGTTGATTGGCCGCGAGGTGTTGTTCGAGACGCCGGATGCGTTCCGCGTCAGTCTCGGCTCGCACCCCTGTGCCGGCCAGCGCGAGCAGCAGCATCACACACAGGGTGGTTGCCCGCCTGCCCATCGCAAGGTGGATTGCCATCTCGATCCTCTTGAACCCTCACGGCCGAATCGGCCCCGCGGCACGGAGTCTAGAGGGCTGCCGTGCACTTTCGCCAGCATTGGCACGACCGGGAGGCTTGATTTGCGTTAGGCTTTCCCGATCGGGTACCTGTCCTCCATGCACGTCGGGCCTCTCTCTCGCATCCGCTGGTTCGCTCTATTGCTCGGTTGGCTCTGGTCGCTGGGGGCACTCGGGCAGGACATCTTCCGACAACCGGGGCGTTGGCTGGACGACCAGCAGCAGCCGTTCGAGCTCAGCGCATTGCGCGGCCAGGCCACCGTCATGACCATGGCCTATGGCGCCTGCCGGCGAATCTGTGCGACCAGCCTGCGCGCGATGGAACAGATCCAGAAGCTCGCGGACGATCGGAGGCTGAACCTCAATTTCGTGGTCGTCGGCCTCGATCCGACAGTGGATCGCCCGTCCGATTGGGCCCAATTGCGGGCCGAACGCGGCCTTGTCGGGGGCAACTGGAGATTCCTGTCGGGTGACGAAGCATCGACCCGACGCCTCGCGCGCAGCCTGGGGATCCAGTACTGGCGCTACGGCGAGCACACGCTGCACGACTTCCGCATCGTCCTGTTGTCGCCCGACGGCAGACCCGCTCGTCAGCTCGATGCGGCCGACCAGCCGGTCGCCGCGTTGTTGCCCTGAAATGCCAGATCGCCAGTCCGCATGGTCACTGCGCCGCCGGCTGTTGTCGATTGCCGCCGTGGCGCTGCTGGCCTCGCTGGCTTTCGGCGGCATGGCCATGTACTGGGCCTCGAGCATCGAGGAGGACCAGATGATGGACGCCCGGCTCGAGCATCTGGGCGCCACCGTGCTGGCCTTCGTGGAAGAGGAGATCGAGGAGGAACTGCTGGAAATCCGCGAGGGCGTACACAGCATGCCGTTGAACCTGAAGACCCGACCGTCGGTGGCGCTGCTCTATCGCTTCCAGGTCTGGACCCGACACGGCTCGCTGTTGATGCGCAGTCACGAGGCGCCGGCCGATCGCCCCTTGACGCCGCTGGAGCACTTCGGCTTCAACACAGTCCGCTTGCAGGGAGAGCAATACCGGACCTTCGCGGTCCCCACCGACAATCGCGAGTTCGTCGTCCAGGTGGCCGAGAACATCGAGGAACGCTGGACCCAGACCGCCACCATCACGCTCTACTACGTCGGATTCCTGTTGATCCCGCTGTCGCTGGTGTTCGGCACCACGTGGATCTGGCTGCGCCGCTCCTTGCGGTCGATCGATGACCTGGCCCACCAACTGGGTGAACGCAGGCCACTGGACATGACACCGGTTGTCATCGAGCAACCGCCGCGAGAACTGCTGCCGATCCTGAAGGCCGTTGACGCGCTGTTCGAGCGGGTCGCGCATGCACTGTCCGTCGAGCGCGGCTTCACGGCGGTCGCGGCGCACGAGATGCGCACGCCGCTGGCCGGCCTGCGCGCACACGCGCAACTGGCAACAAAGGCCAGCACACCCGACGACCTGCGGCAGGCGCTCGACTCGATGATGATCGGTGCCGATCGTGCGGCCCATCTGATCGACCAGTTGCTCGACCTGGCCCGTATCGAGACGATGCCCAAGGACGCCGAGTCCCAGTTCGAAACGATCGATCTGTCCGATCTCTATCAGCAGATCATGGAGGACTTGGGCCAGCGCGGTGCGCGCAAAGGCCTGGAGTTCGCGGCGCGGCTGCCGGTGCACTTGATGGTCGGCCATCGCTTCGCCGTGCAAGTGCTGATACGCAATCTGCTGGCCAATGCCATTGCCTACACGCCCGACGGCGGGCGGGTGGAGCTGAGCGCACGCCGCGATGGCACAAACCTCGTGCTGAGCGTGGACGACAGCGGGCCCGGCATCGCGACCGCGCAGCGCGAGAAGGCCTTGCAGCGGTTCAACCGCTTGGGCCGCACCCAGGCCGGCGGGGTCGGCTTGGGTCTGTCGATCGTCCACTCGGTCGCGGAGCTCCATCGCGCCGCGCTTTCGCTGGGTGAGTCACCCCTCGGCGGCCTGCGTGTCGAGGTCAACTTCCCGCAACCGACAGTCTTTGCGTCGGACGCGAGCCCACAAGACCCGTCCGCTGGGTAGCCACGACCTCGTCTCGAGCGAGGCTGCTCAGTCATCCCCACGATCGAGCGGGGCAGCCGGCGTGCATTGTTGACACGGCGGGGCCGCTTTAATGTGCCCTTAAGGGGCCATGACAAGAATCAAGTCATTCGAAGCCACTCGAGGCAGTCCGTGCGCACGCACTCGCCGCATCCCGCAAGCAACCCGACCTGCCGCTGGTATCCGGCGGACCGCGACGAGTCCGAGGTCACGTGGGCCCACGTGTCGGGCTGGGCACAGCTGAACGGCGTGCGGCGCAGCATCTCCTGCGTCGTGCCCGCGCGCAACGAGCTTGCTGCACTACGTACGCTGCTGCCCGCCCTGAGCGACCGCTTGACCGAATGCGGATACCCGTGGGAGATCATCGTCGTCGATCGCGCCAGCAGTGATGCGACCGAACGTGTACTGCGCGCCTGGTGCGATCTGCCGGGCTTCCGGCTGATCGCGCTGGATGATCCGCTCGATCGCGCGTCGGCACTTGTGCTCGGCCTGGAGGCCGCCCGCGGCGATGCGGTCATCCTGATCGACGCCCATGCCGACGCACGACTGTCGGCCTTGAATGACATGATGCTGCGGTGGGAGAGCGGTGGGCAGGTGGTCTACGCCGCCGCCGACCCGCACACGGGCGACTGTGTCGTGCGTTCGCCACGCACGCAGCCCGGCGCTTACCGCAGTGCCGGGCTGAACATGAACGGCGACACCGCTGAACTCGTGCTGCTCGATCGCGAGATCGTCAAGGATCTGATGCGCTAGCGCAGCGTCCGCAGGGCAGGCTCACCCGGCGTCGCGCGCCCCCGCCTCGTCGTGGACCGGTGTCCCACCGTCGAGTTGATCCGGCGCCCCGAGGCGATAGCCGACGCCCCGGATCGTGACGATCAGCCGGCGACTCAGCTTGCGCCGCAGATGGTGCACGTGCACTTCCACAGCGTTGCTGCCGATCTCCTCGCCCCACCCGTACAACGCTGCCTCCAGGTGCTCGCGGGTCACCGATCGATCGGTGGCGCGCATCAACGCCTCCAACAGCATGAACTCCTTGCCGGTCAGCGTGACGGGTTGGCCCCGCCACAGGACCACCCGCGTCAGCGGCCGCAGCACCAACGGCCCATGCGCCAGTTCCGGCGACTGGCTCTCGCGATTGCGCCGGACCACAGCGCGCACGCGGGCCGCCATCTCTTCGAGGTCGTAGGGCTTGACCATGTAGTCATCTGCGCCGAGGTCGAGAACCGCGATGCGGTCATCCTTCTGACCCCGTGCGGTCAACACGATCACCGGCAGGCGACGCTGCCCGGACCGGATCGCGCGCAAGCAGTCTTCGCCAGACAGCCCTGGCAGGCCCAGGTCCAGCAGCAGGCAGTCGTAGATCTCGCGCTCCAGGGCGGCCAGCAACTGGTGGCCACTCGTCACCCAATCCACGGCGTGGCCGACCTTGAGCAGCGCGACACAGGTCGCGCGACCCAGCAACACGTCATCCTCAGCGAAGAGCAGTCGCATGTAGCGATTCTCGACGGCCGGCAGCCCGATGCGATCTCATGGTTTTCAAGGCGGTGCTTTCCGAATCGGGAAGTCGGGTGGATCACCATCCGCACGGTAGGACACCTCCCACCCATTGTGGCGGGTCCCGGCATCCTGGCGTTCATCGCCCGGCCAGCATCAAATGACGCCACGCTTGTGCCGCCCGCGGAGCCACGATCCCGATGGAAGTCGCCTTCCTGTCGAAGCTTGTAGTCGGCAGCCTTGTCGCTGGGGCGGCGCAGGCGCAGATCTACGTCGGCCGCGGCACCGGATCGGGCACCGCCGTCGTGCTGTCCAACTTTGCCTCCGCCGAGACACCCGCGGTACTGATACCGGGCGAGCGCGAACACAACGCCGGTCCGTTCGGCGACGTAGTTTCGGCGCTTGCCTCGCCTCGACGCGCCCCGATCGCTGCACGTCCGATGCCGGCCGGGCTGCAGGGCCTGATCGGCGAGATGGCACGCGAGTACGCCGTCGAAGCCGCACTGCTGAAGGCGTTGATCGCCGTCGAGTCCAACTTCGATCCCAACGCACGCTCGCCCAAGGGGGCGATGGGATTGATGCAATTGATGCCCGACACGGCGCGCCGCTTCAATGTGCGCAACGCCTATGCCGTCGCCGACAACGTGCGCGGCGGCACAGCCTACCTGCGCTGGTTGCTCGACTACTTTGCCGGCGACGTTTCGCTCGCCCTGGCGGCCTACAACGCGGGTGAAGGTGCGGTCATGCGCGCCGGGCGGCGCATCCCCGACATCGCCGAGACACGGGCCTACGTGCCCAAGGTGCTCTCGCTGCAAGCCCGGTTCCGGCGCACGGACGCGCTCTAGCGAAGAGCCGCTTCGAGTCACGGCACGCTCGCGACCGGTATGACTGGCGTACTTGTGCGCGAGCCTTCCATGCGCTCGCTGATGAGGTCTGGCATCGACCTCCCTGTAGACCCGCCCGCCTATCTGGGGGGGTGACCCTACCTCACTTAAGTCGACTTTAAGACCGTCGAACAACAGTGGTCGTCAGATGTCGAGGGCGCATTCCGCTGCCCGGGACCGGCATCGGACGACGGAGATTCAGCTGTGACGACCCGGCCTTCAAATCGGCGCATTTCGCCAACGCTGGCGGCTGGGCGGGCCGCTTGCAGTCGTGGCTTCACGTTGCTCGAACTGCTGGTGGTGGTGGTCATCATCGGACTGCTCGCCGGTCTGGTGGGTCCCCGATTCTTCGACCAGGTGGGCAAGTCCAACACCAAGATCGCCCGAGCACAGATCGACTCGCTGGAGAAGGCGCTCGACCAGTACCGGCTCGACGTGGGCAGCTATCCGACCACCGAGCAAGGCCTGGAGGCGTTGAACACCCGACCGCAGAACGTCGACAAGTGGGCTGGACCGTATCTCAAGAAGGCCGTGCCGCCTGATCCCTGGGGCGTGCGCTACATCTACAAGGCGCCGGGTGACCACGGCGAATACGACCTATCGTCCTTCGGTGCCGACCGGCGGGTCGGCGGCACGGGCG
>CALMQI010000454.1 GCA_937871935.1 uncultured Burkholderiales bacterium
CGACCCGCTGGCCATGCCCGCCGGCTGCCGCTTCGCGGCGCGCTGCCCGTTCGCCGATGCGCGCTGCACGGCCGCACCACCGCCGCTGCGTGATCTGGGCGATGGCCATGCCGCGGCCTGCATCAAGGCGCCGCTGGACGCCGACACGCTGCTGGCGTCGCGCATGGAGGCTTTGCCGGCATGAGTGCACGCCGGGCCGCCCCCAGCGCGCGACCCCCCTCGGGGGGCGACGCCGCCGGCGTCTGGGGACGCACATGACCGCAGCGCTGCTGCAGGTGCAGGGCCTGGTCAAGCACTTTCCGGTGCGGCGCGGGCTGTTCGGCCGCGTGGCTGGGGCGGTGAAGGCGGTCGACGGTGTGGACTTCACGCTGCAGCCCGGCGAGACGCTCGGCATCGTCGGCGAATCGGGCTGCGGCAAGAGCACGCTCGGGCGGCTGGTGCTGCGCCTGATCGAGCCCACGGCGGGGCAGGTGGTGTTCGAAGGGTGCGAGCTCGGTGCGCTCGACTCAGGCCAGCTGCGCGCTGCGCGGCGCGCGATGCAGATCATCTTCCAGGATCCTTTCTCGTCGCTGAACCCGCGGATGACGGTGGGCCAGATCCTCGCCGAACCGCTGGCGCTGCACGGCCTGCACGGCGGGCGGCATGGCGAACGCGTGGCGGAGCTGCTGCGCACCGTGGGCCTTGCGCCTGAGCATGCGCAGCGTTACCCGCACGAGTTCTCCGGCGGCCAGCGCCAGCGCATCGGCATCGCGCGCGCGCTGGCGGTCGAGCCCAAGCTCATCGTCTGCGACGAGGCGGTGTCGGCGCTCGACGTGTCGGTGCAGGCGCAGGTGGTGAACCTGTTGCAGGACCTGCAGCAGCGTTTCGGCATCGCCTTGATCTTCATCGCGCACGACCTGGCGGTGGTGCGCCACATCGCCACGCGCGTGGCGGTGATGTACCTCGGCCGCATCGTCGAGCTGGCGAACAAGCGCAGCTTGTTCGCTGCGCCGCGCCATCCGTACACACAGGCGCTGCTGTCGGCAATTCCGGTGCCGCAGCCGCGCGATGACGGTCCGCGCGAGCGCCTGCTGCTGGCCGGCGACGTGCCGAGCCCGATGTCGCCGCCGCCGGGCTGCCACTTCCACACGCGCTGCTCACACGCGATCGACCACTGCCGACAGGTGGCGCCGCTGCTCACCGGCGAGGCCGGCCATGCCGTGGCCTGCCATCGCTGGCGCGAGATCGCGCCGCCGGCGGCGCTGCGCACGCCCGACACGGCCCCCTCCACCACCGACGTACGCCTGGCACGGCTGCAGTCGGCCTTCGTCACCTGACCCTCTTGCCTCAACCCAAGGAGCCTCACGATGTCCACACGATTCACCCCCTGGCTGGCCGCCTGTGTGCTGGCCGCCGCATCGGCCGCGCAGGCGCAGAGCCATCTGCGCGTGGGCCTCGCCGAGGACCCCGACGTGCTCGACCCCACGCTGGCGCGCACCTTCGTCGGCCGCATCGTGTTCGCCGCACTGTGCGACAAGCTGATCGACATCGACGAGAAGCTCACCATCGTGCCGCAGCTGGCGACGAGCTGGGAATGGTCGGCCGACAACAAGGCGCTGACGATGAAGCTGCGCCCCGGCGTGTCGTTCCACGACGGCGAGAAGCTCGACGCCGCCGCGGTGAAGTTCAACCTCGAGCGCCACAAGACGCTGCAGGGCTCCAACCGCCGCGGCGAGCTGGCCCCGCTGGCCAGCGTGGACGTGGTGGACCCGCTGACCGTCAAGCTCAACCTCAGCGCGCCGTTCTCGCCGCTGCTGGCCGCATTGGCCGACCGCGCCGGCATGATGGTGAGCCCGAAGGCCGCGCAGGCTGCCGGCGCCGGCTTCGGCAGCAAGCCGGTGTGTTCGGGGCCGTACAGGTTCGTCGAGCGCGTGGCGCAGGACCGCATCGTCTTCGAGCGCTTCGACGGCTACTGGAACAAGGCCGCGGTGAGCTTTGACAAGATCACCTACACGCCGATCGTCGACGCCACCGTGCGGCTGGCGAACCTGAAGTCGGGCCAGTTCGACATCATCGAGCGCATGGCCTCGGCCGACGTGGAGAAGCTCGCCACCGACAAGCGCTTCAAGGTGGCGCGCATCACCGAGATCGGCTACCAGGGCATCACGATCAACGTCGGCAAGAGCGAGCGTGCCAAAACCAGTGCGCTGGGCCGCGATGCGCGCGTGCGCGAGGCGTTCGAGCTGTCGATCGACCGCCAGGGCCTGGCCCAGGTGGTGATGGACAACGAAGCCACCGTGGGCAACCAGTGGGTCGCGCCGAGCAATGCCTACTACGCCAAGGCCTTCCCGGTGCCCAAGCGCGACATCAACAAGGCCAAGGCGCTGCTCAAGGAGGCTGGCGTGCCCAACCCGAGCTTCACGCTGATGACGCCCACCACCAGCGACGCGCAGCGCCTGGCGCTGGTGGTGCAGGCGATGACGCGCGAGGCCGGCTTCGACGTGAAGATCCAGGCCACCGAGTTCGCCACCAGCCTGAACCTCGCCGACAAGGGCGACTTCGACGCCTACGTGCTGGCCTGGAGCGGCCGCGCCGACCCCGACGGCAACGCGTTCAGCTTCCACGGCTGCAAGCAGCCGCTCAACTACTCGGGCTACTGCACGCCGGAGACCGATGCGCTGCTGAACCAGTCGCGCACGCTGCGCTCGACCGACGAGCGCAAGAAGGTGTACGAGCAGATCGCCGCCAAGGTGCTGAAGGAGCGGCCGATCGTCTATCTGTACCACCGCAACTGGCTGTGGGCCTACAACACCAAGCTGGCCGGCGTGCGCAGCGTGCCCGACGGCCTG
>CALMQI010000455.1 GCA_937871935.1 uncultured Burkholderiales bacterium
TAGGGTCAGCCGCTTGGCGTGCTCGACGAAGATGTCGATGCGGTCCGACGTGCGCGGCCGGCGGTCGTCGAAGGGCAACTCGCCATAGATGTCGATCTCGATGACCGGGACTTCGCGCTCGGCGCACAGGCGGGCGAGGCGGCTGCGATCCTCGTCGAGGGGGAGCGCTTCGAGCGCGATCAGCTGTTCCCGCGTCGAAATCACAGGCGCGAGGCGATGGGCGAACACGTCGTCGAGCTGATCCGGCGCGAAACCGGTGAGGACGAGGATCGGCGTCGCGATGCCCGCCTTCCGGAGGACGATCGCCTCGTCGACATACGCGACCGCGAACATCGCGACGCCCATGGGCTCGAGGGCACGGGCCACCTGGACGGATCCGTGGCCGTAGGCGTCCGCCTTGATGACCGGGATGACGCTGCGGGAGCCTGCGTGATTCCGCAGCGCGCGGAAGTTGTCCCGGATTGCGCTCAGGTCCACCCATGCGGTCGCGGGGTGATGCGACCTTGCCGCGTCGCGCTCGCTCATCGTGGCTGGGGCGTCGCGCCGATCAGTAGCCGGAATCGCCGCCGAAGCCGGAGGAGTAATCCTCGGGGGCGCGGTTCTCAAACCGGGTGAACTCGCGCAGGAAGACGAGATTGACGGTATCGGTGGGGCCGTTGCGCTGCTTGGCGATGATCAGTTCGGCGGAGCCGCGGTTCTCTTCGGTTGGCTTGTACACGTGGTCGCGGTAGATAAACATGACCACGTCGGCGTCCTGCTCGATCGCGCCGGACTCACGCAGGTCGCTCATCATCGGCCGCTTGTCGTTGCGCGTCTCCACGCTGCGGTTGAGCTGCGACAGCGCGATCACCGGGCACTGCAGCTCCTTGGCGAGTGCCTTGAGGCCGCGCGAGATCTCGCCGAGCTCGGTGGCGCGGTTCTCGTCGCTGCCGCTGCTGCCGCTCATCAGCTGCAGGTAGTCCACCACGATCAGCCCCAGCGTGCCGCCGAACTGGCGTGCCATGCGCCGCGCGCGCGCACGCAGCTCGGCCGGGTTGAGCGCCGCGGTCTCGTCGATGAACATGCTCACCTTACCGAGCTTGTCGACGGCTTCGGTGAGCCGCGTCCACTCGTCGTCCTTCAGCGCCCCGGTACGCAGGTGCTGCTGGTCGATGCGGCCGAGCGAGCCGACCATGCGCACGGCCAGCTGCGAGGCGCCCATTTCCATCGAGAACACCAGCACCGGCAGCTCTTCCTGCACGGCCACGTGTTCGGCGATGTTCAACGCGAATGCGGTCTTGCCCATCGACGGGCGGGCCGCCAGCACGATGAGATCACCCTTCTGCAGCCCCGCGGTGTAGCGGTCGAGGTCGTAGAAGCCGGTGCGCACGCCGGTCACCTCTTCGGCGCCGTTCTCGTGCAGCTCGGTCACGCGGTCGATCAGCTCGACCACCAGCTTGTCGATGCCGACGAAGCCCTGCTTGTTGCGCGAGCCCTCCTCGCCGATCCTGAAGATGCGGCCTTCCGCCTCGTCGAGGATCTGCGACACCGAGCGGCCCTGCGTGTTGAAGGCCTGAGTGGCGATCTCGTCGCTGGCCCCGATCAGCTTGCGCAGGATCGCACGCTCGCGCACGATCTCGGCATAGCGCCGCAGGTTGGCCGCGCTCGGCACGCTCTGCGCCAGCGAGTTCAGGTAGCCGAGCCCGCCGCAGTCGGCGGCGCGGCCCAGGCTCTGCAACTGCTCGAACACCGTCACCACGTCGGCCGGCTTGTTGGCGCCGACGAGACTGGTGATCGCCGTGTAGATCTGGCGATGCTCGGAGCGGTAGAAATCGCTCTCTGTCAGCAGGTCTGCCGCTCGGTCCCAGGCCAGGTTGTCGATCAGCAGACCGCCCAGCACACTCTGCTCGGCCTCGACCGAGTGCGGTGGAATGCGCAGGCGGGCGACCTCGTCTTCGGCGGGCGCATCGGCAGAACGGAACACGGCTGACATGGACGTGATGATATGCCGCGTCGCTGCGGCGACCTGTGGGCAGACCTGTGGAAATCAGGTGGTCAGCGAATGCAAAACGCACAGGGCCGGCAGCAGCCGGCCCTGTGGATGACGCCTGGCGGGCGCTCGCCTACTCGACCTCAGCCACCACGTTCACCTGGATGTCGACCACCACGTCGGTATGCGCGGCCACAGACACCGTATGCTCCCCCACGGTCTTCAGCGGCCCGGAGGGCATGCGGATCTGCGACTTCTGGATCTCGAAGCCCATCTTCTTCAGGCCCTCGGCGATGTCGAAGTTGGTCACCGAGCCGAACAGGCGCCCGTCGACGCCGGCCTTCTGCGCCACGGTGACCGTCTTGCCGGCCAGTCGCTCGCCGGTCGATTGCGCCGCCACCAGCTTGTCGGCCGCGGCTTTTTCGAGTTCGGCACGGCGTGCCTCGAACTCCTTGATCGCCGCCTCGGTGGCGCGACGCGCGCGCTTCGACGGAATCAGGTAGTTGCGGGCAAAGCCGTCCTTGACCTTGACCACGTCGCCCAGGTTGCCCAGATTGACGATCTTTTCGAGCAGGATCACTTGCATGGTCTCGGCTCCTTCAGACGCGGTGATGGTCGCTGTACGGGATCAGCGCCAGGAAACGCGCGCGCTTGATCGCCGTCGTGAGCTGGCGCTGGTAATACGCGCGCGTGCCGGTCAGGCGGGCCGGCGTGATCTTGCCGTTCTCGCCGATGAAGTCGCGCAGCACGTCGACGTCTTTGTAGTCGATCTCCTTGACGCCGGCGACGGTGAAGCGGCAGAACCGCTTGCGGCGAAACAGCAGCGACTGCTGATTGCGCTTGGGCTTGCGGTCCTTCGAAAACTTACCTTTACCTCTTGGCGGTGGCATGGTGGATCCTCTTTCGATTCAGTGGTCTTCAGTCGATCGACGTGATGTGAAACACCACGCCGCGTCCGTTGCGTCCTTGTGCCAGGAAGCCGGCGAACTGGGCTGACGCTCCCAGCACCAGCGCGGACAGCCTGTCGGTGATGGCACCGATGGCCAGCGCCCTGACTTCCATCGACACGCGGCGCGTCTGGCCGTCCTCGGTCAGTTCCGACTCGTGCTGCAGTCGCAGCTCGAGCACCGGCAGACCGGCCGGCGTGAAGCGCCGCGCACCTCGTTCGACCAACTGCGCCGACAGCACCAGGCGGTTCATCGGCAGCCGGACGAAAGATTGTCAGATGCGCCGCGTCCGCGGCTCAGGCATGGCTCTCCTGCGCGGCCTTGCGGGCCTCTTCCTTCTCGACGGCCTTCATCATGACCGACGGGTTGGTCTCCGCATTGCTCTTGGCCACCGTGAGGTGGCGCAGCACGGCGTCGTTGAAGCGGAAACCCGACTCCAGCTCGCTCAGCACGGGCTGGCCGCACTCGATGTTGAGGCACAGGTAATGCGCCTTGGCGAGCTTCTGGATCATGTAGGCTAGCTGGCGCCGCCCCCAGTCCTCGACCCGATGCACCTTGCCGCCACCGGCGGTGACGAGTGCCTTGTAGCGTTCCAGCATGGCTGGAACCTGCTCGCTTTGATCCGGATGGATCAGGAGCACGATCTCATAGTGACGCATGAAGACTCCTTGTGGTTTCCGGTATGGAAGCCGCCCCGTTTGCGTCGACAGTCGGGTGCGGCAAGGGAAAGCCCGTGATTATAGCCGGGCTCGCCGGCTCGATCCGTCAGTGAGCCGCCAGGCGCTGCCAGGTCTCGATCACCGTGTCGGGGTTCAGCGACATCGAGCCGATGCCTTCGGCGGCCAGCCAATCGGCGAAGTCCGGGTGGTCGCTCGGTCCCTGGCCGCAGATGCCCACGTACTTGCCGGTCGCCCGGCAGGCCGTGATGGCGCGCGAGATCATCGCCTTGACGGCGGGGTCGCGCTCGTCGAAGTCGTCGGTCAGCTGCTGGAGGCCAGAGTCGCGGTCCAGGCCGAGCGTCAGCTGCGTCAGGTCGTTCGAGCCGATCGACATGCCGTCGAAATGCGCCAGGAACTGGTCGGCCAAGATTGCATTGCTCGGCACCTCGCACATCATGATGACCTTGAGCCCGTCCTTGCCGCGCACGAGACCGCGCTCGGCCATCAGTTGCACCACGCGCTCGGCCTGCCGCACCGTGCGCACGAACGGCACCATGATCTCCACGTTGGTCAGACCCATCTCGCCGCGCACCCGGCGCAGCGCCTCGCACTCCATCGCAAAGGCGTCGCTGAACTCGCCGCTGATGTAGCGCGACGCACCGCGAAAGCCCAGCATCGGGTTCTCCTCGTCGGGCTCGTAGCGCTTGCCGCCGATGAGCAGCTTGTACTCGTTGGACTTGAAGTCCGACAGCCGCACGATCACCGGCTTGGGCCAGAACGCGGCGGCGATGGTGGCGATGCCCTCCATCAACTTGTCGACGTAGAACGAGCGGGGTGACGCGTGGCCACGCGCCACCGACTCGACCGCCATCTTGAGCTCCGGGTCGACGTTCGGATAGTCGAGGATCGCCTTCGGGTGCACGCCGATGTTGGTGTTGATGATGAATTCCAGCCGCGCCAGGCCGACGCCTGCATTCGGAATGCGCGCGAACTCGAAGGCCAGCGTCGGGTTGCCGACGTTCATCATGATCTTGATCGGGCAATACGGCATCTCGCCGCGCTTGACTTCGGTGACCTCGGTCTCGAGCAGGCCGTCGTAGATGAAACCGGTGTCGCCCTCGGAGCACGACACGGTGACCAGCGAACCGTCGACCAACCGCTCGGTGGCGTCGCCGCAACCGACGACCGCCGGGATGCCGAGTTCGCGCGCGATGATCGCCGCGTGGCAGGTGCGGCCGCCTCGGTTGGTGACGATGGCCGAGGCGCGCTTCATCACCGGCTCCCAGTTGGGATCGGTCATCTCGGTGACCAGCACGTCGCCGGGCTTCACGCTGTCCATCTCAGCCAGCGAGTGCACCAGGCGCACGCGCCCGGTGCCGATCTTCTGGCCGATGGCGCGGCCTTCGGCCAGCACCGTGCCGTGGCCCTTGAGCTTGTAGCGATGCTCGACGGTGGCCTGGCTCTTCACCGTCTCGGGCCGTGCCTGCAGGATGTAGAGTTTGCCGTCGTGGCCGTCGCGGCCCCATTCGATGTCCATCGCACGGCCGTAGTGCGCCTCGATGATCAGCGCATAGCGCGCGAGCTCGGTGACGTCGGCATCGCTGAGCGAATAGCGGTTGCGCAGTTCGGGCGGCGTGTCCACGGTCGTCACCAGCTTGCCGGTGGCCGCCCGTTCGGCGTCGCTGGCAAACTGCATGCGCACCAGCTTGGAGCCGAGGGAGCGGCGGATGATGGCCTGCTTGCCGGCCCTGAGCATCGGCTTGTGCACGTAGAACTCGTCGGGATTCACTGTGCCCTGCACCACCGTCTCGCCCAGCCCGTAGCTGGACGTCACGAACACCACGTCCTCGAAGCCCGACTCGGTATCGATCGTGAAGAGCACGCCGGCGCTGCCGAGATCGGAGCGCACCATGCGCTGCACGCCGGCTGACAGGGCGACGTCGCCATGCGCGAATCCCTTGTGGACGCGGTAGCTGATCGCCCGGTCGTTGTACAGCGAGGCGAACACCTCGCGCATGCGATGCAGCACGTCGTCGATGCCGGTCACGTTGAGGAAGGTCTCCTGCTGCCCGGCGAAGCTCGCGTCGGGCAGGTCCTCGGCGGTCGCGCTGCTCCGGACCGCGACGTCGGGGGCGCCCAGCCGGGCGTAGGCGTGCTCGATGTCGCGGACCACGTCCGAGGGCAGCTCGCCGGCGAGAAACGCCTTGCGGATGTGCTGCCCCCGCTGCTGGAGCGAGGCCACGTCGTCGAGCGACAAGCCGGCGAGCGCCTCGCGAAGCTTGTGATGCAACCGCTGTTTGTCTTCAAAGCGTTGATGAGGTTCCAGTCCGCGATACCAGGCGACAAAGTTGCTTCCATCGCGTTGCAAGTTCTCGTCTTCCTTGCCGGAGGCCGACATGGTCACGGGCGAAGGTCGAAG
>CALMQI010000456.1 GCA_937871935.1 uncultured Burkholderiales bacterium
GGAACCGAGTTCACCTTCAAACTATCCGACGCGCTCAAGAAGGGCCCGGTGGTGATCTACTTCTTCCCGGCCGCCTACACGCCGGGCTGCACCGCCGAGACCAAACTGTTCGCCGACCACGCTGACGAGTTCAAGGCGGCGGGCGCGGGCGCAGTGGCGATGGAGGTGTCCTCGCACGGCCTGGAGCAGGGGCGCGCCAACGGCGTCGCTTTCGACTGCGCACTCTTCACCAACCTCTCGCACGACCACCTCGACTTCCATCGCGACCTCGACGACTACTTCGAGACCAAGGCCGAGCTGTTCACCCCCGGCTACAGCGACGTCGCCGTGGTGAACCTGGACGACCCGCGTGGCCGTGAGCTGGCGCAGCGGGGGCTGGTCCCCACCGAGGGCTACTCGCTGCTCGACGTGACCATCAAGACCGGCCGCACGCACCAGATCCGAGTGCACTTGGCGCATCATGGCCAGCCGATCGTCGGTGACGACAAGTATGGCGACTTCGCCGTCAACCGCGACTTTGCGCGCGGCACCGGTTTCGACGGCCAACGCTTTCCCCGCATGTTCCTGCACGCGCGCCGGCTGGCCTTCGATCATCCGACTACCGGCGAGCACATCGAGCTGGAGGCGCCGCTGCCGGTCGAATGCGTCAGACTGCTGGCCCGCATGACCGATCCGCATTGATGAACCTTGCGATGGACGCTTCTCGCCGTTTCGACCTGATCGCCTTCGACTGGGACGGCACCCTGTTCGATTCGACGCCGCTGATCGTGCGCTGCATCCAGGCGGCCTGCCGCGATGTCGGCGCCGCTGTGCCGAGCGACGAGCGTGCCGCGTATGTCATCGGGCTCGGACTGCACGACGCGCTGGCGCACGCGGCGCCCGGGCTGGCGCCGGAGCGTTATCCGGAACTCGGCGCGCGCTACCGGCATCACTACCTCGCGCACCAGCACGATCTGGCGCTGTTTCCCGGCACGCTCGCCATGCTGCAGTCGCTGCGCTTGCGGCAGCACAGCCTGGCAGTGGCCACCGGCAAGAGCCGGCGCGGCCTCGACGAGGCGCTGTCGACTGCCCAACTCGGTGCCTTGTTCGATGCCACCCGCACCGCCGACGAGACGGCAAGCAAGCCGGACCCGCGCATGCTGCTCGAGCTGATGCAGGAGCTCGGCGTGCCACCCGACCGCACCCTGATGATCGGCGACACCACCCACGATCTGCAGCTGGCGGCCAATGCCGGCGTACCCTGCATCGGCGTCAGCTACGGGGCGCACGACCCGGTGGCGTTCGTGGCTTTCGCCCCGCTGTTCGTTGCCCATTCGACGGCCGAGCTGCACGACTGGCTGCTGCAGCATGGCTGAATTCGCGCCACTGCCGCCACCGGTCGATCGCGTCACCGAGGCGCAGTACCTCTGTACCAGCGCCGAGCTGACCGAGCGCGGCCAGGCCATCGTGTTCGACGTGCGGATGTGGAACGCGCCGGCACGCGCCTTCGCGCTGCGCTTCGATGACAAGGTGGTGGCCTACATCAACCGCTGCGCCCACGTGCCCACCGAGATGGACTGGCAGGCCGGTCAGTTCCTCGACATGGACAAGCGCTGGATCCTCTGTTCGATCCACGGCGCCGCCTACGAGCCGGCCGATGGCCGCTGCGTCGGCGGGCCTTGCGGCCAGGGCCGATTGATGCCAATCGTGACCGACGAGCGCGATGGCGAGGTGTATTGGTATCCTTCGAAGGACATTCAGCCCGTCGCCTTCGACGACGACGTGCCGCCCGCGCCGCCCGGCGCCGCCGCCCCCGAAAGCCCATCATGAATCCCCAGGAACCTTACCTGCCGCCGTCAACGGCCGCCGCCGGCGAGAGCTCGGCACCCGCCTCGGCAGCCCAGGCATCCACCTCGCATGGCCCGTCCAGCTTCGAGCGCGGGCTCGAGCACCTGACCCGCGAGTTGCTGCGCGACCGGCGCAGCGAGCGTCGCTGGCGCGTGTTCTTCCGGCTGGCCTGGCTCGGCCTGTTCTTCTTCATCGCCTGGGCCCTGACGGTGCAGCGCGGCCACGGCAGTGCACCGAGCGGGCCGCACACGGCGTTGATCGAGGTCCGAGGCGAGATCGCCGCGGAGTCCGACGCCAGCGCCGAGAACCTGGTCGCGGCATTGAAATCGGCCTTCGAGGACGCCGGCTCGAAGGCCGTGGTGCTGCGCATCAACAGCCCGGGCGGCAGCCCCGTGCAGGCCGGCATCATCAACGACGAGATCAAGCGCCTGAAGGCCGTGCACAAGAAGCCGGTCTACGCGGTGGTCGAGGAGATGTGCGCCTCGGGCGCCTACTACATCGCGGTCGCCGCCGACGAGATCTTCGTCGACAAGGCGAGCCTGGTCGGTTCGATCGGCGTGCTGATGGACAGCTTCGGTTTCGCCGGCACGATGGACAAGCTGGGCGTCGAGCGCCGCCTGCTCACCGCTGGTGCGAACAAGGGCATGCTCGATCCGTTCTCGCCGCAGAACGAGAAGCACAAGGCCTATGCGCAGTCGATGATCGACCAGATCCACCAGCAGTTCATCAAGGTGGTGAAGGACGGTCGCGGCAAGCGGCTGAAGGAATCGCCCGACACCTTCTCGGGTCTGTTCTGGAACGGCGAGGAAGCGCTGCGCCAGGGGCTGGCCGACAAGTACGGCAACCTCGACTACGTGGCGCGCGAGGTCGTGAAGGCCGAAGAGGTGATCGACTACACGCCGAAGGAAAACGTCGCCGAGCGACTGGCCAAGCGCTTCGGCGCGTCGATCGGGCAGGGAGCGGTGAAAGCCCTGCGCGAGCTCTCACCGATCCGCTGATTCAGGCGGGTGGGATCCGGAGCAGCTGCCCCGGATAGATCTTGTCCGGGTGCGTCAGCATCGGCTTGTTGGCCTCGAAGATCACCGGATACTTGTTCGGATTGCCGTAGAACTGCTTGGCGATCTTCGACAGGTTGTCGCCGCTGACGACAGTGTAGTACTTCGACTCGTCGGCCGGCGTCGCTACCGTCAGCATGTCGTTCACGGCGGCCACGGTCGCCACGTTGCCGCAGCACAGCACCACCTTCTCCTTGGTCGACTGGTCGGCGGCCACGCCGGCCACGGTGACGGTGCCGCTGCTGCCGTCGAAACCGACATCGAGGCTGTCGACCTTCAGGCCCATCGATCCGATGTAGGTAGCGATCGCGTCGCCGGCGGCACGGTTCAGGCGTTCCAGGTTCTCGGCGCTGGCCTGCTGGGCCACCGCTTCCTGCGCCGCCTTCGCCTCGCCCTTGCCGAAGAGCTTCTCGCCGGCTTCCTTGATGAAACTGATCAGACTCATGTGAGTTCCTCCTGATGGTATGTGCGACGCCCGCACTCTACGCCACCTGCGCGCCGGCCGGCGCTGCCTCAGGCGGCCTGCAGCAAGCCCTTGCGCTCGATGAACGCCACCACGTCGGCGAGGCCTTGCTTCGTCCTCAGGTTGGTCATCACGTAGGGACGGTTCGGCCGCATGCGCCGCGTGTCGGCCTCCATCACCGACAGGTCGGCGCCCACGTACGGCGCGAGGTCGACCTTGTTGATCACGAAGAGATCACTCTTGGTGATGCCGGGCCCCCCCTTGCGCGGGATCTTCTCGCCGGCGGCCACGTCGATCACGTAGATCGTCAGATCGCTGAGCTCGGGGCTGAAGGTCGCTGCCAGGTTGTCGCCGCCGGACTCGATGAACACGATGTCGGCGTCGGGAAACCTCTCCAGCATGCGGTCCACCGCCTCCAGGTTGATCGATGCGTCCTCGCGGATCGCGGTGTGCGGGCAGCCGCCGGTCTCGACGCCCATGATGCGCTCGGGCGCCAGCGCGCCGGCCACGGTGAGCAGGCGCTGGTCCTCCTTGGTGTAGATGTCGTTGGTCACGACCACCAGGTCCCAGCGCTCGCGCATCGCCTTGCAAAGCATCTCCACCAGCGTGGTCTTGCCCGAGCCGACCGGGCCGCCGACGCCCACGCGCAACGGGGGCAGCTTCTTCGAGCGGCCGGGAACGTGGTGCAGGCGCGCATCGTTCATGATCGGAACAGCCTCGTGTACTGGGTTTCGTGTTGCGACGACAGGATGGCGAGCATCGGCGCGAAGGCCTGGCGCTGGCCGTCGGGCAGCGTGATCGCGGCGTCGACCAACGCCGGCAGCCGCGCGTTCAACGCGTCGAGCAGGCGCTGACCGCCGCTCTGGCCGAGCGGCACCGCCTTGACCGCAGCCGACACCATGTTCTCGGCCCAGCCGACGGCCGCTGCGATCGCCGCCTCGCGCAGCGGTGCGCCGCTGTGCACCGCTGCCAGCGCAAAGGCCACCGGCCAGCTGGGCGCCGGCGTCAGCGCCAACGCGGCGTCGAGCAGTGGCGGGGTCGAGCCGCGCTGGCGCATCCACTCGATCAACGATCGGCCCGTCTGCTGCGACTGCAGGGCGAACTCGCGACTCTCGCGAGTCTGCAGCACCCAGTCGTTGAGTTCGCGCACGCGGGCGAGATCAGCACGTTGCCAGGCCTTGAACGCGAGGGCCGTGACCGGCAGGTCACTGCGGGCCAGTGTCAGCTGAAGCTGGTCGAGCAACCAGTCGCGGGCCTGCGTCTCGCCGGCGACGGCACCCCTGTCGACGGCTGCCTCGAGCGCCTCGCTGTAGCTGAAGCCGCCGACCGGCAGCGCCGGCGAGGCCAGGCGCATCAGCTCGATCATCGCGGCGGCCGCCAGGCGTGGCGGCTCGGCTCGTCGGCGCGACATCAATGCTCGTGACCGTGACCGTGATGGGCATGGTGCGGATGGCCGTGATCGTGATCCTGCGCAGCTTGGTCGTGGGTGTGATCGTGTGCGGGACCGCCGTGCGCATGATCGTGGCCGTGGTCGTGGTCGCGGCCGTGCCCATGACCGTGCTGATGGCCGTGGGCGTGAGCGCCGGAGGCGTAGGCGCCGGTCTCGGGTTCGAAGGCCGACCGTTCCTCGCTCACGATCAGGTGCATCTGCCGCAGCAGGTCGGCCAGCACGTGGTCGGGCTCGAGCTTCAGGTGGTCGGGTTTCAGCTCGAGCGCGACATGCCGGTTGCCCAGGTGATACGCCGCGCGCAGCAGGTCGAACGGCGTGCCGTGCTCGCTGCAATGGCGCACCAGCAGCACGGGCTGCGGCGCGGCGCTCACGGCGAGCAGCGAACCGTCCTCGGCCACCAGCACGTCGCCGCCGCGCACCACGGTGCCGCGCGGCAGGAAGACGCCGATCGCCCGGCCGTGGGAGTCGGTGGCGTCGAAGCGGCTCTTCTGGCGCACGTCCCAGTCGAGTTCGACGGTTGCAGCGCGCTTGAGCAGGACGCTGGCGAGGCCGCGGCCGGCCGGAATGACGCGGTTGACGATCAGCATGGCGACGGATCCTGTAAGCGGAGCGCCAAGTCTGACAGCAAACGCCCGGGCCGGACGGGACCCCGAGCAAACCCCGGCCCGACGGCGCATGGCCTCTGCTAGCGTCGCCGGTCCACCGTCGACTTCCGGGAGAGTACCGATGAGCTACTGCATTCGACGACTGATTGTGGCGACGCTGCTGGCCACGCTGCTCGGCAGCGCGGCCTGGGCCGCCGACTACCCGGCGCCGAAGCAAGGCGTCTGGATCGCACGCGACTTCAAGTTCCATACCGGCGACGTGATGCCGGAACTGCGCATCCAGTACCGCACCGTCGGCGAACCCAGCGGCGAGCCGGTGATCGTGCTGCACGGCACCACCGGCTCCGGCGCCAGCATGCTGACGCCAGCCTATGCCGGCGAACTGTTCGGCGCCGGCCAGCCGCTGGACGCCGGCAAGTACTTCATCATCCTGCCCGACGCCATCGGCCACGGGCAGACGTCAAAGCCGTCGGACGGACTGCGCGCGAAGTTCCCACGCTACAACTACGACGACATGGTGCTCGCGCAGTACCGCCTGGTCACCGAGGGCCTGGGCATCAAGCACGTGCGCCTGATCACCGGCAACTCGATGGGCGGCATGCACGCCTGGATCTGGGGCGTGAAATACCCCGACTTCATGGATGCGCTGGCGCCGATGGCGTCGCAGCCCACCGAGATGGCGAGCCGCAACTGGATGCTGCGCCGGCTGATCACCGACTCGATCCGCAACGATCCCGAGTGGAAGGGCGGCGACTACACCACGCAGCCGAAGTCGACGCAGTTTGCCAGCGTGTTCTTCGCGATCGCCACCAATGGCGGCACGCTGGCCACGCAGAAGGCGGCGCCCACGCGCGAGGCGGCCGACAAGGTGCTCGACAGCCGGCTGAAGGCGCCCTTCCGTGGCGATGCCAACGACACGCTGTACCAGTGGGACAGTTCGCGCGACTACAACCCGGCGCCGGGGTTGGAGCGCATGCAGGCCGCGCTGCTGGTGATCAA
This sequence comes from uncultured Burkholderiales bacterium, assembly GCA_937871935.1. Lineage (GTDB taxonomy): Bacteria > Pseudomonadota > Gammaproteobacteria > Burkholderiales > Burkholderiaceae_C > JAEUPI01. The sequence continues at coordinate 6,400 of CALMQI010000456.1, forward strand.
CGCGGCCGACGACGAACGCAACCCGCCGGAAACCGGGCTGATGGATGCCGCGCTCAAGCGGGTGAAGAACGGGCGGCTGCATTTGATTCCCGCTAGCGACGACACCGCCGGCCATGGCACCACCGGACGCGCTAAGTTCTACAGCCAGGCGCTGCGCGAGCTGTTGCAGGCGGCACCCCGACGCGCGCCCTAGGTGCGGGGCGGCTGGCCGACCGGGGTGGTAACCTGCTCGGTCGCGCTCTAGCGCGGTGCACACGAGAGGATTGCCATGCCTGGGCTGCTGCCTGAGATCGACCCCGACGGATTGCTCGAATATTCCGTCGTCTACACCGACCGCGCGCTGAACCACATGTCGGCGCGCTTCCAGCGCGTGATGACCGACATCTCCGGCGTGTTGAAGGAGGTGTACCAGGCCCGCTCGGCGGTGCTGGTGCCCGGCAGCGGCACGTTCGGCATGGAAGCCGTCGCGCGCCAGTTCGCCACCGGCAAGAAGGTGCTCGTCATTCGCAACGGCTGGTTCAGCTACCGCTGGACGCAGATCTTCGAGCAAGGCGCCATCGCGTCGCAGCAGATCGTGCTCAAGGCTCGCCCCGTGGCGTCAGGCCGGCAGCAGCCCTGGACGCCGGCGCCGATCGACGAGGTCGTCGCCGCCATCCGCGCCGAGAAGCCGGCGGCGGTGTTCGCGCCGCACGTGGAGACCGCGGCCGGCATGATCCTGCCGGACGCCTACCTGAAGGCGGTGGCCGATGCCGTGCACGAGCATGGCGGGCTGTTCGTGCTCGACTGCATCGCCAGCGGCGCGATGTGGGTCGACATGCGGGCCACCGGCGTCGACGTGCTGGTGAGCGCGCCGCAGAAGGGATGGAGCGGCTCGCCCTGCTGCGCGATGGTGATGCTCTCCGAGCATGGCCGAAAGGTGATCGACGGCACCACCAGCACGAGCTTCGCGGCCGATCTCAAGAAGTGGTTGCAGATCATGGAGACCTATGAAGGCGGTGGCCACGCATACCACACGACGATGCCCACCGACGCGCTGGCCCGCACGCGCGACGTGATGCTGGAGACCCGAGCCTACGGCTTCGCGAAGCTGCGCGACGAACAGATCGCGATCGGCCAGCGCGTGCGAGCGATGTTCGCGTCGCATGGCATCAAGAGCGTCGCCGGCGAGGGTTTCCAGGCGCCGGGCGTGGTGGTCAGCTTCACCGACGACAACGGCCTGCACAGCGCCAAGGCCTTCATCGCCGAGGGCCTGCAGACCGCCTCGGGCGTGCCGCTGATGTGCGACGAGCCGGCCGACTTCAAGACCTTCCGCGTCGGCCTGTTCGGCCTGGAGAAGCTGCATCACGTGGACCGCTCGGTGGCCAACCTGGAGAAGGCGCTGGTGCGCATCCTCTCCGCCGGGGCGCGCACCGCGGCGTGATCCGCGGTCTGTTGACCCGCCCTAGAACAGGAAGTAGCGCTGCGCCATCGGCAGCACGGTGGCCGGCTCGCAGGTGAGCAGCTGGCCGTCGGCGCGCACGGTGTAGGTCTGCGGGTCGATCTCCATCTTCGGCGTCGCGCCGTTGTGGATCATCTGCGCCTTCTTCACCGTGCGACAGCCCCTCACCGCCGAGATCTGCTTGTGCAGCCCATAGGCCTCGGCAATGCCCAGCTGCAGCGACGCCTGGCTGACGAAGGTGAGTGACGTACGCCCCACCGCGCCGCCGAAGGCACCGAACATCGGCCGGTAGTGCACCGGCTGCGGCGTCGGGATGCTCGCGTTCGGGTCGCCCATCGCGGCGGCGGCGATGAAGCCGCCCTTGAGGATCAGGCTCGGCTTGACGCCGAAGAAGGCCGGCTTCCACAGCACCAGGTCGGCCCACTTGCCGACCTCGACCGAGCCCACCTCGTGCGCGATGCCGTTGGCGATGGCCGGGTTGATGGTGTACTTGGCGATGTAGCGCCTGACGCGGAAGTTGTCGTTCCGGGAGCGGGTTCCACCCGCTCCCGTGCTCTCCCCCGTCGAGGGGGAGGGTTCCAGCCAGCCGCGCTGCACCTTCATCTTGTGCGCCGTCTGCCAGGTGCGGATGATCACCTCGCCCACGCGACCCATCGCCTGGCTGTCCGACGACAGCATCGAGAGCGCGCCGAGGTCATGCAGGATGTCCTCAGCCGCGATGGTCTCGCGGCGGATGCGGCTCTCGGCGAAGGCGATGTCCTCCGGGATGTTCGGATCGAGGTGGTGACACACCATCAGCATGTCGAGATGCTCTTCCAGCGTGTTGACCGTGAAGGGCCGCGTCGGGTTGGTGGATGAGGGCAGCACGTTTCTCAGGCCCGCCACCTTGATGATGTCGGGCGCGTGCCCGCCGCCGGCGCCTTCGGTGTGGAAGGCGTGGATGGTGCGGCCCTTGAAGGCGGCGATGGTGTCCTCGACGAAGCCCGACTCGTTCAGCGTGTCGGTGTGGATCATCACCTGCACGTCGTGGTCGTCGGCGACCGTGAGGCAATTGTCGATCGCCGCCGGCGTCGTGCCCCAGTCCTCGTGCAGCTTGAGCGCACAGGCGCCGGCTTTCACCATTTCCTCGAGCGCCGCCGGCCGCGAGCCGTTTCTCCTCGGTCTCGATCGGACGAGCTTCGACCTCGACCTGAACCCGACGAGTTCCGCCGTGGGTTCGTCACCCCGGGGCTTCGCGGCTCTCGGCGCCAACCGAGCGGTCTTCGGGGCCTTCGGAACGGAGGGTTTCGGTCTCTGGACCACGGACGGCACGGCCGCCGGTACTCTGGCGGTGGGCGGAGAGTCGATTCCCGAGAGCGCGAACTGGACTTACGGCTCGGCGACCACGGCGGCGGGTACGTTCCTGGTGATCGGCCGCACCGGATTCCCCCTCGACCCGGGAGAAGGACATCTGTACTTCGTCGATGCGACCTTGAACGAAGGGCGGCGGCTGAATCGCGACCGCACTTTCGTCGTTCACCGCCCGCCGGTGGCCATCGGCGAGCGCGTGAGGGTCGCGTCTCGCGAGCTCGATCGCAAGACCTGGCTCCGTT
>CALMQI010000457.1 GCA_937871935.1 uncultured Burkholderiales bacterium
GACGGCGAACTCGGTGGGTTTGGCGGGCGTTCGACCGGCCACGTCGAGCAACTGGGCGAGGACGGGGCGGGTCTCGGCCGGGTCGATGACCATGTCGCACCACAGATGGCGGGCCCAGTTCAACGCGCCGGCCACGTCGTCGCCGGCGTCGCGCGAGGCGGCGGCGCGGGCGTTGGGCCACATCAGCAGCGCGTTGGGCTTGAAGGCACGACCGCACAGCGCGTGGTAGGCCGCGCCGTAGGCTTCGCCGACGATGAGGGTGAACTTGGGCACGTCGGCGTTGGCCACGGCGTTGAGCAGCTTGGCGCCGTGCTTGCCGATGCCGCGCTGGTCGCCCTGGTCGCTGTCGGCGAAGCCCGGCGAGTCGACCAGGAACAGCAGCGGGATGTCGCGCTGGCAGCACAGCTCGACGAAGTGCGCGCCCTTGGCCGAGGCCTGCGAGGTGAGCAGGCCGTTGCCGGCCAGGATGCCGACCTCGAAGCCCTCGATGCGGGCGAAGCCGCAGACCAGGGTCTCGCCGTGCAGTTGCTTGAACTCCTGGAAGCGGCTGTCGTCGGCCAGGCGGGCGATGATCTCGCGGCAGTCGCCGGCATGGTCGCCCGTGCGCGCCAGGCCGAGCAACTCATGCGGGTCGTAGCGGGGTGCCTCGACGGCGGTGCGCGTCCAGCGCAGGCGTGGCGCCTCGCCGAGATGGGCGACGATGTTGCGCGTGATCTGCAAGGCATGCGCGTCGTCTTCGGCCATGTGGTCGGTGACGCCGCTGAGCCGGCTGTGCATCTCGGCGCCGCCCAGCGGTTCGATGTCGACCACCTCGCCGGTGGCGGCGAACACCAGCTGCGGGCTGCCGAGGAACATCGCACCCTGGTTGCGGATGATGACCACCTCGTCGCACAGCGCCGGGATGTAGGCCCCGCCGGCGGTGGACGGGCCGTGCACCAGCGCGATCTGCGCGATGCCTTCGGCCGACATCTTCACCTGGTTGTACATGATCGAGCCGGCCATGCCTTCGTCAGGAAAGATGTTGGCCAGGTCGGGCAGGAAGCCGCCGCCGGACTGCACCATGGTGATGCAGGGCAGACGGTGCTGCCAGGCGAACAACTGCGCCCGGGTATGGCGCTTGGTCGTCATGCCGTACATGGTGCCGCCCTTCACGGTGGCGTCGTTGACGATCAGCATGCAGGCGCGGCCGCTGACCTGGCCGACGCCGGTGATCATGGTAGCCCCCGGCGGCACGCCGTCGTACAGGTCGGCGCCGGCGAGGTGGCCGATCTCGAGGAAGGGCGAGCCCGGGTCGAGCAGGGCCGCGATGCGCTCACGGGGCAGCATCTGGCCGCGGCTCTTGTGCAGCTTGCGCGACTTCTCGTTGCCGCCCAGCGTGGCCTCGTCGCGGCGCGGCTGCAGCGCCGCCATACGCGATAGGAAGGCGTCGCGCTGGCGCTGGAAGTCGGCACTGTCGGTGGCGATGTCGGATTGGATCGGATGCATGGCGTGTGGTGAGTCGCCCATGGGGCGGCAGGGATTGGCAGCCTAACGAATGTTTGTTATCTTACCGGCCTTGCTGCACCCTCTGCAATCCACGCAACACCCCTTACGATGAAATCCCCGAACCCCGCGGCCCGGCCCGCAACAGGCCGGCAGCGCGCTGGCGGGAGCGCGCGATGAGCGTCGTCAAGTCGGCCCTGTCGGCCAGCCCCGAAGAGTTGCGCGCCAACCGCGAGTTCTACGAAAGCCGCGTGGCCGATCTGCGCTCGCGCCGCGCCGCCGCGGTGGCCGCCGGCAGCGAAGCGGCCCGTGCCGCGCTGCGCGAAGCCGGCCAGTTGCTGGTGCGCGAGCGCGTCAGCGCGCTGCTCGACCCGGGTTCGCCCTTCCTTGAGCTGTGCCAGTTGGCCGGCGAAGGCCTGCACGGCGACATCACGCCGGGCGCCGGCATCGTGGCCGGCGTGGGCATGGTGTCGGGCCGGCCCTGCATGGTGATCGCCAACGACGCCGCGGTGCATGACGGCACCTACAACGCCATCACCAGCAAGAAGCATGTGCGGGCGCTGCGCTTCGCCTGGATGCACCGCCTGCCCTGCCTGACGATGGTGCAGTCGGGCGGGCGCCAGGTCTTGGGCAAGGTTGGCGGCCAGCCTGCCGTGTTCGCCGACGACGGCCAGTTCGGCTCGATCCTGTACAACCAGCTTCGCATGTCGCGCGAGGGCATCGCCCAGATCGCCAGTGTGCACGGCCCGGCCGCCGACAGCGGCGCCTTCGTGCCGGCGGTGTGCGACGAGGTGGTCGTCGTGCGCGACCAGGGCGCGCTGGCCTTCGGCAGCAACGCGGTGCCGGTGCCCGCCGATGCCGACCGCGCCAACCGCCAGGACGGCAACACTGATCGCCTGGCCGAGAGCGACGCGCACGCCATCGCCATCCTGCGCGACGTCGTCGCCCACCTCGGCGACGTGCCGCGCCAGCGCCGCGACGTGGCCGAGGTCGTCGAACCGCTGCACGACCCGGCGGAGATCAACGCCATCATCAGCGCCGACCCGCGCATCCCCACCAACAACCGCGAGATCGTGCTGCGCCTGATCGACGGCAGCGACCTGCACGAGTTCAAGCCCGACTACGGCGACACGCTGATCACCGGCTTTGCCCGCATCAAGGGTTTCGAGGTCGGCATCCTGTGCAACAACGGCGTGCTGTTCTCCGAAAGCGCGATGAAGGCGACGCAGTTCATCGAGCTGTGCTGCCAACGCGACATCCCGCTGCTGTTCATGGCCGACATCAACGGCTTCATGGTCGGGCGCGAAGCCGAGGAGGCCGGCATCGCCAAGCACGGCGCGAAGATGATCACGGCCATGACCTGCGCCAACGTCGCCAAGTACACGCTGATCATCGGCGGCTCCTACGGCGCGGGCTACCTGGCGATGTGCGGCCGCCCGTTCAAGCCCAACGCGCTGATCATGTGGCCCAACGGCCGCGCCGCGATCATGGGCCCGGACCAGGCGGCCACGACACTGGCCATGGTCAAGGACGACCAGCACAAGCGCGACGGCACGAGCTGGACCGACGCGCAGCGCGAGGCCTACAAGGCACCGGTGCGCAAGACCTTCGAGGACTTCGCCAACGCCTACAACTTTGCGCGCAACACCTGGTGCGACATGGTGATCGAGCCGGCCGAAACGCGCGACGTGATGGCGCTGCTGCTCGACCTGGCGGGCCGCGTGCCGGCGCTGCCTTCGCGCTTTGGCGTGTTCCGGATGTGAACTGGGAATCGACGCCGTGTTCAAGAAAATTCTGATAGCGAATCGTGGCGAGATCGCCTGCCGCATCGCCCGCACCTGCCGACGGTTGGGCGTGGCGGTGGCCGGTGTTCATTCCAGCGCCGACCGCGACGGGCTGCATGTGCGGCAGATCGGCGAATCGGTGGAGATCGGCGGCGCGCCGGCCTCCGAAAGCTATTTGCGCATCGACGCGGTGATCGCCGCCGCAAAATCCGTCGGGGCCGAAGCCATCCATCCGGGATTCGGCTTCCTGGCCGAAAACGCCGCATTCGCGCGCGCCGTCGAAGCGGCGGGCCTGGTGTTCATCGGCCCGACCGCCGACGTGATCGAACGCCTGGGCGACAAGGCCGCGGCCAAGCGCGAGGCCAAGGCTGCCAAGGTGCCGATCGTGCCGGGCAGCGAGGCACCGAGCGTCGACCCGGCCGCGATCGCCGCGTCGGTGCGTGCAGTCGGCCTGCCGGTGATGCTGAAGGCCGCGGCCGGTGGCGGCGGCAAGGGCATGCGCGGCATCACCAGCCTGGAGGGGCTGGAGCAGGAGATCGAGTCCGCGATGCGCGAGGCCAAGAACTCGTTCGGCGACGCCGCCCTGATCGTCGAGAAGCTGATCCGCCACGGCCGCCACATCGAGATCCAGATCGCCGGCGATGGCCAGGGCAGGGTGATCCACCTGTTCGAGCGCGAATGCACGCTGCAGCGGCGCCACCAGAAGGTGATCGAGGAGGCGCCCGCGGCCAACCTCAGCGCCA
>CALMQI010000458.1 GCA_937871935.1 uncultured Burkholderiales bacterium
GGGCCAAGCGCTGGCGCAATACTTGAGCGAGGCCCGGCCACGCTGTTCCTCCCGGCAGGTCTTCCTTCGAGCACAGGCACCGATCGAGGGCTTCTCCAGTGGTACCGCTGTTGCAGCGATCGTCCGCCGCGCGCTTCAGCGCGCCGGCATCGATGTGCCGAGCAAGGGAGCGCATGTGCTCCGTCACACCTTGGCCACACGACTGCTGCGCGAGGGGTCGTCGCTGCCCGAGATCGGCGAAGTGCTGCGTCACCGCCAGCAGCAGACAACGACGATCTATGCGAAGGTGGATCTTCGCTCCCTGCGGGCCGTCGCTCCTTCTTGGCCGGGAGGTGCGCAATGACGCCGCTGAGACAGGCTGCCTCCGACTACCTTGCACTCCGGCGAGCGCTCGGGTTCAAGCTTCGGGCGAACGAAGATGCGCTGATCGAGTTCACGGACTTTCTCGACCGGCGCGGCGTCACGACCATCACGGCGGCCGCCGCCGTAGAGTGGGCCCTGAGCAAACCATCCACGCGCCCTGGCTTCGCCGCCGATCGGCTGCGTCGGATTCGCGGCTTCACGCTCCACCACCGGTTGCTCGACCCTGCCACGGAGGTCACCCCCGCCAACCTCCTTCCTTCACATCGGCATCGGCGACAACCGTACCTGTACTCGGACGATGAGCTTGCTCGCTTGATGGCTTGCGCGTTGACGCTGCCTCCTACAGATGGCCTGCGAGGGGCGACCTACCACTGCCTCTTGGGGCTGCTCAGCGTCACCGGGATGCGGCTCGGTGAGGCGATCCGTCTCGAGGTCGGCGATGTCGATCTCGACCAAGGCTTGCTGACCATTCGGCAGACGAAGTTCGGCAAGTCTCGGCTGGCTCCGATTGCTGACTCGACCAGGTCAGCACTCGCGGAATACCGCGCGCACCGCGATCGCTTCGCCAAGCGGCTGGCGCCTCCGCAGTTCTTCATCTCGGGTCGGAGGACGGCGCTTGACCCGGGACACATCCATCGGACCTTCTATCAGTTGCTCGACCAAGCGGAGGTGCGCGCCTCCGCGGGTGCTCCACGCCCTCGGTTGCATGACCTGCGCCACCGCTTTGCCATCCAAACGTTGCTGCGCTGGTACAGATCCGGCCAGGATGTAGAGCGCCACCTGCCGACCTTGTCAACCTTTCTGGGTCACGTGCGCATTGAGTACACCTACTGGTACCTCAGCGCGTGTCCCGAGTTGATGGGCCACGCGCTCGCCCGGTTCGAGCGTCACTGGGAGAAGCTGTCATGACGGCCGCGACTGGCAATCTCCCTGTGCTGCTGGAGGGGTTCTTCACCCGAAGACTCATGCAGCAGCGGCAGGCAAGCGCCCATACGATCGCGTCCTATCGTGACACCTTCCGGCTCTTCCTCCGGTTCGCCCAGAAGCGCCTCAAGGTTGCCCCGAGCGCGCTGGTGTTGGAGCAACTCGACGCGCCGCTGATCGCGGCGTTCCTTGCCGACATTGAGCACGAACGCGGCGTGACTGCCAGAAGCCGGAACCTGCGGCAGAGCGCCATTCGGTCGTTCTTTCAGTACGCCGCCTTTGAATCGCCTGGTCATGCAGGCCTGATCCAGCGGGTCCTGGCGATTCCCAGCAAGCGGTGCACTCGCAAGCAGGTCTGCCATCTGACACGTGAAGAGGTCGAAGCCTTGCTTGCCGCACCCGATCGGACCACATGGGCGGGGCGGCGCGACCATGCCCTGTTGTTGCTTGCGGTTCAGACCGGGCTGCGTCTGTCCGAGATCACCGGTCTACGAGCCGCCGATGTCAGGCTCGGCACGGGCGCCCACGTCCACGTGCTCGGGAAAGGGCGCAAGGAGCGCTGCACGCCGCTGGCCAAACAGACACAGGCAGCGTTGCGGTCATGGATGAGCAGCGACTTGGGACCTGAGCCCGTCATTCTGTTCCCGAGTGCCAGAGGCAACCGCCTCAGTGCCGACGGCGTCCAGTACCTTGTGGCCAAGCACGTTGCCACAGCTGGCCGGACCTGCGCATCCTTGACGTGCAAGCGCGTGACGCCACATGTGTTGCGGCACACCACGGCGATGGAGCTCCTTCAGGCTGGAGTAGATCGGTCGGTGATCGCGATGTGGCTTGGCCACGAATCGCTGGAGACCACTCAGATTTACCTCGATGCCGATCTGACGTTGAAGGAGCGTGTGCTGGACACGGTTGCGCCTCCCAGTGTGCAGGCCAGGCGCTATCGGCCGGAGGACAAGTTGATGGCGTTCCTCAGTGCGCTCTGAACCGGTCGCACTCCGTCATCGGCTTGCCAGTGTTGCATGCCGCCGCCGTGTGCGTACCGGCGGCGGCCATGCGGGCAGGCCTCGGCTAACCGTCCATGAGGGCTCCAGAACAACCATCTGGGACCGCAGGGCCTCGGCATTGGCGATGACCACGAAGGGAGTTGGCGGAACCCGCGCGAAGGACTGCTGTGCTCAGATCGCGCTCGTTCGTGCCGTCGCCCTGACTGTTCCAGATCGACCCAATCCAGTCTGTCGAGGAGTTGAGAAGCAGTCGCTGCCGACGGCGGCGACCGATGAAGATGCCCTGCGTTTCGGTGCCAGTCAGCGTCTTGCGGCCCGCGCGGACGAGCCTTTATCGGTGGGGATGCACCTCAGATTCCACCCACCTGAAGTCTCACTTGGCACCCCCGCTGGCCTTCGACACATACAGCGACAGAGCCTCAATCTCTGCATCGGTGAGCTTGTCCTTGTACGAAGGCATCTGGCCCAGCCCGTTGCGCAGCGCCTTCGCCACGCGCGCAGCGTCGGGCTTCAACTCGTCCAGCACCGGGCCGACGGCGCCCTCGGCGCCCGCGGCCTGCAAGGTGTGGCAAACGGCGCACGACGGGACGACGCCTTGCAGGAACAGCTTCTTCCCTAGCGCGAGTTGCGCCCTGTCGTCGGCCGCCAGCGCGGGTAGAACGGGCAGCGCCAAGCCGGCGACGAGCACCGACGCGACCCTCATTGCATGCAACATGAAGCGCTGCTGGATGGTGCTGCGCATGATCAGGCCACCGTCACTTTCACGGCGTGGTCGGCCCAGCTCGTGTTGTTGTAGCCGCCGGCGTTTTCCATGCGCTGCTCGGGTTGCACGTTGCCTGCCGTGTCGGTGGCGCGG
>CALMQI010000459.1 GCA_937871935.1 uncultured Burkholderiales bacterium
GGCGGCCTTGATGGCCGGGCCCCACTTGGCGATCTCGGCGGTGACGAAGGCCTTGTGCTCGGCCGGTGCCAGGCGACCGTCGGTGACGACCACGGCGCCGAGTGCCTCCTGCTTCTTGATGAAATCGGCGTCCTTCAGGCCGGCGCGCAGCGCGGCGTTCAGCTTGTCGACCACCGCCTTGGGCGTGCCCTTGGGTGCGTACATGCCGTGCCAGATGCTGACGTTGAAGCCCTTCAAGCCCGACTCGTCGAGCGTCGGCAGCTTGGCCAGCGCCGGTGTGGTCAGCCGCTTGGTGGTCGTGACCGCGAAGGCCTTGACCTTGCCGGCCTCGATCTGGCTGCTGGTGTTGGTGGTCTGGTCGCACATGATGTCGACCTGGCCGCCCAGCAGATCGGTCATCGCCGGGCCGGTGCCCTTGTACGGCACGGTGGTCATGTCGACCTTGACGCTCTGCTGGAACAGCAGGCCGCACAGATGCGAGGCGGCGCCGAGGCCGGCGTTGGCCAGGTTGATCTTGCCCTTGTTGGCCTCGATCCACTTGGCCAGCTCGGCATAGTTGCTGGCCGGCAGCGTGGGCCGGCCGATCAGCGTCATCGGCACGTCGTTGACCATGCCGAGGAACTCGTAGTCCTCGAGCACGTTGAACGGCAGCTTGCGGTACAGCGCCGGCGAGGTGGACATGCCGATGTGGTGCAGCAGCACCGTGTAGCCATCGGGCGCGGCCTTGGCGACCTTGTTGGCGCCGAGCGTGCCGCCGGCGCCGCCGACGTTCTCGATGATCACGGTCTGCTTGAGCTCCTTGCCGAGCACCACGCCGAGGTCGCGTGCCACCTTGTCGGTAGGGCCGCCGGCGGAGAACGGCACGACGATGGTGACGGGCTTGTCGGGGTACTCGGCCCACGCGGCGGTGGTGGCCAAGGCAGCGACGGCCAGCAGGGTGATTCGCTTCATCGAGGTCTCTCCAGGGGGTTGAGCGGAATACTCGCGATGGCCGGCATGCTAGAAGCCGGGGCTGCCTCGTGCAACGCGGGAACTACGTAGCGCGCCGACCGGAATGACCCGCAGTCGACCTGGGTCAAAGGCCACGCTGTCAAACGGCCCGCCGGGGCCGCAAGAGAGTCAACCGGCGGCGGGGACCGCCAGGTGGTCGGCCAGCACGCGTGCCACGTGCAGCGCCTGCCGGCCGCTGCCGTCGGCGATCTGGTGGCGGCAGCTGGTGCCGTCGGCCACGATGATCGCGTCGCTCGCTGCCCGCACGGCGGGCAGCAGGCTCAGCTCGGCCATCTGCATCGACACCTCGTGGTGCGCTGCCTCGTAGCCGAAGCTGCCGGCCATGCCGCAGCACGAACTCTCGATCAGCTCGACCTGCGCCTGCGGGATCAGCTTCAGCGTGTCGGTCACCGTGCCCATCAGTCCGAATGCCTTCTGGTGGCAATGCCCGTGCACGCACAAGGGCCGCTCGGCGGCGCGCCACGCCGGCGCAAAGCGGCCGGCGCGCGCCTCGGTTTGCACGAACTCCTCGAACAGCAGCGCCTGCGCGGCGACCGTCTGCGCCGCCGGGCCCAGCTGCATCACCGTGTACTCGTCGCGCAGCGACAGCAGGCAGCTCGGCTCGAGGCCGACGATCGGAATGCCGCGTTCGGCAAACGGCAACAGCGCGGCGACCAGCGTGCGTGCCTTGGCGCGCGCGGCCTCGACATCGCCCACCGCCAGATGGGTGCGACCGCAGCACAGCCGTTCGCCCGCCGCGCCTTGCGCCGCATGCACGGTGTAGTCGCCAGCGCGCAGCACTTGCACAGCGGCCACCGCGTTGTCGGGCTCGAAGTGGGCGTTGAAGGTGTCGATCCACAACACCACGGCCTTCGACGCGGCGAGCGTGGTGGCGCGGTCGGCCAGGCCGAGCGCCGCGGCGCGCTGCCAGAAGGTGTCGCGCCGCCACGCCGGCAGCGAGCGGCGCGCCGACACGCCGGTGGCGCGCTCCATCAGGCGAGCCAGCGCCGGCACGCGGTTGCGCAGGTTGAGCAGCGGCGCCAGGCGGCTGGCCAGCGCGGCATAGTCGGGCAGCGCCCCGACCAGGCGGTCCTGCCAGCTGGCGCCGAAACGCGCGCGGCGCTGCGCCTTGGCCTCGATCTTCAGGCGTGCCATGTCGACGCCGGTGGGGCAGTCGCGCTTGCAGCCCTTGCAGCTGACGCACAGCTCGAGCGCATCGTGCACGGCGTCGCCGGCCAGCGCGTCGGGCCCCAGCTGACCCGCCAGCGCCAGGCGCAGCGTGTTGGCGCGCCCGCGCGTCAGGTGCTGCTCGTCGCGCGTGACGCGGTAACTCGGGCACATGGTGCCGGCGTCGAACTTGCGGCAGTGGCCGTTGTTGTTGCACATCTCCACGGCCTTGGCCAGGCCGCCGGTGGCGTCACCGCCGCTGCCGGGCGCGCCGACGGTTTCGGTGCGCGGATCGTTCTGCACGTTCCACGCCGACCAGTCGAGCGCGGGCGTGATCGTGATCGTGCGGTAGCTCGGCGGAAAGCGGAACAACGATGCGTCGTCCATTCGTGGCGGATCGACGATGCGGTTCGGGCAGAACAGGTTGTGCGGATCGAGCTCGCGCTTGATGGCGCGCAAGGCCTCGTTCAGGCGCGGGCCGAACTGCCAGGCGATCCATTCGCCGCGGCACAGCCCGTCGCCGTGCTCGCCGCTGTAGGCGCCCTTGAAGCGGCGCACCAGTGCGCCGGCCTCGTCGGCGATCGCGCGCATCTTGCGTGCACCGTCGCGCCGCATGTCGAGGATCGGCCGCACGTGCAGCGTGCCGACCGACGCGTGCGCATACCAGGTGCCACGCGTGCCGTGGCGGCTGAACACCTCGGTCAACGCGTCGGTGTATTCGGCCAGGTGCTGCAGCGGCACCGCGCAGTCCTCGATGAAGCTCACCGGCTTGCCGTCGCCCTTGAGGCTCATCATGATGTTGAGGCCGGCCTTGCGCACCTCCCACAGCGCCTTCTGCGGCGCCTCGTCGGGCATCTCGACCACGCTGCCGGGCAGCTGCAGGTCGCCCATCAGTTCGACCAGCGCCTGCAGCTGCGCGAGCAGCGCAGCGCGGTCGTCGCCGCTGAACTCGACCAGCAAGACCGCCTCGGGCGCACCGATCAGCGCCGACTCGATGACCGGCTTGAAGGCCGGGTTGGCGCGCGCCAGCTCGATCATCGTGCGGTCGACCAGCTCCACCGCACTCGGCCCGAGCTTGACGATGTGCTGCGCGCTGTCCATCGCGGTGTGGAAGCGGCTGAAGTTCACCACGCCCAGCACCTTGGCGCGCGGCAACGGCGCCAGCCTGAGCGTCAATGAACGCGTGAAACCGAGCGTGCCTTCGGCGCCGACGAACAGGTGCGCCAGGTTCACCGAGCCGTCGGCGGTGTAGGGACGCTCGCTCACCGGGTGGAAGATGTCGAGGTTGTAGCCCGCCACGCGGCGCAGCATGCGCGGCCAGTGCGTCTCGATGTCGGCGCGGTGGCTGTCGGCCAGCGTGCGCACGAAGCGCCCGATGTCGGCGGCGCGACCGGTGAGCCGCTCGACCGATTCGAAGCGCTGCGTGCTGCCGTCGGCCAGCCACATGTCGGCGCCGAGCACGTTGTGCACCATGTTGCCGTAGGCGATCGAGCGCGAGCCGCACGAGTTGTTGCCCGCCATGCCGCCGAGCGTGGCCTGCGCGCTGGTCGACACGTCCACCGGATACCACAGGCCATGGCGCTTGAGCTGCGCGTTCAGGTGGTCGAGCACCAGGCCCGGCTGCACGGTGGCCGTGCGTTGCGCGGCATCCACCGCGAGCACGCGGCGCAGGTGCTTGCTGCCATCGATGACGAGGCCCGCGCCGACCGTCTGCCCGCACTGGCTGGTGCCGGCACCGCGCGGCAGCACCGGCACGTGCAGTTCGCGCGCGATGTCGAGCGCGGCCTGCACGTCGGCGTCGTCGGTGGGCACGAACACGCCCACCGGCATCACCTGGTAGATCGACGCGTCGGTGGCATAGCGGCCGCGCGACGCCGCGTCGAACATCACCTCGCCGCGCGTGTGGCGGCGCAGGCGTTCGGCCAGCGCGTGGCTGGTGTCGGTGTGGTCGGTGCGATTGGCCGCGGCCGTGGTGGGGGATTCCATGCGCTCAGGGTGCGAATCGGCGTGCCATCATCGCGGGCATTGTCCACTGCGCCCTGGCGGCCCGGCACTTGAAGCGGCGGCGCCGGGCCCACCTGCTCATGATCGCGCTCGACAACCACCCCAGCGGCCGCCACTTCCTGCAGATCCCCGGGCCGAGCCCGGTGCCCGATCGCATCCTGCGGGCGATGAGCCTGCCGACGATCGATCATCGCGGGCCCGAGTTCGGCGCGCTCGGGCTCAAGGTGCTGGCCGGCATGCGCCAGGTGTTCCAGACCCAGCATCCGGTGGTGATCTATCCGGCCTCGGGCACCGGCGCCTGGGAGGCGGCGCTGGCCAACACGATGAGCCCGGGCGACGCGCTGCTGATGTTCGAGACCGGCCACTTCGCCACGCTGTGGCAGAAGATGGCGCTGCGCCTGGGCCTGCAGCCGGAGTTCCTGTCGGTGCCCGGCATCGACGCGGCGACCGGGCTGCCCAACGGCTGGCGCCGCGGCGTGCAGGCCGAGCTGATCGAGCAACGCCTGCGCGCCGACAAGGATCGTCGCCTGAAGGCGGTGTGCGTGGTGCACAACGAGACCTCCACCGGCGCCACCTCCGACATCGCCGCGGTGCGCCGCGCGATCGATGCCGCGGGGCACCCGGCGCTGCTGATGGTCGACACCATCTCGGGCCTGGCCTGCGCCGACTACCGGCACGACGAGTGGGGCGTCGACGTCGCGATCAGCGGCTCGCAGAAGGGCCTGATGCTGCCGCCGGGCATCAGCTTCAACGCGCTGTCGCCGAAGGCGCTCGCGGCAGCGAAGGCGTCGCGGCTGCCGAAGTCGTTCTGGGCCTGGGACGAGATCGTCGAGATCAACCAGAGCGGGTACTGGCCGTACACGCCGAACACCAATCTGCTTTATGGCTTGAGCGAGGCGCTCGACATGCTGCTCGAGCAGGGCCTGCCGGCGGTGTTCGCGCGCCACCAGCGCTGGGGCGACGGCGTGCGTGCCGCGGTGCGCGCCTGGGGGCTGCCGATCCAGTGTGCCGAGGCCGCGGTGTATTCACCGGTGTTGACCGGCGTGGTCACGCCGGCCGGCGTGGATGCCGACGCGTTGCGCCAGCTGATCCATCGCCGCTTCGACCTCTCGCTCGGTACGGGTCTGGGCAAGGTCAAGGGCCGCATGTTCCGCATCGGCCATCTCGGTGACTGCAACGACCTCACGCTGGTGGCCACCGTGGCCGGCGTCGAGATGGGGCTCAAGCTGCACGGCGTGCCGCTGGCGGGCAGCGGGGTGCAGGCGCTGATGGATTACTTCGCCGGCCACCCGCAGGAGGCCGTACTGAAGGCCGCGGCCTGAAGCGGTCCTAGCAGTCCCAGCCAAGGTCTTGCGCGGATCCGGCTTTAGCTGCGGCATCACATCGCTGGCGCGATATGAGCCTACGCTGAAGCGCGAGCGCTTTGCCGGTCCGCTGCAAGGGCCCCTGGAGCCACGCAGGGGCTCCTAATGAGCCCTGGGGGCAGCGACCGAAGGGAGCGTGGGGGCCGTCAGTTACGCGCCGGCAGGTTGAACTTGGCCACCTGCGCGGCCAGCTCCTTGGCCTGGTCCTTCAGCGATTCGGCGGCCGCGGCGGTCTGCTCGACCAGCGCGCTGTTCTGCTGCGTCATGCGGTCGAGATCCTGGATCGAGCTGCCGATCTGCGCGACGCCGCTGCTCTGCTCGCGGGCGGCGGTCGAGATGCTGCCCACCAGCTCGTTGATCTGACGCGCGTTGTCGACCAGCTGGCGCATCGTGTCGCCGGCGCCTTGCACGATCCTCGAGCCCGACTCGACACGCGACACGCTGTCGGTGATGAGCGAGGCGATCTCCTTGGCCGCCGCAGCGCTGCGCTGTGCGAGGCTGCGCACCTCGCCGGCCACCACTGCGAAGCCGCGGCCCTGCTCGCCGGCGCGCGCGGCCTCGACCGCGGCGTTGAGCGCCAGGATGTTGGTCTGGAACGCGATGCCGTCGATGGTGCCGATGATCTCGCTGATCTTGTTCGACGAGCCGTGGATCTCCTGCATGGTGCTGACCATCGAGCCGATCACCTGGCCGCCGTGTGCCGCGGCGTCGGCGTTGGCGTGCGCCACGCTGGCCGCCTGGGCCGAGGTGTCGGCGGTCTGCTTGACGGTGGAGGAGATCTCCTCCATCGACGAGGCGCTCTCTTCCAGGTTGGCTGCGGCCTGCTCGGTGCGTGCCGCCAGGTCGTGGGCGCCCATCGAGATCTCGGTGCTCGCGTGCACCAGCGACTCCGACGAATCGCGCACCTGCAGCACGATCTTGCGCAGCGAGGTCTGCATGTCGGCCAGCGTGAACATCAGCCGCGCCGCCTCGTCGTGGCCCCAGGGGCGCGGCGTGGTGGTGAGGTCGCCGTCGGTCATCGCGACCAGATGCTTGCGCACCTCCTTCAGGCCGCCGTCGATGACGAGATAGAACGAATAGAAGAGGTACAGCGCCAGCGCGACCGCCAGCACCAGCATCAGCGACACGCCGATGCGCTTGTTGTTCATCTGGTCGGCGCGTGCCTGCACGAGCCGGTCCAGCTCGCTCAGCGTGGCGTCGCGCAGCTCGCGCAAGGCACGCAGGGCCGCCGGCGATTCGGCCGCGAACTCCGGCGTGTCCTGCCCCGTGGCGGTGTTGAACAGCACGGTGTCGGTCATTGCCAGCACTGTCTTGCCCGCCTTGACGGCCTGCTCGGGCTTGACGTGCTGCGTGATGTCGGAGGTGGCACCAGCGGCGGTGGCGATGGTCTCGGTCACCTCGTCGAGATGCACCTTGGCAAAGTAGGCATAGGCATACATGCGCTGGGCGAGCTTGGGGTCCACCTTGCTGGCGATCGAGGCCGAGGCGACCAGGCCCTGCATGTGCGACAGGTGCTCGACCACCTGCGGGATCACGTCGGTGCCGGCGACCATGAGGTTGTAGGTGTCCAGGTCCGGGTCGAGCGCCAGCGTAGAGTTGTTGACCACGGTGCCGGACAGCTTGATCACCGCTTGGGCGTAGGCCTGAAACACGTCGTCGGCATTGGCCGGCGTGAGGGCCGCGGCGCGGAAGGTGGCGTGAGCGGCTTCGAGTTCGCCGATCGATCGCGCGAGGTCCAGCGACGCGCCATGCTCGGCGACGACTTCCTTGATCTTGGCCAGCCGGGTGTCGAGTGCACCCGTATCCGCCTTCGGCGCCTTCGCGGCGAGCGCAGCCGAACGTTGCTGCTGCAACGCGTCGAGCAGCGGGTTCAGCGCCTTCAGCACTGCGACACCGTCGCGCTCGAGCGCGGCCACCTGGATGACGCCAGCCACCGAGCTGTAGTACGACCACGCCAGCACCACCAGCGGCAACCCGAAGGCGGCCGAGATCCATGCTGCCTTGGAGCGGAAGCGCAGATTGCGGAACAGCCGAACGCCGACGGCCCAGATGCCGTGGTACTGGAAGAACTCGAACAGACTCCCCCCTGATGCGCGCGCCGGCCCAGGGCGGAACGTGTCGCGTGTCGCCGGCAATGCCGCGGATGCTGTAGCCATGGAGGTTCCTGTTCGGCAGCGACGCGCGCAAACGGGGACGTCCCGCGGCGGGCCTCGCTGCGAACAAATTTTCGGCAGCACCGATATTGGGCATCGACCGAAGAAAGGCCGAATGACCCGGCAGTTTGTCGGCGTCGTCGGCGGATCCGCGATCGCCGGCAGCCGGGGCGGCTACTTGTAGCTGCGTGCGTCCTCGATCACCTTGCCGTCGTTGGGCAGGCTGCCGGGGGCGAGCAGATTCACCTCGGCGCGCAGCTTCGTGACGTCGCGCACGCTGGCGGCGATGGCCTCCACCAGACCGGACGGCCGGGCGCTGACCTCGGCCTTGAACGTCAGGCGGTCGCTCGCCATCTCGCCTTCGACGACAACGCGGGCACGGCCGATCTCGGCATGCCGGCGCACGACTTCGGCCACCTGGCTCGGGTGCACCAGCATGCCGCGCACCTTGGTGGTCTGGTCGGCGCGGCCCATCCAGCCCTTGATGCGCAGGGCGGTACGTCCGGTCGGGCAGCGGCCGGGCAGCACGGCGGAGAGGTCCCCGGTGCCGAAGCGCAGCAGCGGATAGTCGGTGTGCAGCACGGTGACGACCACCTCGCCGACCTCGCCCTCGGGCACCGGGTCGTCGGTGCCGGGGCGCACGATCTCGAGCAGCACGCCCTCGTCGACGACGAGGCCCTCGCGCGCGGCGGTCTCGTAGGCGATCAGGCCCACGTCGGCCGTCGCGTAGGCCTGGTAGCCCGCGATGCCGCGCTCACCCAACCAGTCGCGCAAGGACGGCGGGAACGCCTCGCCGCTGACCAGCGCCTTGCTGATCGAGCCGATCGACGCGCCGGTCTCGGCGGCCTTCTCGAGCAGGATCTTCAGGAAGCTCGGCGTGCCGATGTAGCCCTGCGGCCGCAGGTCGGCCGCCGCCTGCAGTTGCAGCTCGGTGTTGCCGACGCCGCCGGCGAAGGTGGTGCAGCCGATCGCATGCGCGCCCGTCTCCATCATCGCGCCGGCCGGCGTGAGGTGGTAGCTGAAGCTGCAGTGCACCAGGTCGCCGGGGCGAAAACCCGCGGCCCAGATCGAGCGCGCCATGCGCCAATAGTCGTCGCCCTGGCCCTCGGGCTCGTAGATCGGACCGGGCGACTGGAACACGCGGCGCGCGCCCTGCGCGCAAGCCATGCCGCGCCAGCCGATCGCCGAGTAGCCGCCCAGCGGGTCCCACGGCGCGGCCTGGCGCAGCGCCTGCTGGCGCTCGTGCAGGGCGGTCTTGCGCAGCACCGGCACGCGTTGCAGCGCGCTGCGGCTGGTCATCGCGGCAGCGTCGACGCTGCCCAGGCGGGCCGCGCCACCCGTCGTCTGCTGCGCACGATGGACCAGCGCAGGCAGTGCGGCCAGCGCGGCGGCCTCGCGAGCGGCTGGGTCGCGGGTTTCGAGGGAGTCGTAGTGTTCGGTGGTCATGATGGCAAAGGCTTCAGGTCGGGCCCGGGCAGGCAGCGCAGGGTTGTCAGTCGTCGTCGCGCCGCCAGCGCTCGAGGCGCTTCTTCACTTCGGCGAGCCACTGCCGCTGGTCGGCGGCGTTCTTCAGCGTCTGCGCGTCCCATTGCGCCGACGTCGTCGCCGGCTTGCGCACCAGCCGCACGACGAGCGTGGCACCGTCGACGCGCCACTCGACGATGCGGCGCCCGCGCTGCTCGCAACCGTCGCCGCGCTCGGTCAGCCCCAGCTCGCGCAGCGAACGCTTGAGCTGCAACAGCGCCGCCTCGGGCTTGTAGGCCGGCGCATCGAAGCCGAAATCCGGTTCGTCAGACACGGTATGCCACCAAACGCTCGCTGCGCCCAAGTGGCAGCCGCGGATCCGGCTCCGCCGGTCCGCTGGCGCCGCCCCCTGGGCCACGATAGTGGCCCCTTCGGGTCCACGGGGGAGGCGACCGCCAGGCCGCTACGGGGGGGGTCAAGCCAGCCACCGCTTGCGCCGCTTGTAGCTCTTGACGTCGCGGAAGTTCTTGCGGTCGCCGCCGCCGACGCCGAGGTAGAACTCCTTGACGTCCTCGTTCTCGCGCAGCTCGGCGGCCTTGCCGTCCATCACGACGCGCCCGTTCTCCAGGATGTAGCCGTAGTCGGCGTAACGCAGCGCCATGTTGGTGTTCTGCTCGGCCAGCAGGAAGGTGACCTGCTCGCGCTGGTTGAGGTCCTTCACGATCTCGAACACCTCTTCGACGATCTGCGGCGCGAGGCCCATGCTCGGCTCGTCGAGCAGCACCATCTTCGGGTTGGCCATCAGCGCGCGGCCGATCGCGCACATCTGCTGCTCGCCGCCCGAGGTGTAGGCCGCCTGCGAACCGCGCCGCGTCTTCAGGCGCGGAAAGTAGTTGTAGACCTTCTCCAGCGTCGCGTCGATCGCGCCCTTGCCGTCCTTGCGCGTGTAGGCGCCGGTGAGCAGGTTGTCCTCGATCGTCAGGTGGGCAAAGCAGTGGCGGCCTTCCATCACCTGGATCACGCCGCGGTCGACCATCTGCGCCGTGCTGAGCTTCTCGATGCGCTCGCCGCGCAGTTCGATCGAGCCCTTGGTCACCTCGCCACGCTCGCCGGCGAGCAGGTTGCTCACCGCGCGCAGCGTGGTGGTCTTGCCGGCGCCGTTGCCGCCCAGCAGCGCGACGATGCGGCCTTCGGGCACCTGCAGCGACACGCCCTTCAGCACGAGGATCACGTGGCTGTAGATGACCTCGATGCCGTTGACGTTGAGGAGTACGGTGCTCATGCCTCTGCTCGTTTGACTCTTCGAAGCGTCGCGTCGCGGCGCTTCGAAGAGGGCTCCGTCAGGAGCCCGCCCCGCCCGGCGGGGTTGGGGTGCCGTCCGACCCCTCCCGCTCGGAGGGAGGGGAAGGGGCGGGAGCGGTGACGTTCAGCCGCTTGCGGCGGACAAGCGGTTGAAAGCGGCAATCACGACTGGCAGTCCTCGGGAGTCCGCCGTGTGAGCTTCTTTTCGGCCGCGTACTTGTCCGCCGCCTGCTTGACCATCGGCTTGAGGATCGACTCGTCGGCCTGCAGCCAGTCGGACGTGAAGTTCCACTTCTTGCCGTCCCAGGTGTGCAGGCGCGCCCAAGCCGCGCCCATGTGGTCGGCGCAACTGGTGGACACCGGCCGCATCACGCCGGCGAAGCCCAGTGCGTCGAGCTTCTTCTGGTCGAGCGCCAGGTTCTCGTAGCCCCAGCGCGCCTGCTCGCCGCTCACGACCTTGCCCTTGCCGAAACGCTCCTGCGCGCGCCTGACGCCTTCGACGGAGAGCATCGCGGCCGAGACACCGCGCATGTACAGCACCGTGCCGACCTCGTCCTTCGGGCCGGTGCCCTGGCCCTTGCCGTGCACCTCTTTCAGGATGTCCTGCGTGATCTTGGCGTTGGGCTCGGCGCCGTGCTGCAGCGCCAGCGCGTTGTAGCCCTTGGCGCCGTCGCCGACGTCCTTGACGTCGGGCTCGGCACCCGACCACCACACGCCGTACATCTTCTCGCGCGGATAACCGGTGGCCACGGCCTCCTTGACCGAGGTGGAGTTCATCACGCCCCAGCCCCACAGCAGTACGTAGTCGGGACGGTTCTGGCGAATCTGCAGCCAGGTCGCCTTCTGCTCGACGCCGGGGTGTGCCACCGGCAGCAGGCTCAGGTCGAAGCCGTGCATCTTGCTGCGCTCGGTGAGCAGAGCGATGGGCTCCTTGCCGTAGGGGCTGTCGTGGTAGACCAGCGCGATCTTCTTGCCCTTGAGCTTGTCGAGGCCGCCTTCCTTCTTGGCCACGTGCTGCACCAGGATGTCGGCGGCCACCCAGTAGGTGCCCACCAGCGGGAAGTTCCACTTGAAGACGCCGCCATCAGCGCTTTCGCTGCGGCCGTAGCCGGAAGTGATGATCGGCACCTTGTCGCCGGGCGCCTTGTCGGTGAGCGCGAAGGTGATGCCGGTGGACAGCGGGTGGAACACCGTGGCGCCGCCGTTCTTGCCCTTCAGGCGCTCGTAGCACTCGACGCCCTTGTCGGTGGCGTAGCCGGTCTCGCATTCCTCGAAGGTCGCCTTGACGCCGTTGATGCCGCCCTTGGCATTGACGTACTTGAGGTAGTCGACGTAGCCGTTGGCAAAAGGCACTCCGTTGGGCGCGTAGGCACCGGTGCGGTAGACCAGCACCGGGAAGAACTGCTCCTTGGCCTGCGCGAACGCCGGCGTGGTGAGCGTACTCGCGGCACCAGCGGCCAGCAGGCTGGCAACCAGGGCGATGGACTTGAACTTCATGTCTGCCTCCAGAGGTGGTATGGGCACTCGTCAGTGCGTGGGTGAAAACCGTGATGTGAGAACGTTTGGCGAGGCGGCGGTTGCCTCGGGGTTTACGCCGAGCGGGATGTCAATGGGGGAATGGCCACAGGCGCAGCTTCTCCTTGCCGACCGACCACAGGCGCGCGAGGCCATGCGGTTCGACGATCAGGAAAAAGACGATCAGCGAGCCGAAGATGATGAAGGTGAGATGCGAGGCGGTGGCCGTGTCGATCGGGATGCCGAACAGGATCGGCGCGTTGTCGAGCACGATCGGCACGATGACGATGAACGCGGCGCCGAAGAAGCTGCCCATGATCGAGCCCAGGCCGCCGATGATCACCATGAACAGCAGCTGGAACGAGCGGTCGATGTTGAAGGCCGCCGGCTCCCACGAGCCGAGGTAGACGAAGCCCCACAGCGCGCCGGCCACGCCGACAAAGAACGAACTGACGGCGAACGCGGTGAGCTTGGCGTACACCGGGCGGATGCCGATCACCGCTGCGGCGACGTCCATGTCGCGCATCGCCATCCACTCGCGGCCGATGTGGCTGCGCACCAGGTTCTTGGCGAGCAGCGCGAACAGCGCCACGAAGCCCAGACAGAACAGGTACTTCTCGGCCGGCGTGTTGACCGTCCAGTTCAGCACCGACAGGTCGCCGACGCTGACCGAACCCGACGAGGAGTTGTTGGTGAACCACTTGATGCGCAGGAACGCCCAGTCGGTGAAGAACTGGGCCGCCAACGTGGCCACCGCGAGGTACAGACCCTTGATGCGCAGCGAGGGGATGCCGAACAGCACGCCGACCACGGTGGCGCACACGCCGCCGAGCAGGATGGCCAGCACCACCGGCATGCCGTCGACGCGCACCAGGAAGTTGTAGGCCGCATAGGCGCCCACCGCCATGAAGCCGCCGGTGCCCAGCGAGATCTGCCCGCAGTAGCCGACCAGGATGTTCAGGCCCAACGCCGCCAGCGACAGGATCAGGAACGGAATCAGGATCGCGCGGAACATGTATTCGCTGGCGATGAAGGGCACCACCAGGAAGGCAGCCGCCACCAGCGCCAGGATCAGCAGGCGGTCCTGGCCGATCGGGAAGATCTGCTGATCGGTGTGGTAGGTCGTCTTGAACTGGCCGTTTTCGCGGTAGAGCATGGTGTTCTCCTTGTGCGCTCAGACGCGATCGATGATCTTCTCGCCGTACAACCCCTGCGGTCGCACGAGCAGGAAGATCAACGCCAGCACATAGGCGAACCAGATCTCGATGCCGCCGCCGAAGTACGGCCCGACGTAGACCTCGGAGAGCTTCTCGCCGACGCCGATGATCAGCCCGCCGATGATGGCCCCGGGCACCGAGGTGAGGCCGCCGAGGATCACGACCGGCAGCGCCTTCAGCGCCACCAGCGACAGCGAGAACTGCACGCCGAGCTTGCTGCCCCAGATGATGCCGGCCACCAGCGCCACGAAACCGGCCACGCTCCACACGATGACCCAGATGCGGTTGAGCGGGATGCCGATCGACTGCGCGGCCTGGTGATCGTCGGCCACCGCGCGCAGCGCGCGACCGGTGGTGGTGTACTGGAAGAAGGCGGCCAGCAGGCCGACCAGCGCAGCGGCCACCACCGCGGCCACCATGTCCTCCTGGTTGATCAGCACGCCGCCCTGGAACACGCTTTCGAACAGGAAGACCGGCTCCTTGGGCATGCCGACGTCGATCTTGTAGATGTCGGAACCGAACACCGTCTGGCCGAAGCCGTCCATGAAGTAGGTGATGCCCAGCGTGGCCATCAGCAGCGTGATGCCCTCCTGGTTGACGAGCTTGCCGAGCACCAGCCGCTCGACCAGCCACGCCACCGCGATCATGACCAGCATCGCCGCCACGAAGGCCAGCAGGTTGGCCATCACCTTGCTGTCCATGCCCGTCAGCTTGGGGATCCACTCCGAGAAGCGCGCCATCGCCAGCGCGGCGAACAGCACCATCGCGCCCTGCGCGAAATTGAAGACGCCCGAGGCCTTGAAGATCAGCACGAAGCCGAGCGCCACCAGCGAATAGAGCATGCCCGACATCAGGCCGCCGATCAGGGTTTCGAGAAAAGGTCCCATGCCGGCCTCAGTGCGAAGTGCCCAGATAGGCGCTGATGACTTCGGGGTTGGCGCGCACCTCGTGCGGGCTGCCGTCGCCGATCTTCTTGCCGTAGTCGAGCACGACCACGCGGTCGGAGATGTCCATCACCACGCCCATGTCGTGCTCG
>CALMQI010000460.1 GCA_937871935.1 uncultured Burkholderiales bacterium
TAAGTTCGCCGCCTATCACCCGAATTTCATGTCAAATGCCTTTCTCTGCGTTTCCTCTGCGCCTCCGCGCCTCTGCGGTGAAGAATTGCACTAGGTGAAGAATTGCTTAGTAGAAAGCGCCGCGGGCGGTGACGGGCCAGAGGCCCTCGACTTTGTCGCCGCGCACGCCGACGATGCGCTGACGATGCTCGTCGACGCTGATGAGAGAGAGCGACGGGTGCTTGGCGCCTTCAAGTACCAGCGGAACAAAGCCTTCGTGCATTTCGACGCCGCGCAAATGCCCCGCCGGCGGCGCGCAAGCTCGAAGACGACGAGCCGCTGCGCGCGGGCTCCGGGCTCACGGCGCGGAAGGCGCGTGAGCTGTTCGAGGACATGGCGCTGTCGCGCACGCTCGACGTGGGCTCGCGCGAGCTCAAGAAGACGAACCAGAGCTTCTACACGATCTCCAGCGCGGGGCATGAGCTCAACGCGGTGCTCGGGGCGCAGCTGCGGCTGACGGATCCGTGCTTCCTGCACTATCGCTCGGGCGGACTGATGATGGCGCGTGCGCGGCAGCTGCCGGGCGCGACGCCGCTGGTGCCGGGCTCGTGCACGCTGCCGTTCCCCGGCATCACTGCGGCCATCGTCGACGAGACCGGCGGCGACGTGCCGAACGGGCAGGGCGGCATCCTGGTCGTCAAGAAGCCGTGGCCGAGCATGATCCGCACGATCTATGGCGACCCCGAGCGCTACAAGAAGAGCTACTACCCGCCCGAGTTGAAGGGCTACTACCTGGCCGGCGACGGTGCCAGCCGGGACCTGCAGCGCGGCTACTTCACGATCACCGGCCGCATCGACGACGTGCTCAACGTGTCGGGCCACCGCCTCGGCACCATGGAGGTGGAGTCGGCGCTGGTGTCGCACACCGAACTCGTGGCCGAGGCCGCCGTGGTCGGCCGCCCGGACGACCTGACCGGCGAGGCGGTGTGCGCGTTCGTCGTGCTCAAGCGCCCGCGTCCCACCGGTGACGAGGCCAAGCGCATCGCCAACGAACTGCGCAACTGGGTCGCCAAGGAGATCGGCCCGATCGCCAAGCCGAAGGACATCCGCTTCGGCGACAACCTGCCGAAGACCCGCTCGGGCAAGATCATGCGCCGCCTGCTGCGCTCGATCGCCAAGGGCGAGGCCATCACGCAGGACACATCGACGCTGGAGAATCCGGCCATCCTCGAGCAGCTCGCGCAGAGCCTGTGACGGGCGGGCGTCGACCCGGACCCGGGTCGACGCCACAAGGAAGAAGGCCCCGCCATGCGGGGCCTTCTGCGCTTGGAATCGAAAGACGGCTGCTACTTGACGGTCAGGATCCAGGTGGCCAGCGTCTTGGCCTCGTCGGCGTTGACCTGAGGATTCGCAGGCATCGGGATCTGGCCCCATACGCCCGTGCCACCCTTCTGGATCTTCTCGGCGAGCTTGGCCGCGGCGTCCTTCTGGCCGGCATACTTGGCCGCCACATCCTTGTAGGCCGGTCCGACGAGCTTCTTGTCGAGCTGGTGACAGGCCAGGCAGTTCTTCTTCGTGGCCAGATCGGCGCTGGCGAACGCAGCGGGAGCGGCCAACATGGCAAGAATCGACACAGCAGCGAGCTTTTTCATGGTTTCCTTTCGAGGCGATGGGCGAGCGACGGTTACAGTGATCTGAACGTCATTTTAAGGTGCCTGGTTGACGCGCCGCTTTCAGCGTGCCGGTCGGGTTGGGGAGCAAGACCATGGCTTTCGTGATCGTCGGATGCCTGCTGCTGGCGATGAAGATGCTCGACGCGGGCTTCGCCTCGACCTGGTCGTGGTGGGTGATCCTGCTGCCGTTCGCGGGTGCCGTGGTGTGGTGGTCGTTCTCCGACGCGGTCGGCCTGACGCGCCGGCGCGAGATGGACAAGCTCGACGAGCGCAAGGAGGACCGACGCCGTCGCCAGATGGAAGCACTCGGCCTCAACTGGCGGCGCACCAAGCGAGTCGCCGTGATCCGCGAAACGCGCAGGGTCGATCCGCCGCCGATGACGGCGCCGAAGAAGACCACCGAGGAAGAGCGCCACAACCGCGATGTGATCACCGCGTTCCTGCCGAGTCGGCAGGAACTGCCGCCGAACCACAAGCCGACCGAGAAAGCCGGCTGAGCCCGCGGCGCGGCTACTTCGCGTCGTAGCGGTCGAGCACCGCGCCGAAGCTCGCGCTCGACGCGTTCTTCCAGAACTTGGCCAGCACGCCGCGCGTGTAGCGGGGCGCGGGTGCCTTCCATGCCGCGCGCCGGCGCGCGATCTCGGCGTCGGGCACGTTGAGCTGCAACAGCAGCTTGTGCGCGTCGATGGTCACCGAGTCGCCTTCGTCGATCAGCGCGATGGTTCCGCCCTCGTAGGCCTCGGGCGCCACGTGCCCGACCACCATGCCCCAGGTGCCGCCGGAGAATCGTCCGTCGGTGATCAGCCCGACCGACTCGCCGAGGCCCTGGCCGATCAAGGCACTCGTCGGCGCCAGCATCTCGGGCATGCCGGGGCCGCCGCGCGGGCCGAGGTAGCGCAGCACCATCACGTCGCCCGGCTTGATCCGGTTGGCCATGATGGCGGCCAGCGCCGACTGTTCGTCGTCGAACACCCGTGCCGGCCCGGTGATGACCGGATTCTTCAGCCCGGTGATCTTGGCCACGCAGCCCTCGGGCGCGATATTGCCGCGCAGGATCGCCAGGTGGCCTTCGGCGTACATCGGTTCGCCCACCGGGCGGATCACGTCCTGGTTGGCTTTCGGCGTGTCGGGGATGCCGGCCAGGTTCTCGGCCACCGTCTTGCCGGTGATGGTCATGCAGTCGCCGTGCAGCATGCCGGCCTTGAGCAGCAGCTTCATCACCTGGGGGATGCCGCCGGCGTGGTGCAGGTCGATCGCCAGGTACTTGCCGCTCGGCTTGAGGTCGCAGATCACGGGCACCTTCTTGCGCATGCGCTCGAAGTCGTCGATGGTCCACGGCACCTCGGCCGCGTGTGCGATGGCCAGGAAGTGCAGCACCGCGTTGGTCGAGCCGCCGGTGGCCATGATGACGGCCACTGCGTTCTCGATCGCCTTCTTGGTGACGATGTCGCGCGGCTTGATGTCCTTCTTGACCGCCTCGACCAGCACCTGCGCGCAGCGGCGCACGTTGTCGACGATCTCGCTCTCCACGTTGGCCATCGTCGACGAGTACGGCAGGCTCAGGCCCAGCGCCTCGAAGGCCGAGCTCATGGTGTTGGCGGTGTACATGCCGCCGCAGCTGCCGCTGCCGGGGATGGCGCGGCGCTCGATCTGGCAGAAGTCCTCCTCGTTCATCTTGCCGGCACTGAACTGGCCCACGGCCTCGAACACGCTGACGATGTTGAGGTCCTGCCCCTTGTAGTGTCCCGGCAGGATGGTGCCGCCGTAGACGTAGATCGCCGGCACGTTGGCACGCAGGATGCCCATCATGCCGCCGGGCATGTTCTTGTCGCAACCGCCGATGACGAGCACGCCGTCCATCCACTGGCCGCCGACGCAGGTCTCCACGCAGTCGGCGATGACCTCGCGCGATACCAGCGAGTACTTCATGCCCTCGGTGCCCATCGCCATGCCGTCGCTGATGGTCGGCGTGCCGAAGATCTGCGGGTTCGCGCCCGCGGCCTTGAGGCCCTCGACCGCGGCATCGGCCAGCTTCTGCAGGCCCGAGTTGCACGGCGTGATGGTCGAGTGTCCGTTGGCCACGCCGATCATCGGCTTGGCGAAGTCGCCCGGCTCGTAGCCCATGGCGTAGTACATCGAGCGATTCGGCGCACGGGCCACGCCCTCGGTGATGTTCTTGGAGCGGCGGTTGGCAGGGCTCATGGATTCGTCCTCGGTACGACTGTCACGGCTCGTATCGTAGCCGCTGGGCGCGAGCGGGCTGCCGCTTTGCGGCGACAATCGCCGCCGTCGTGAACGTCACAGGAGTGAGTCCGGTGCTGGTGCATCCGCAGTTCGACCCGATCGCCCTGGATCTGTCGCGTTTCGGCGTGCCGGTGAGCATCCACTGGTACGGTCTGACCTACCTGGCCGCCTTTGCGCTGTTCCTCTGGCTCGCCAACCTGAAGGCGCGCCAGCCGCAGTTTGCCAACGCCGGCTGGACGCGCCGCGACGTCGAGGACATGCTGTTCTACGGGGTGCTCGGCGTCGTGATCGGCGGGCGACTCGGCTACGTGCTGTTCTACAAGCCCGGCTACTACGCCGCGCATCCGCTCGAGGCCTTCGCCGTCTGGAAGGGCGGCATGGCCTTTCACGGTGGCCTGCTGGGCGTGATCGCCGCGCTGGCGCTCTTTGCGCGCACGCGCGGGCGGCCGTTCCTGCAGGTGAGCGACCTGGTGGCGCCGTGCGTGCCGACCGGCCTGGCAGCCGGGCGCCTCGGCAACTTCATCAACGGCGAGTTATGGGGGCGCGCGGCCGATCCCTCCCTGCCGTGGGCGATGGTGTTCCCGCAGAGCGGCACCGCGGTGCCGCGGCACCCGTCGCAGCTGTACCAGTTCGCGCTCGAAGGCATGCTGCTGTTCGTGGTGCTGTGGCTGTACTCGCGCCGGCCTCGGCGCACCGGCCAGGTGTCCGGAGCCTTCCTGGCCGGCTATGGCCTGCTGCGTTTCGTGGCCGAGTACTTTCGCGAGCCCGATGCGTTCCTCGGCCTGCAGGCGCTGGGCTTGAGCCGCGGACAATGGCTGTGCGTGCCGATGATGGCCATCGGCGCAGCCCTGTGGTGGTGGTCGACGCGACGAAAGGCCTGACCTCGATGCGCCAGATCTTCCTTGACACCGAGACGACCGGCCTGTCGCCCGAGAGCGGCGACCGCATCATCGAGATCGGTTGCATCGAACTCGTCAGTCGCCGCCTCACCGGCCGCAACAAGCACTTCTATCTGAACCCGGAGCGACCGAGCAGCGACGACGCCTTGAAGATTCACGGTCTGACCGACGAGTTCCTGTCCGACAAGCCGCTGTTCGCGGCGGTGGCCGATGAACTGCTGGAGTTCGTCGACGGCGCCGAGATCGTGATCCACAACGCGGCGTTCGACGTCGGCTTCCTGAACCAGGAGCTGTCACGCATCGGCCGCGCGCCTTTCACGCAGGCGGTGGGCAAGGTGACCGACACGCTGGCGATGGCGCGCGAGATGTTCCCCGGCAAGTCCAACTCGCTCGATGCGTTGTGCCGCCGGCTCGAGGTGGACAACTCCAACCGCAGCCTGCACGGCGCGCTGCTCGACGCGGGCCTGCTGGCCGAGGTGTACATCCGCATGACGCGCGGGCAGGACAGCCTGGTCATCGACATCGGCGACAGCACGGGCGTCGGCGAGCATGCCGTCGCCGCGATCGATCTGTCGACCTTCGAGCTGATCGTGGTGGAGCCCACCGTCGAGGAGCTGGCCGCGCACCAGGCAGCCCTTGCCGAGCTCGACAAGGCCAGTGGCGGACGCACGGTGTGGCGCAGCCTCGTGGCATAATGCGCCCCGCATTGTTCGGGCGGTTAGCTCAGCGGTAGAGCACTGCCTTCACACGGCAGGGGTCGCAGGTTCGAACCCTGCACCGCCCACCAGACTTGCCATCGCCGAAGGCACCGATCACGGTGCCTTTTTGCGTTCTTGCCCCTTCGGCGCAGCCGCGGTGCCCGTGTAGTCGAAGCGGGAACCGCCATGGCTCCCAGTCGACTCGCTGCACGCGTTGGGGTGAAATTGACGCAGGTCACTCCGACTGTCCGCGCACACCCGACCATTGGCATGTCGGGTGATCCCCCCCCCACTTCGAGCGAGGCCCCGGGGCACGTGATGGAATTCAAGGACTACTACAAGGTGCTCGGTGTCGAGCGGTCGGCCAGCGACGACGAGATCAAGAAGGCCTTCCGCCGGCTTGCACGCAAGCATCACCCCGATCTCAGCAAGGCGACCGATGCGGCACAGCGCATGCAGGAGATCAACGAGGCCTACGAGGTGCTGCGCGATCCGCAGCGACGCGCGGCCTACGACCAGGTCGGGCAGGGCCGGCGCGGCGGCGAGCGGTTCGATCCGCCGCCCGACTGGGGCTCGGGCTTCGAGTTCAATGGCGGCCCGGGCGACGGCTTCGACGCCGAGCGCTACAGCGAGTTCTTCGAGACGCTGTTCGGCGCGGCCCATCGCAGCCGCGCCCAGCCCCATACAGGCGCGCACGGCTTCCAGTCCACCCGCGGGCAGGACCATCATGCCCGCGTGACGATCACGCTGGAGGACGCCTTCACAGGTGCGACACGCCGCATCAACTTGCACAGCCCCACACTCGATGCCCACGGTCAGGTGCAGCTGCGCGAGCGCGAACTGCAGGTCACGATCCCCCATGGCGTGCGCGCGGGCCAGCAGATCCGGCTCGCTGGGCAGGGCGCGCCGGGCCTCGCCGGCGGGCCGCCAGGCGATCTGTACCTTGAGGTGCACTTCGAGCCGCATTCCCGCTACCGTGTCGATGGTCGCGATCTCTACGTCACGCTGCCGGTGGCGCCATGGGAGGCTGCCCTTGGCGCCGCGGTCGAAGTGCCGACACCGTCAGGCACCCTGCAGGTCAACGTACCCGCCGGCTCGCAGGGTGGGCGCAAGCTGCGGCTGAAGGGCCGGGGGCTTCCCTGCGCGGAGCCGGGCGACCTGTACGCGGTGCTGCAGGTGGTGCTGCCACCGGCGGACAGCGAGAAGGCACGCGCCCTGTACCGGCAGATGGCGGGCGAGATGGCGTTCGACGCGCGCGCCTCGCAAGGAGAAACACGATGAGCCGCGATCCTGCCGCCCCCGGCGCATCGGCGACACGCGACGTCGAGCTGGAGATCGAGGCATTCGCCCGCGCCTGCGGCGTGGACGTCGCGTTCGTCGCCTTGCTCGTCGAGGAGGATCTCGTTCGTCCGGTCGCCACGCCGTGGCGCTTTGGCGGGGCAGAGCTGGCCCGCGTGCGCCGCATCCGGCGCCTGCAGCGCGATTTCGACTGCAACTTGCAAAGTGTGGCGGTGATGGTCGACCTGCTCGACGAGATCGAGCGGCTGCGCAGTGCGTTGCGGCGCGAGGGCCTGGCGCCCTGAGGCGTGCGGTTGTACCCGATCATGGACAAGAAGCAGACGTGGAACGCCGCGTACTGGTTGCTGGCGGCGCTGCTGCTCGTGTGGGTGCAGGGCCTCTGGCAGGGCGCCCAACGCATCGAACCGGTGCCGTACAGCGAGTTCGACGAGCCCGCGCTGACAGCGCTGCAGGCGCAGCTGCGACTGGCCTGACCGGGCGGCTTCAGGATGCCGCAGGCCGCGTCGGCAAGCGCCACATCCAGGCGGCGACGGCGCTGCAGAGCACGATCGGCGCCCATTGCCACGGTGAGGGCAGCTGCGGCCAGGCTACCGCGCAGCCGATCGCCATCATCACCGTGGCCAGCTGTTTGGCGCGCAGGGGTATGGCGTGGCGCTCGCGCCAGTCACGAACCAACGGACCCAAGCGGGGGTGTGCCAGCAGCCACGCCTCGCAACGCGCGCACCCGCGCGAGAAGCAGAAGGCCGCGAGCAGGATGAACGGCGTGGTGGGTACCAGCGGCACGAAGATGCCCACCACACCCGACAAGAACGCCATGGCGCCGGCCGCGATCCACAGCGCGCGCAGCCAGGCCGGATGACGGCGCGTGGCCGGCAGCGGTGGCAGGTCGGGCGGTGATTGCACGGTGGTGGGTGAAATGCAGCCGGCAACTTCGCCGGCAAAGGCGGCCATGCGGGCACTGGCCTGCCCGGAGGGACTCGAACCCCCGGCCTGCTGCTTAGAAGGCAGCTGCTCTATCCAGCTGAGCTACGGGCAGTGATTGATCGACGCGCGCGATTCTATGCAGCAGGCGGCTATCGCGCGCCTGCAGCCGCGCGCGACCGGCAGAAATGCGCCGCTTTCGATCCGCGTCATCGACCTTCGCGGACGCCCCGTCGGATCGATGATCGCGGTTGACGCAGCCCCGGAATACACTTCGTTCACCGAGACGCCCTCCCGCTGCGTCGGCGTTGGGCCCCCTTCCAGACCATGCTCGCATCACTGAGGCAATGGCTCGCTCGCAGCCCCGTGGGCACCCGCATGCACGGCGCCGAAGCCTGGGCCCGTGCGCACGGCGCGTTGTACCGGCGCGTGCGCAATGGCGAGGGCTTCGTGATCGAAGGCTCCCAGCGCGGTGGTCCCCGCTGGCGCATCGAGTGGGGCGCGTCGCACCGGCCCTACGTGACCGGCCGCGAACTGCGCATCCTGGCCGAGATGGCGCTGCACCGAGACCTGCAGGCGCTGGTGCTCAACCGCAAGCTGATGGAGCAGTCGGAGTCGCTGGTGTTCGACCAGTACGTCGAGGGCGTGCAGACCAGCATCGACACGCAGACGCCCACCGAGATCCGCTGGCTCGTCATGTATCCCAAGCTTGCATCATCGGAACTGCGTACGCTCGACGCCCGCTTCGGCGCGGTGTCGAGCGTGAAGCCGTGGCTGCTGCAGTGGCTCAACGGTCCGTTGTCGCAGGCGCTGCTGACGGCCGGCCAGTCGCTGGGCGAGAACGATCCGTTCGTGCTGGCGATCGGCCGCGGCCGGCTGACGCTACGTCTGCGCATGCCCGAGCCGAATCTCGAGGCGATCG
The DNA here is from genome assembly GCA_937871935.1 of uncultured Burkholderiales bacterium. Classification (GTDB taxonomy): domain Bacteria; phylum Pseudomonadota; class Gammaproteobacteria; order Burkholderiales; family Burkholderiaceae_C; genus JAEUPI01. The sequence goes on from CALMQI010000460.1 coordinate 8,636, forward strand.
GTCAATGGCTGCAGCTCTTTCTGCTGGCCGCACAGGAGGCCAAGCGCGTGGCTGGCGACTGGCAGGACTCGGGTTTCGCGCCGACATCGGTGCGCCCGTCGGCTTGGGATGCCGACGAACTGCCCCGCTCGGGCCACTCGGCCACCTGAGCAGGGCCCGCCTTGCCGCTACATCGCGTAGCGGCCGAGTTCCATCTTGGCGATCGCATTGCGGTGCACTTCGTCCGGCCCGTCGGCAAAGCGCAGCGTGCGCGCCTGGGCGTAGTAGTAGGCCAGCGGGAAGTCGTCGCTGACGCCGGCGCCGCCGTGCACCTGCATGGCCCAGTCGATCACGCGCAGTGCCATGTTGGGTGCCACCACCTTGATCATCGCGATCTCGGCCTTGGCCGCCTTGTTGCCGGCCACGTCCATCATCCACGCCGCCTTCAGCGTGAGCAGGCGCGACTGGTCGATCATGCAGCGCGCCTCGGCGATGCGCTCCTGCGTCACCGTCTGCTGCGCCACCGTCTTGCCGAAGGCCACGCGCTTGACCGCCCGCTTGCACATCAGTTCCAGCGAGCGCTCGGCCAGGCCGACCAAGCGCATGCAGTGGTGGATGCGTCCGGGGCCCAGGCGGCCCTGGGCGATCTCGAAGCCGCGACCTTCGCCGAGCAGCATGTTGGACGTCGGCACTTCGACGTTCTGGAAGTCGACTTCCATGTGGCCGTGCGGCGCATCGTCGTAGCCGAACACCGGCAGCGCCCGCATCACCTTGACGCCGGGCGTGTCGAACGGCACCAGGATCATCGACTGCTGCGAATGGCGTGGCGCCGCCGGGTCGGTCTTGCCCATGAAGATCATGATCTTGCAGCGCGGATCGCCGGCACCCGACGTCCACCACTTGCGCCCGTTGATCACGTACTGGTCGCCCTGGCGTTCGATGCGTGCCTCGATGTTGGTGGCGTCCGACGAGGCCACCGCCGGCTCGGTCATCGCGAAGGCGCTGCGGATCTTGCCGTCCAGCAGCGGCAGCAGCCACTGCTTCTGCTGCTCGGGTGAGCCGTAGCGCACCAGCACTTCCATGTTGCCGGTGTCGGGTGCCGAGCAGTTGAACACCTCGCTGGCCCACGGCACGCGGCCCATGATCTCGGCCAGTGGCGCGTACTCCTGGTTGGTCAGGCCGGCACCGTAGTCGCTTTCGGGAAGGAACAGGTTCCACAGCCCTTGCGCGCGCGACTTGACCTTGAGCTCCTCGATCAGCGGCAACGGCGTCCAGCGCTTGCCGGCCTCGGTGTTGCTGCGCAGCTCGCTCCAGTAGCGGCCCTCGGACGGAAAGACGTGTTCCTGCATGAATGCCGAAACCTTGGCCTGCAGTTCCTGCGTGCGCGGCGAGTAGCCGAAGTCCATGTGATTGCTCCTGGTGAACGGGGGATCAGGCGGCCTCGGCGAAACGCCAGGCCAGCTGGGCAAGGGTGGGGGTGGCGCTGCCGGTGGCGCGCGCCTGCGCGCTGGCCGCCGTGCCGTCGACCACGCGCTTGGCGATGCCCTGCGTGATGGCGGCCAGGCGGAACAGGTTGTAGGCGAGGTAGAAGTTCCAGTCGGCCATCACCCCATCAGGGTCGGCGCGTCCGGTGCGCACGCAGTAGCGTCGTACGTATTCGCGCTCGTCCGGTATGCCGAGCGCGGCGAGATCGAGCCCGCCGATGCCGCGGAAGGTGCCCGGCGGAATGTGCCACGCCATGCAGTGATAGCTGAAGTCGGCCAGCGGGTGGCCCAGCGTGGACAACTCCCAGTCGAGCACGGCGCTGATGCGCGGCGCGTGCGCGTCGAAGATCAGGTTGTCGAGCCGATAGTCGCCGTGCACGATCGCCGCCTGCGACGCGTCGCGGGCCGATGGCGGCAGGTGCGCGGGCAGCCAGTCGATCAGGCGATCCATCTCGGCAATGGGCTGCGTCTGCGAGGCGATGTACTGCTTCGACCAGCGGCCGATCTGCCGCTCGAAGTAGTTGCCCGGCTTGCCGTAGTCGGCCAGACCGACGGCCGCCACGTCGACGCTGTGCAGCGCGGCGATCACGCGGTTCATCTCGTCGTAGATGGCGGCGCGCTCGGACTTGCTCAACGCCGGCAGCGCTTGGTCCCACAACACGCGACCCTCGACGAACTGCATGACGAAGAACGCCCGCCCGATCACCGATTCGTCGTCGCACAGCAGGTGCATGCGGGCCACCGGCACCGGCGTGTCGGCCAGCGCGCGCATGACACGGAACTCACGCTCGATCGCGTGCGCCGACGGCAGCAGCCTGGCCACGGGCCCGGGCTTGCTGCGCATCGCGTAGGTGCGGCCGGGGGTGATGAGCTTGTAGGTCGGATTGGATTGCCCACCCTTGAACTGCTCGACCGTCAGCGGGCCGGCAAAGCCCGGCAGCTGTGCCTGCAGGTACGACTGCAATGCAGTCACGTCGAAGGCGTGGCTGGCGGCCACCGGCCGGGTGCCCATGAACTGTTCCATCGATTCCATCGGCGCGATTCCTAGCGTTCGGCAAGCGCCAGCAGCTTATCGCGCGACAGCACGACCAGGCGCGTGGGTTCGACCCGCACCGCCCCCTCGCGCTCGAAGCCCTTGAGCTCCTGGTTGACGCGCTGGCGCGAGGCGCCCAGCAGTTGTGCCAGGTCTTCCTGCGCGAGCTGCAGCCCGATGCGGATCTCCTCGCCCTGCTCGATGCCGTAGCTGCGCACCAGCAGCAGGATCTGCTTGGCCAGGCGCGCGGCCAGCGGCCGTGTGTTGAGGTCCTCGAACAGGTCGAACATCAGCCGCAGGCGCCGGCAGTTCAGGCGCAGCAGCGCATCGTAGAGCTCGACATGCTGCGACAACAGCACCTTGAAGTCGGGCTTGCGCACCACCAGCAACGTGGTCTGGCCATGGGCATTGGCATCGTGCGTGCGCGGCAGGCCGTCGAACAGCGCGATGTCGCCGAACCAGGTGCCTGGCTCGGCATAGGTGAGCGCCACCTGCTTGCCCGACAGCGACACGCTCGAGATGCGCACCGCACCGAGCGCCACGCCGCACCATTGTTCGGCCGGCGCACCGCGCGAGGCCAGCGGTGCGCCGTCGGCGAGGTGCCGCACCACTGCGCGCGACAGGATGGCGGCACGCAAGGCCGGAGAAAGCTTGGAGAACCACGCGCCGCTGTCGATGTTTTGCTGCTCTTCGATTGTAAGAACCGGGGTCGTCATGGCTTGTCCCTGAAGCGACAGTCGAGCGGTAGCGGGCCTCTGCTATTGTCCATGCCCCTGCGCGCGCATCACGCTGGAGCTCACTCATGTCTACCCTTGCTCTGGTCGGCCGCCGCACCGCAATGGCCGATGACGAATGGCAGTGCCGGGTCGACCTGGCAGCCGCCTACCGGCTGGTGGCCCTGTTCAAGTGGGATGACCTTGTCTTCACCCACATCAGCGCGCGGGTACCGGGCCGGCACGACCAGTTCCTGATCAATCCGTATGGGCTCATGTTCGAGGAAATCACCGCGTCGAGCCTGGTCAAGATCGACCTGCAGGGCAACAAGCTCGAGGACTCGCCGCATCCGGTCAATCCTGCCGGCTTCACCATCCACAGCGCCGTGCACGAGGCGCGCCACGACGCCGGCTGCGTGCTGCACGTGCACTCGCTCAACGGCGTGGCGGTGTCGGCGCAGCGCGGCGGCGTGCTGCCGATCTCGCAGCAGTCGATCTTCGTGCTGAGCAGCCTGGGTTATCACGACTACGAAGGCGTCGCGCTCAACGCCGAAGAGAAGCCGCGCCTCGTGCGCGACCTGGGCCCCCACAGCTTTCTGATGCTGCGCAATCACGGGTTGCTCACCGTCGGCGCCACGGTCTCCGAGGCGTTTCTCAACATGTACGTGTTCGAGTCGACTTGCACCATCCAGGTCCGCGCGCAGGCCGGAGGTGAACTGATACCGGTGGACGCGCGCATCGTCGCCGGCGCGCGACAGGCCGCGGCCCAGGTGACCAAGGGACTGGGCAGCAATCTCACCTGGCCCGGCCTGCTGCGCCGGCTCGACCGGCAATTGCCAGGCTACGACCAGTAGCGCCGCCGCACGCGGCGGGTGTTCACCGAAAGCGCGGACGGCGCTTGTCGAAGAATGCCTGCAGTCCTTCGCTGGCGTTGTCGTGAAACAGGTTGACGAGGAACTGATCGCGCTCGGCGTCCAGGTGCTCGGCCAGGCCACGCCGCGGCACCTGTTCGACCAATGCCTTGACGCTGGCGACTGCATTGCTCGCCATGCCGGCAATGCGCTCTGCCCATTGCAGTGCCTGCGAGAAGGCCTGGCCGTCGTCGGTGACCGCATTGACGAGGCCGAGCGACTGCCACTGGCGGGCCGTCATCGGCTCGGGCAGCCACATCATCTGCAGCGCCAGCGCGCGCGGCAGAGTTTGCGCCAGATGCCAGGAGCCGCCGCCATCGGGCGAGAAGCCGGCACGGCCGTACGACATCGTGAAGCGCGCGCCCTCGGCGGCGATGATGAGGTCGCAGGCCAAGGCCAGCGAACAGCCACCGCCGGCGGCGTGACCCTCGACGGCGGCGATCACCGGCTTGGGGAACTCACGCAGGGCCTGGATCCAGGCATGGAAGCTGTCGATGCTGGTGCGCTGCTCGCCCGGACCGCGCTGCCGCACGGCCGCCAGGCGGTTGAGATCGCCGCCGGCGCAGAAGTGCGCGCCGTCGCCGCGCAAGACGACGCAGCGCAGTGAGGCATCGGCGTCGGCCACGTTCAACGCCTCCACGCCCGCGGCGTACACCTGTGGCGACAGAGTATTGCGCGTGGCCGGATCGCTCAGCGTCAGGATCAGCGTCGACCCGTCGCGCTCGGTGATCAGTTCGGAAGGCATGGCGAGGCCCGGTGTGGCGGTGTGTGATGCATGACCTCCCTCATTCTCGCACCCGGGTATCGCCGGGCGCCTTCCGTCACGGGGGCGGTGAAGCCTTCATGCTAGAGTGCCGCGCAGCATTTCGATGACGATCAACAGGCCCGACAAGCCCGACTCCGACGCATGATCCTTCGCCGGGTGTTACTCGTGGCAAGCCTCGCCGGCATGACGGCCGGTGCCGCGCAAGCCATCGGATTCGTCCGCGCGGATTCGGGCGCTTCGATCGGCAGCTTTCTGAGCTTTCCGATCACGGTGCGACTCGCCGCGGACGAGTCGCTGTCCGCCCCCTGCGTGTCGGCCGAGGTGATGCAGGGCGAGCAGCGCATTGCGCCGAGCAATGTGCGCATCGTCGTCGAGGCAAGCGAAGTGGCCGACGAACGCATCGTGCGCGTGACCACGCGTGTGGCGATCGAGGAGCCGTTGGTGACCGGCATCGCCACGCTCGGCTGCATCAACAAGATCGAACGGCACTTCACGGTCTTTGCCGATCCGCCGATCGTCACGCTCGCCGTGGCTCCGCCGCCGGCCGAAGCACCTTCGCCCCCTGCCGAGGTGCCGGCTGCGACGCCCGCCGCGCCATCTGCGGCGGCGTCGGCGCCGCGCCCGGTGCCCGATAGCGCGTCGAGCGGTCGCAGCGCACCGCCTGCACCGCCGCG
>CALMQI010000461.1 GCA_937871935.1 uncultured Burkholderiales bacterium
TGTTGAGCAGGATCGATGTGGTCGAGCCGCCGTACATCGCGCCGTAGTAGATGCCGGCGAAGAAGATCATCGACGCAGTCGGCTCCACCTGCGTGGTGATCGGCAGCAGCATCGCGACGGTGACCGCCGGCCCGAGGCCGGGCAGCACGCCGATCGCCGTGCCGAGTGCGCAGCCGACGAAGGCCCACAGCAGGTTGATCGGCGAGGCAGCGGTGACGAAACCGCCCATCAGCTGTTGCCACAGATCCATGCCGCCTCCCCGTCTGCTCGCTTGTCGTTGTTGTCGCGCGCTGCGTGCAGGCTCAGATCCAGCCGGTCTTGGTCAGCCCGGGCAGGTTGATCGCCAGCAGCTTGGTGAACAGCCAGTACGCCGGTGCGGCGATCGCGGCGCCGGTGGCGAAGTCGAGCCCCGTGCGGCGCATTCCGGCCACGTCCTGGCCTTCGCTGCGGCGCAGGCCGCGCACGGCGAACAGAAAGCACAGCGCACAGCTGAGCACGAAGCCGATGCGCTCGATGCTCGCCGCGTTGAGCAGGATGCCGGCGCTGATCCAGGCCAGCGCGTCCCAGTCGCCGCTCGCCGCGCCGCTCGGCGTCTCGTCGTCGCGCCAGCCGCCGCTGCGCGACTGCCACAGCAGCAGCGCGCCGCAGGCCAGCAATCCCAGCGACACCACCCAGGGCAGGAAGTTCGGCCCCACGCCCGAGTAACCGGCCTCGGCCGAGATGCCGACGGCGCCCCACGCATACGCCGCCCCGATGCCGATCAGCCCCAGGCTCACCAGGGCCTGCTCGCGCTGGCGGGCGTTCATGGTCACGACACCATGCCGGCGCGTGTCATCGTCTGGCGCAGCGCTGCGCTGTCGCGGTCGACGAACTGCGCGAACGTGTCGCCGGTCAGCAGCGCCGGCGTCCAGCCGTTCTTCTCGAGCGCGTCGGTCCAGCTCTTGTGCGCCGTGGCCTTGACGATCATGTCGACCACCGCCTTGCGCTGCTCGGCGCTGATGCCCGGCGCGCCGTAGACACCACGCCAGTTGCCGATCTCGACGTTGATGCCCAGCTCCTTGAGCGTCGGCACGTTGATGCCCTTGAGCCGCTCGGCCGCCGTCACGCCGACGGCCTTCATCTTGCCGGAATCGATGTACTGCTGGAACTCGCTGTAGCCGCTGCCGCCGACGCTGACGTTGCCGCCGAGGATCGCCGCCACCGCCTCGCCGCCGCCGCGGAAGGCCACGTAGTTGATCTTCGCCGGGTCGACGCCGGCATCCTGCGCGATCATCGCCGCCGCGATGTGCTCGGTCGAGCCGCGCGAGCCGCCGCCCCACTTGATGCTGGCCGGGTCTTTCTTCAGCTGCTCGACCACGTCCTTCATCGTCTTGAACGGCGAGTTCTCGGGCAGCACGAAGACGTTGTATTCGGTGGTCAGCCGCGCGATCGGCGTGGCCTGCTCGAGCTTCAGCGGCGACTTGCTCGTGATGAGCCCGCCGATCATCACGGCGCCCATCACCATCAGCGCATTCGGGTCGCCCTTGGCCGCGTTGAGAAACTGCGCCAGCCCCAATGCACCAGCGGCGCCGCCCTTGTTGTCGAAGGTCACCGTCGCCGCCGCGCCGGAGTCCTGCAGCGCCTTGCCGAGCGCGCGGCCGGTGGTGTCCCAGCCGCCGCCGGGGTTGGCGGGAATCATCACTTTCAGGTTGGCCGCGGCGCGAGCGGCGGGCGCGAGGCCGCCGGCCAGCACCAGGCCGCACAAGGACTTGACGAACTGATCACGACGCATGGTGTCTCCTTGGCATGTCCGGGCCGGCCTGCACCGCCCGGTGCACGCGGCCGCGTGGATCTGTTGCGCCGGCGATGTTGTTCGCGTCGCCGCGCCGCGAGCTTTCGAAGAGCTTTCAGCCGCGCCGCCGCGCGCACGGGACTTACCCGCATCGGGTTTGCGATAGGCGGCGCTGAAAGCTTTCAGAAAGCCGCCGCACGCCGCGCCTTCCTAGCATCCACCGCCAAGCGCGGACGACGCGAGGGCCTCGCCGCGCGGCCCGATACGCAACGAGGGACTGCCATGAATCTCACAGGCATGCTGTATGGCGCCCGGCTGCTCAAGCTGGCCGGCTTTCCGACGCCCGAGATCCTCGGTGCCGACGCCAGCGAGTCGGAGCTCAAGGCGCTGATCGTCAAGCACGGCCTGGTGTTCATCAAGCCGGTGTTCAAGGGCGGCGTGGGCAAGAAGGGCAAGGCCGGCCTCGTCGGCAAGGCCACCGATCTGAAGACCGCGCTGGCCGAGAAGGAGCGCCTGTACTTCTGCGAGCACCACCACGGCCACCAGCGCGCCAAGAGCAACGGCGTCACCTTCGAGGCCGGCGTGCCGGCCGACCACGAGGTGTACTTCTCGCTCACCGACAACACGCGCTTTCGCGCGCCGACGATGACGCTCACGCATCACGGCGGCGTGGACATCGAAGAGCTGCCGAAGGAAAAGATCGCGGTGGTGCCGTTCAACCCGCTGACGGGCCTGAAGGCCTTCATCGTGGCCAACGCGCTGTCGGAGCTGAACGCGCCCAAGGCCATCATCTCGCCGCTGGTGCAGCACCTGCCGAACCTGTGGGACCTGTTCCACGACTACGGCATGACGACGCTGGAGCTCAACCCGATCCGCCTGCGCCCCGACGCGCGCGGGCGCCTCACGCCGGTGGCCTGCGACTTCAAGTGCGGCTTCGACCGCGACGATCCGCGCTGGCAGCGCCTGGAGCTGCCGGCCGACCTGTTCGCCGCCGACACCTCCGACTTCGAGCAGGAGATCAACGCGCTGCGCACCTATCAAGGCCAGAGCGACGTCTACGTGATCAACGCCAACGGCACCATCCTCGCGCCCACCTTCGGCGGCGGCGCCAACTCGCTGGTCACCGAGATGCTCGGCGACGACGCGATCATCAGCAGCGACTTCGGCGGCAACCCGCCGTACGAGAAGATGAAGTCGGTGGCCGCGATCTGCTTCAAGCACTGGCTGAAGCAGAGCAACGTGCTGTTCATCATCGGCGGCAAGAGCAACAACACCGACATCCACGAGACCTTTCGCGCGATGGCCGACGCGCTGCGCGAGCACTTCGGCAAACGCGGCGCGCAGCCGCTGTACGTGGTGGTCGGCCGTGGCGGGCCCAACCTGGTGCGTGGCATGGGCGCGCTGCGCGACACCTGCGAGGCCCTCGGCATCCCCTACCGCTTCTTCGGCTTCGACTCGGCGATGAGCGAGGTGGTCGACTACGCACGCCGCGTCGACGGCTGGATGAGGCGCGGCGGCCGCGAGCAGATCGCGCAGCGTTTGGGCCTCGGCGCCGCGGCCCGGGCCGCCTGAAGCGGCCACACGTTCGTCAGCAGGAGCATCGTCATGTCCAAGAGCGTCGGGCCGTTCAAGTACCACGTCGGGATCCAGTCGCTGGCCGATATCGCCACGCGCGAAGACCGTGTCTGCGTGCTCAACATCCTGGGCGGCGAATCGAGCGACGTCACGCCCGTGGGCCACGCCTACAGCGGCGGCAACGTGGTGTGCGGCACCTCGCCCGGGCGCCGCGGCCAGAAGCTGGAGACCGCGGCGGGCGACATCCCCGTCTACAACAACGTGCGTGAATGCCTCGAGGCCGGCCACCGCTTCAATTGCGGCGTGGTCTACCTGCCGCCGAGCGCCGCCGACGACGGCGTGGTCGAGTTGATCCGCGTGAATCCCGAGCTGAACAAGATCTTCATTCCGACCGAGAAGATGAGCGTGCACGACGCGCGCGAGATCCGCGCACTGGCGCAGCAGCGCGGCATCGACATCTTCGGCGGCAACAGCCTCGGCGTCGCCGACTCATGGCATCAGGTGCGCATCGGCGGTGCGCTCGGCGGCGACGTGCCCGGCGACACGTTGCGCAAGGGCTCGATCGCGATCCTGTCCAACTCCGGCGGCTTCACCACCACCATCGCGCAGTACCTGCGCATGGCCGGTTGGGGCACCACCACGCTGGTCTCCAGCGGCAAGGACGTCTACATCCATTACGCGGCCCCCGAGTTCGCCTTCGCGCTCGGCAACGACGCGCTCGACGACGTGTGCATCGACGCGCTCACCGTCGGCGAACATCGAGACGTTGACCTGGTCCCCCGGTTTGACCGGTTCGCCCCCGGTTTTTACTTTGAGCTCGCGACGCACGCGAGTGGGCGGCACGCC
>CALMQI010000462.1 GCA_937871935.1 uncultured Burkholderiales bacterium
CGGGCAGCTGATGCCGCCGATCATGGGCGCGGCGGCCTTCGTGATGGCCGAGTTCCTCGCGGTGCCGTATGCGCAGGTCGCGCTGTGGGCGGCGATTCCCGCGCTGCTGTACTACGTGGCGGTGTTCTTCGCGGTGCATTTCGTCGCCAAGCGCGAAGGCCTGGCCGGTGTGCCGCGTGCCGAGCTGCCGCGTTTCGGGCGCGTAATGGTCGAGCGCGGGCATCTGTTCATCCCGATCGTGATCGTCCTGATCGGCCTGTTCCTCGGCTACTCGGCGCCGCTGTCGGCGCTGGTGGCAGCGCTCGCCTGCCTGCCGGTGGCGCTGATGCGCCGCACCACGCGCCAGGGCATCAGCTGGCGCAGCGTGATCAGCGCGCTGGAGGAAGGCGCACGCAACACACTCGCGGTGGCGATGGCCTGCGCTTGTGCGGGGCTGGTGATCGGCAGCGTCACGATCACGGGCCTGGGCATCACCTTCACGCAGGTGGTGATCGCGCTGGCGCAGAACTCGCTGGTGCTCGCGCTGGTGCTCACGGCGATGGCGGGCATCGTGCTCGGCATGGGCATGCCCACCACACCGGCCTACATCGTGATGGTGTCGCTGCTGGTGCCGGCGATCATCAAGCTGGGCGCCGTCACGCCGGCGGCCCACATGTTCGCGTTCTACTTCGCAATCCTGTCGGCGATCACGCCGCCGGTGGCGCTGGCCGTGTTCGCCGCCGCCGGACTGGCCAAGGCCGACATGTGGGCCACCGGCTGGGCGGCGATGCGCGCGGCGGCGCCCGCCTACATCGTGCCGTTCATGTTCGTCTTCGAGCCGGCGCTGTTGATGATCGGCGACTGGACGACCAGCCTGCATGCCACGCTGACGGCCACGCTGGGCGTGATCCTGCTGTCGGCCGGCTTGTTCGGCTACCTGCTTCGCCCGGCGACGGCCTGGCAGCGCGTGGTGCTGATCGTCGCCGCGCTGCTGCTGATCAAGCCGGGCTGGATGACCGACCTGATCGGCCTCACGCTGGCACTGGGGATCGGCGCGGTGCAGCTGCTCGAAGCTCGGCGAAGCCAGCCGACGGCTGCCACCTGAGGCCGGCCATCAGGGCGCCAGGTCGGTGTGCCCGAGCACCTCGCGCGAGTAGGCAAACAACGACGGCAACCCGCCGGTGTGCACGAACAGCACACGCTCGCCGGGTTCGATCGCGCCCGCGCGGGCCAGACCGATCAGCCCGGCCATCACCTTGCCGGTGTACACCGGGTCGAGCAGGATGCCCTCGCTGCGCGCCAGCAACTGCACCGCCTCGACCATGCGCGCGTTGGGCACCGAGTACTTCGGCTGCCAGTAGCCGCCGACGCAGTGCACGTCGGCCTCGCGCACGGCCAGGTCCAGGCCGAGCAGCTCGCACACGGCCCTGGCCTCGGCCAGCACGAGGGGGGACTGCTGCGCCGGGTCGCGGCTGACGCCGATGCCGGTGATCGGCACATCGATGCGGTTGCCCAGAAAGCCGGCCAGCAGCCCGCCGTGCGTGCCCGAGCTGCCGGAGCCGACGACGACACGATCGAAACGCAGGCCCTGCTCGAAGCACTGCTGCTGCAGCTCCTGCGCGCAGGCCACGTAGCCGAGGCCGCCGATCGCGTTGGAGCCGCCGCCCGGGATCACGTAGCCCGTGCGGCCGGCACGCGCCAGTTCGCTGGCCACCGCCCGCATCGCGGCGGCCATGTCGGAGCCGGCGGGCACCACGGTGATCGACTCGACGCCGAGCAGGCGGAACATGAAGTGGTTGCCACTGGCATCGTCGCGGTAGCTGTCGGGCACCCGCTCCTCGATCACGAAACGGCAGTGCAGCCCCTCCTTCACCGCGGCGGCCAGCGTGATGCGGCAGTGGTTGGACTGCGGTGCGCCGCAGGTGATCAGCGTGTCGGCGCCCTGCGCCAGCGCGTCGGCGACCAGGAACTCGAGCTTGCGCGTCTTGTTGCCGCCGGGAAACAGACCGAGCAGGTCGTCGCGCTTGATCCACACCTCGGGACCGCGTCCGCCGGGGCAGGTGGCGGCCAGCGCGGCGGTGAAACGCGGCGCCGGCTCGATGGGTGTGGCGCCCGCGGTGTAGCGGCGCCGGGCAAAACGCGACAGATCCATGGTGGTCGGGCCCGTTGGAATAGAGGCGAGGCGGCGAGCGTACGCGATCGGCGACCGCCGCCAACGCCCCGCAGTAACCCCGGGCCCCGTGAGGATGTAGGGAAGCTCCCCGACATGCAGCCGGGCGCGGCCCGCTATGCTGGGCCAAATGCTTAGGCCGACTAAGTAATGCACAGCCTGCCCTCGACCGCCCCCGCCGTGCTCGACAGAGCCGCGCCGCCGGCGCACGGTGCCGGCCCGGCGCGCCGGGCCGGCGTGGCGGTCGATGCCGCCCGCTGTGCCGACGCCGTGCTCGACACCGTGCCGCGGGTGATGGACGCGATGCGCACGGCCATGCGACAGCAGGTCGGCGATCAGCTGTCGGTGCCGCAGTTCCGCTGCCTGAACTACATCGCCGGGCAGCCCGGCTGCAGCATCGGCGCCGTCGCCGCCTTCCTCGGCGTGACGATGCCCACCGCGTCGGCGATGGTCGATCGCCTGGTACGCGCCGGCGTCGTGCGGCCCAGCACACCGGCGCAGGACCGCCGCCGCTCCCAGCTGCACCTGACGCCGGCCGGACGCGCCCAGCTGCAGGACATCCGGGCCGGCGCACATGCCGAGTTCCGCCGCGCGCTGTCGGTGCTGAGCGCCGAGCAGTTGTTGGCGCTGCAGGCCGGACTCGACGTGTTGCGCCTCGCCTTCCCGGCGGCCTGAGCGCCACATGATGTCCCCTCCATCCGCCCCTCCTCACGCCTGCCGCGTCACTGCCATGCCCCGATTGCCGCCGCCCGCCCACGTCGTCGCCTGCACCCTGGTGACGGTCCTTGCGCTCGCGGCGTGCCGCGGCAGTGACCCGACGCCGGCGCCGCAGGGCAGCGCCGCGGCGTCGGCAGCCGCGCCGGCCACCCACTCAGGCGCCGGCGTCGGCGCGTCGGCAGCACCGGTGCCGGTGACCACCGTACGCGCGCAGCGCCGTGACCTGCCGGTGCTGTTGTCGGCCACCGGCACCGTGGCGCCGCTGGCCAGCGTGGACGTGCGCGCGCAGGTGACCAGCGTGGTCACGCGTGTGCACATCAAGGAAGGCCAATTCGTGCGGGCCGGCGAACCGCTCTTCACGCTCGACGCGCGCACCGACGAGGCCAACGTGGCCAAGGCCCGCGCACAGCTAGCGCGCGATCAGGTAGCGCTGGTGGACGCGCAGCGCCAGCTCGCCCGCAGCCGCGAACTGCTGGCGCAGAACTTCGTCTCGCAGGGTGCCGTCGACGCGGCGCAGACGCTGGTCGATTCGCAGGCGGCGCTGGTCAGTGCCGACCGTGCGGCCGTCGCCGCCGCCGGCGTGGCACTCGGCTACGCCCGCATCGTCGCGCCCAGCGCAGGACGCGCCGGCGCGATCAACGTGTTTCCCGGCAGCTCGGTGCAGGCCAACACCACCGTGCTGGTGACGATCACCCAGCTCGACCCGATCGCGGTGGCCTTCAGCCTGCCGCAGCGCCATCTCGGCGACGCGCTGGCTGCGCTGCAGGGCGGCGGCGCGTCCGTGAGCGCCACGCTGCCCGAGCGCGCGGGCGAGATGCGGGGGCGGCTGCAGTTCGTCGACAACGCCATCGACGCCGGCTCCGGCACGGTGAAGGTGAAGGCGGTGTTCCACAACAAGGAGCGCAAGCTCTGGCCGGGTGCGTTCCTCGACGTTGCGATGACGGTGCGTACGCTCACCGACGCGGTGGTCGTGCCGCAGGCCGCGATCATCCAGAGCGCACGCGGTGCGATCGTCTATGCGGTCGAAGACGGCAAGGCCGTGCTGCGGCCGGTCCAGCTGCTGCAGGCGCAGGGCGACGAGGCGGCGGTCAGCGGCATCCAGGCAGGCGAGCGCATCGTGCTCGACGGGCGGCAGAACCTGCGGCCCGGTGCCACGGTGGTCGAACGTGCCCGCGAGTCGGCCGACCGGCCCGGCGGCGGCGCCTCGGGCGCCGCGCGCGGTAGCAGCAGCGCCAGCGGCGCAGGCGGCGGCGCCCCGCCGCGCGACAGGAGCGTGCAGCCATGAATCTGTCCGAGCTGTTCATCCGGCGTCCGGTGATGACGGTGCTGCTCAACGCGGCCATCGTGCTGGCCGGGGTGATCGGCTACCGCAGCATCCCGGTGGCCGCGCTGCCGAGCTACGACACGCCGGTGATCAACGTGTTTGCCGGGCTGCCGGGCGCCAGCCCCGAGACGATGGCGACCTCGGTCGCGCTGCCGCTGGAAAAACAGTTCCAGACCATCGCCGGCCTGCGCATCATGAGCTCGTCGAGCACGCTGGGTTCGACCTCGGTGACGCTGGAGTTCGAGGAGGGTCGCGACATCGACGCAGCGGCCGTCGACGTGCAGGCGGCGCTGCTGCGCGCGCAACGCGCGCTGCCGCAGGACATGACCTCGCCGCCGTCGTACCGCAAGGTCAATCCGGCCGATGCGCCGGTGCTGTTCATCGCGCTGACCTCGCCGTCGCTGGCGCCCACCGAACTGCAGGACTACGCCGAGCACCTGATCTCGCCGGCGCTGTCGACGATCGACGGCGTGGCGCAGATCAACATCTTCGGCGCCAAGCGTTTCGCGGTGCGCGTGCGCGTCAACCCGGAGGCGCTGTCGGCGCGCAACATCGGTCTGGACGAGCTGAGCAGCGCGCTGCGCGCGGCCAACGTCAACACGCCGGTGGGCACGCTGGAGGGCCCGCGGCAGACACTCACGCTGCAGGCCAACCAGCAGCTGCGCAACGCCGCCGAGTTCGCCGACCTGATCGTCGCCAGCCGCGGCGGCAACACGGTGCGCCTGCGCGACGTGGCACGAGTCGAGGACAGCATCGAGTCGCTGAAGACCTGGGCCACGCTGAACGGCGAGACGTCGATCTCGATCGCGGTGTACCGGCAACCCGGCGCCAACACGGTCCGGGTGGTCGACCTGGTGCGCGAGGCGCTGCCGGAGCTGAAGCGCGAGCTGCCGCAGTCGGTGTCGATCACGCCGGTCAACGACCGCTCGCGTTCGATCCGTGAGGCGCTGCACGACGTGTCGCTGACGCTGATCGGCACCATCGCGCTGGTGGTGCTGGTGATCTTCCTGTTCCTGCGCCGCTTCGTCGCGACGGTGATCCCCACCTTGTCGCTGCCGGTGTCGCTGATCGGCGCGATCGCGCTGCTGTGGGGCCTGAACTACAGCCTGGACAACGTGTCGCTGCTCGGCTTGACGCTCGCGGTGGGCCTGGTCGTCGACGACGCCATCGTGATGCTCGAGAACATCATGCGCCACGTCGAGCGCGGCGAATCGCCGTTCCAGGCCGCGCTGCGCGGCTCGCGCGAGGTCGGCTTCACGATCATCTCGATCTCCACCTCGTTGGTCGCGGTGTTCATCCCGATCTTCTTCATGCCCGGTGTGATCGGCCTGCTGTTCCACGAGTTTGCGGTGGTCGTCGGCCTGGCGATCGTGGTGTCGGCCTTCGTCTCGCTGACGCTGGTGCCGATGCTGGCCAGCCGCTTCCTGACCGACGATGCCCACAAGAAGCCGCCGAGCGCGCTGGTGCGCTCGTTCGGACGCGCGTTCGACGGCATGCTCGCCGCCTACACGCGCACGCTCGACGCCGCGCTGCGACACCGCGGCTGGGTCCTGGGCGTGGCGATGCTGACCTTCGTGGCCACGGCGTGGCTGGTCGTCACCATACCCAAGGGCTTCTTCCCGGACGAGGACATCGGCCAGATCAGAATCGGCACCGAGGCGGCCGAGGACACGTCGTTTCCCGAGATGGTCCGCCTGCAGGAGCGCGCGGCCGCCATCGTGCGCGCCAATCCGAACGTGGCCACGGTGAGCTCGTTCAACGGCGGAGGTGGCGCCCAGAACACCGGCCGCATGTTCATCAACCTCAAGCCGCGCAGCGAGCGCCAGCCGATGAAGCAGGTGATCGAAGGCATGCGCCGCGACCTGCGCCAGGTGGCCGGGCTCAATGTGTTTCCCACGCCGATCCAGAACCTGCGGCTCGGCGGCCGGCTGAGCAATGCGCGTTACCAGTACATCCTGCAGAGCGTGCGCGCCGACGAGCTGAACGACTGGGCGCTGCGGCTGCAGGAACGCCTGCGCGCCGACCCGATGTTCCGCGACGTCAACAGCGACGCGCAGCTGCGCAGCCTGCAGGCCCAGCTGAGAATCGACCGCGACCGCGCCAACACGCTGGGCGTGTCCATCGAATCAGTGCGCTCGGCCCTGTACAGCGCGTTCGGCGAGCGCCAGGTGTCGACGATCTACCTGCCCACCGACAGCTACCAGGTCATCATGGAGGTCGCGCCCGAAGCCAAGCAGGACGAGCGCGCGTTGGGCGGCGTGTACGTGCGCTCGACCACCGGCGCGCTGGTGCCGCTGTCGAGCTTCGCGACGGTCGAGCGCACCGTCGGCGCCACCGCGGTCAACCATGTCGGCCAGCTGCAGGCGGTGACGGTGTCGTTCAACCTGGCGCCGGGCGTGGCTCTGGGCGACGCGACCACCAAGGTGGAACAGGCGCGCGAGGCGATCCGCATGCCGGCGACCGTCGTCACCAGCTACGGCGGCGATGCGGCGGTGTTCAAGAGCTCGCAGGGCAGCCAGGCGATCCTGATCATCGCCGCGCTGCTGGTCATCTACGTGCTGCTGGGCGTGCTGTACGAGAGCTACGTCCACCCGATCACCATCCTCGCCGGCCTGCCGTCGGCCGCGGTGGGCGCGCTGGGTACGCTGATGCTGTTCGGTCAGGACCTGACGCTGATCGCCACCATCGGCATCCTGCTGCTGATCGGCATCGTCAAGAAGAACGCGATCATGATGATCGACTTCGCCCTCGATGCGCAGCGCCACCAGGGCATGACGCCGCAGCAGGCGATCCGTGAGGCCTGCGTGCTGCGCTTCCGGCCGATCATGATGACCACGCTGGCCGCCATGATGGGCGCGGTGCCGATCGCGCTCGGCATCGGCGCTGGCGCCGAGCTGCGCCAGCCGCTGGGCCTGGCCGTCGTCGGCGGCCTGGTGTTCTCGCAGGCGGTGACGCTGTACATCACGCCGGTGATCTACCTGGCGCTCGACCGCTTCAGCGGCAAGGGCCCGGTGGCCGCCGGGCAGGTGGCGGCGCGGGCCGGCGCGGACTGAGTCCGACTCAGCCGCGCACGAACAGCGTCACCAGCGGTTCATCGCCGAGCTGGCGGCTCCAGTGGCCGTGGCGCTGCGGGTCGAACGACTGGCCCGCCGGCACGCGGTCGTCGGAGAAGAAGTGCTCGCCGGGGCCGAACACGCGGGAGCTGCCGTCGCGCAGGCCGATCTCCATGCGGCCGCGCAGGATGAACACCCACTGCGGCGTCTCGGTGCAGTGGAACTCGCTGCGAAAACCCACCGGGCTCTCGCGCAGCTGCACGCCCCCGCTGGGCATCAGCGGCGACAGCCGCGCCTGCGGCTTGCCTTCAGTGAGGGTGATCGTCTGCTCGCGCCAGCGCGCCAGGCCATCGGGGTCGGTGAACAGAATCGTCTGCGTGAAGGTGGTCATGGTGGTCGCGATGCGGTTCAGAGCGTGGCGGTGATGGCGCCGTCGATGTAGAGGATGTGGCCGTTGATGAAGGCCGCCGCGTCGCTGGCCAGGAACACAGCCGCCGGCGCGAGCTCGTCGACATGGCCCCAGCGGCGCGCGGGCGTGCGGTTGATCAGCCAGCCGTTGAACTTCTCGTCGGCGACCAGCCCCGCGGTGAGCTCGGTCTTGAAGTAACCCGGGCCGATGCCGTTGACGGTGATGCCGTACGGCGCCAGGTCGACCGCCATGCCCTTGGTCAGCATCTTCAGCGCGCCCTTGCTCGCGGTGTAGGCCGAGGTGCCCGGGCGGCCGACCTCGCTCATCACCGAGCAGATGTTGATGATGCGCCCGCGCCCACGCGGCACCATGCGCCGTGCCACCGTCTGGCCGACGACGAAGGCGCTGTCGACGTTGGTACGCATCACCGACTGCCAGTCGGCATCGGTGAGTTCGTGGAAGGCGCCGCGGCGCGTCATGCCGGCGTTGTTGACCAGGATGTGGATCGGTCCCACCTCGGCCTCGATCGACGCGATGGCCCCGTCGGTGGCCACCCGGTCGGTGACATCGAAGGCCCGGCTGTGCACCGTATGACCGGCGGCGCGCAGCGAGGCGGCCGCCTCCTCCAGCCGTGGCGCCTGCCGGGCATTGAGCACGACGGTGGCGCCGGCCTGGGCCAGGCCGGCGGCCAGCGCCAGGCCGATGCCGGTGGAGGACCCGGTGACCAACGCAATGCGGCCGTCCAGTCGAAAGGTGTGAGCGTCGATCATCACAGGGCTCGCTGCAGCAGGAGCGCGCCTGCGGGTTTGACCGGGGCACGCGCCGTCTCGAAGGAGCCCGCATACTACGCGCATCGCGTCACTTCCCGCCTCGAAAGCCGCCCCGCCATGGCCACAACGCCCAAGAAGAAACCCGAGCAACTCCGCAGCCAGCAATGGTTCGGCCGCCAGGACCGCGACGGCTTCGCCTACCGCAGCTGGGTCAAGGGCAAGGGCGTGCCGCACGACCAGTTCGACGGCCGCCCCGTGATCGGCATCTGCAACACCTTCTCCGAGCTGACGCCGTGCAACTCGCACTTCCGCACGCTCGCCGAGCAGGTGAAGATCGGTGTCTACGAAGCCGGCGGCTTTCCGCTCGAGTTCCCGGTGATGAGCCTGGGCGAGACGCTGCTGCGGCCGACCGCGATGCTCTACCGCAATCTCGCCAGCATGGATGTCGAGGAGAGCATCCGCGGCAACCCGATCGACGGCGTGGTGCTGCTGATGGGCTGCGACAAGACGACACCCAGCCTGCTAATGGGCGCGGCCAGCGCCGACCTGCCGACCATCGGCGTCTCCGGCGGGCCGATGCTCAACGGCAAGTGGCGCGGTCAGGAGCTCGGCTCGGGCACCGGCGTCTGGCAGATGAGCGAGCAGGTGCGCGCGGGCACGCTGAAGCTGGCCGACTTCTTCGATGCCGAGAGCTGCATGCACAGGAGCCACGGCCACTGCATGACGATGGGCACGGCCAGTACGATGGCCAGCATGGTCGAGGCACTCGGTGTCGGGCTGCCCGGCAACGCAGCCTATCCGGCGGTCGACGGGCGGCGCAACGTGATCGCCCGCAACGCCGGCCGGCGCATCGTCGACATGGTGCACGAGGATCAGCTGCTGTCGAAGATCCTGACCCGCGAGGCGTTCGACAACGCCATCAAGACGCTGGCCGCGATCGGCGGCTCGACCAACGCGGTGATCCACCTGATCGCGATCGCCGGACGCATCGGTGTCAAGCTGGGCATCGACGACTTCGAGCGCCTGGCCAGCGAGATGCCCTGCCTGGTCAACCTGCAGCCGTCGGGCGAGCATTTGATGGAGGACTTCTGCTACGCCGGCGGCCTGCCCGCGGTGATGAAGGAGATCTCCGCCTCGCTGCACCTGGACCACGTGACCGCCACCGGCCGGACCGTGCGCGAGAACATCGCGCAGGCGCAGAACTTCGATCCGCGCGTGATCAAGACGGTGGCCGAGCCGTTCAAGGCCAAGGCCGGCATCGCGGTGCTGCGCGGCAACCTGGCGCCGCGCGGCGCGGTGATCAAGCCGAGCGCGGCGACGCCGGCACTGATGGTGCACAAGGGCCGCGCCGTGGTGTTCGAGGACAGCGACGACTTCCACGCCCGCATCGACGACGAGAGCCTCGACGTCGACGAGACCTGCGTGCTGGTGCTGAAGAACTGCGGCCCCAAGGGCTACCCCGGCATGGCCGAGGTCGGCAACATGCCGTTGCCGCCGAAAGTGCTGCGCAAGGGCGTGACCGACATGGTGCGTGTCAGCGACGCGCGCATGAGCGGCACGGCCTACGGCACCGTGGTGCTGCACACCGCGCCCGAGGCCGCCGCCGGCGGCCCGCTGGCGCTGGTGAGGAACGGCGACCTGGTCGAGCTCGACGTGCCTAGGCGCTTGCTGCACCTGCACGTCAGCGACGAGGAGCTCGCCCGCCGGCGCGCCGAATGGAAGCCGCCGGTACCGAAACTCACCAGCGGCTACTGGAAGCTCTACATCGACCACGTGCTGCAAGCCGACGAGGGGGCGGATCTGGACTTCCTGGTCGGCCGGCGCGGCGCGTTCGTGCCGAAAGACAATCATTGACGGGCAACGCCGGCAATGATTGCGGTGAAGGGTCATATCGCGAAGCGATGTGAGCCGCAACCACAACCACTGACGGTCCTGACCGTCGGTGGTTGCGTCGCAGGCTCACTTGGCGAAGCCAAGTTAAGGCGCGCAGCGCCGGCCGGAGACAGAATCACTGACGCTTGAGGGCGGCGCCGGCCTGACCGGCGTCGCGGGGTGACGGGGGAAGCGATTGATCGAACGGACGTGCGCGCGCCTGGCTCGTTGCCTATGCCTGGCCGTGTCGGCCGCCGCCCTGATGGCGCCCGGGCCACGCGCGCAGCCCGCCGCGAGCGACCCGGTTGCGGCTGCCCGCGTCACGGCGGGCGCCAATCCCGTCAAGGCCCGCGCCCTGCTGCAGACGCTGCGCCAACAGGCGATCGCCGGCAACGACCTGACGACCCGCCTGGCGGTCGACGAACTCGACTGCCGCTTGCTCAGCGACGACGACCTGGGTGCCGCCGTGCAGGTGGCCGACGCAGCGCTGGCGGCCGCCTCCGCTGCGCCGGCGATCGATCCACGTCGATCGGCAGCAGTGCAACGGCTGCGGGCTTGTCGAGCCGGCGTGGTGATCGACCTCGGTCGCACGGCCGAGGGTGACGCCGACCTCGAGGCTCTGCTGCGCGAGACGGCCGACCCGTCGATGCGGATCGTGCACGCCCTCGCGTTGCTCGAGCGCGGGCGTTACCGCTCGCGCCGTGGCGACCTCATCCACGCGCAGCACGACCTGCTCCAGGCCTGTCGCGACCTGCGCGAATCGAGCCTGTGGCAGGACGATGAGCTGTGCCGTATCCAGCTGGCCAATCACACCAAGCGCATGGGCGACTATGACGAAGCGCTGCGGCTGCTCGACCCGTTGCGCGCCGCGGCACGCAGCCGTGGCGCGCGTTTCGACGAGAGCGTCTATCTCTACGGCATCGGCGACGTCCATGCGGCGCGTGGTGCCTGGGCCGAAGCCGTGCAGTCCTTCAAGGAGGCCAGCGAGGTCGCCCAGGCCGCCCACGCCGATGCCACCGTGGCCTACGCCGACCACGGCACGGCCAATGCCCTGCGCAAGCTGCGGCGACCGGCAGAGGCGATCGAGCCGCTGCAGCGCGCCCTCGCCTGGCTCGATGTGCCCGATCGCGATCCGGTGCAGCTCGCACGCTCGCACATGTTGATGGCCGCCGTGCTCACCGACCTGGACCGCGCCGGCGAGGCCGCCGGGTTCCTGTCGCCGGCCGAAGTCGTGGTGCGCCTTGCCGGCAACGACATCCTGCTGGCCGAGTGGCATGGCGTAAACGCCCACGTGATGGCCCGGCTCGGGCGCTGGCAGGCGGCGCACGAATCGCTGCGTGCCCGGTCCGACCTCGACCGCTCGTTGCAGCAGCAGCGCGAGCAGGAACAGCAGATCCGCCTGCGCCTGAGCTTCAACCGCGAGAACGACCAGCGCGAACTGCAGGCCATGCGCGCACTGAACGAGCAGTCGCGGGCCCTGCAGCAGGCTCAGGCCGCGGCGCTCGCGCTGTTCGGCGTCCTGCTCACAGTGGCGGCGATCTTCGGCTGGCGCAAGCTGCGGCAGGCACGCCGGCTGCAGGCCCTGGCGGCCAGCGACGAGCTGACCGGGCTGCCCAACCGACGCGCGATGCTGGCCTATGCCGAGCAGGCCCTCGAAGCCACGCGCGCGTCGAGAACGCCGATGAGCCTGTTGATGATCGACGTGGACCACTTCAAGCGCGTCAACGACGAGCTGGGCCATGCGGCCGGTGACGCGGTGCTGCGGCGCCTGGCCACGCTGCTGCCGGGCGAATTGCGCGGCGACGATCGGGTCGGTCGCATCGGCGGCGAGGAGTTCCTCGCCGTGCTGCCCAATGCCACGCTCGACCAGGCCGTCGCCATCGGCCAGCGCATGCGCCAGGGGCTGGCCGCGACGCCATTGGTCATCGAGGGTCGGCCCCGCATGGTCACCGTCAGCATCGGCGTGGCCGAGGCCCGACCCGGCGACGATGCCAATGCGCTGATCGAGCGCGCCGACCGGGCGCTGTATGCTGCCAAGACGAGCGGGCGCGACCGGGTGGTCGAAGCGGCCGCTGCATGACCCGGCCGCGCGGCCGCTTCGGCTGCGCAGGAGGAATCACGATGGATGTGCAGACACTTGCCCCCGTGACGGAACGTGAGATCCTCGACGCCATCGACGCGCAACGCACGCAAGCCGTCGCGCTGCTGCAGGAGCTGGTCGCGCACCCCTCGCTGCTGGGCGACGAAGCTTCGGCGCAAGGCCTGATGAAACGGCAGTTCGGCCGCATGGGCCTGCGCGTGCACGAGTTCGCCATCGACGAGGAGAAGATCCGCTCGCACCCCGGCTACTCGCCGTCGATCGTGTCGTACGACGGCCGGCCCAACGTGGTGGGCATCCACCAGCCGCGTGGCGCGCTGCGCGGCAAGTCGCTGATCCTCAACGGCCACATCGACGTGGTGCCGGTCGGCGCCGAATCGTTGTGGAGCCGCCCGCCGTTCGAGCCTTTCATCGACGGCGACAGGCTCTACGGCCGCGGCGCGGCCGACATGAAGGCCGGCATCGTGGCCTACACGATGGCCTTCCAGGCGCTGCAGCGTCTGGGCTACGAGCCGGCAGCGCCGGTCTACCTGCAATCGGTGATCGAGGAAGAGTGCACTGGCAACGGCGCGCTGGCCTGCCTGGTCGAGGGCTACAGCGCCGACGCGGCGATCATCCCCGAGCCGTTCGAAGGCCTGATGAGCGCGCAGATGGGCGTGATGTGGCTGACGATCGACGTCTACGGAATGCCGGTGCACGCCGCCTATGCGCACACCGGTGTCGCCGCCATCGACTTCGCCAACTACCTGGTCGCCGAGTTGCGCACGCTGGAGGCCCAGTGGAACCGGCCCGAGTGCCGGCACCCGATGTACTGCACGCACGATCACCCGATCAACTTCAACCTCGGTCGAATATCCGGTGGCGAGTGGACGTCGTCGGTACCCACGCATTGCCGCGTCGACATGCGGCTCGGCTTCTACCCCGGGCGCAGCTGCGCCGAGGTGCGCGCCGAGGTCGAGGCGCTGCTGGCCCGCGCACACGCAGTGCACCCGCAGCACGCCAGCGTGCGCGTCGACATCACCTATCAGGGCTTCCAGGCCGAAGGCTGCGTGGTCGACCTGCAGGTGCCGGCCATGCAGCAGCTGATGCAGTGCCATCGCGACATCGCCGGCGAGGAGCCGCCGGTGCGCGCCACCACCGCCACCACCGACGTGCGCTTCTTCCACCTGTACGGCCACATCCCTGCCACCTGCTATGGACCGCACGGCGCCGACATCCACGGCGTCGACGAGTGGGTGTCGATCGCCAGCATGCAGCGCGTCAGCGCGGTGCTGGCGCTCTTCATCGCGCGCTGGTGCGGTCTCAACCGGCTGCCCGCCGCGGGTTGAAACACGATGCTGCAACTGCGCCCCACCTGCGAACACTGCAACTGCGCGCTGCCGCCGGCCAGCACCGAGGCGCGCATCTGCAGCTACGAGTGCACCTTCTGCGCGAGCTGCGTCGACACGGTGCTGCACAACGTGTGCCCCAACTGCGGCGGCGGCTTCCAGCCGCGGCCGGTGCGCCCGGCGCACAACCTGAAGGGCGGCAACTTCCTCGGCAAGGACCCGGCTTCGACCACCGTGAAGCATCGCCCGGTGGATGTCGCGGCGCACGAGGCGTTCACCGCGGCGATCCGCACCATCCCACCCGAGCAGCGCTGAACCGCTGCGCTGCGCCGATCGCCATGCACTACGACGCCGGTACACGCGACCATGGCCTGGCGCATGACCCGTTCAAGGCGCTCGTCGCGCCGCGGCCGATCGGCTGGATCGGCACGGTGAATGCGCAGGGCCGCGCCAACCTGGCGCCGTACAGCTTCTTCAACGCGGTCAGCGACCGGCCGCCGATGGTGATGTTCTCGTCGGGCGGTCGCAAGGACAGCCTGAACAACATCGCAGCCACCGGCGAGTTCACTTGTTCGCTGGCCTGCTGGCCGCTGCGCGAGGCCATGAACCTCAGCTCGGCGCCGGTGTCGCCGCTGATCGACGAGTTCGCGCTGGCGCAGCTGCAGCCGGCACCGTCGCGCTACGTGAAACCGCCGCGGGTGGCCGCAGCACCGGCGGCGCTGGAGTGCCGCCTGTGGCAGATGCTGCCGTTGCCCGCACCGACCGGCCGGCCCGATGCCGGCTACACGGTGGTGTTCGGCGAAGTGGTGGGCATCTACATCGACGACGCGTTCATCCGCGACGGCATCGTGCGTACCGGCGACATGCGCCCGATCGCCCGCATGGGCTACATGGAGTACGCGGCGGTGACGCCCGAGACGGTGTTCGCGCTGAACCGCCCACAGGCCTCGGCCGACGGCTTGAGCGCCAGCCAGCCCGCCGCATGGGACGGCGTGTACCGATGACGCAGGAGACGTTACCGATGACGACGAAGCGCAGCGTGCTGGTGATCGGCGCCGGCGACGCCACCGGCGGCGCGATCGCGCGCCGCTTCGCCCGCGAAGGGCTCATCGCCTGCGTCACCCGGCGCCAGGCCGACAAGCTGGAGCCGCTGCTGCAGGCAATTCGCGCCGACGGCGGCCAGGCGCACGGCTTCGGGTCGGACGCGCGCCAGGAGGCCGAGATGGTGGCGCTGGTCGACCGCATCGAGCGCGAGATCGCACCGATCGAGGTGGCGGTGTTCAACATCGGCGCCAACGTGCGCTTCGACATCACCGCGACCACCGAACGCGTCTACCGCAAGGTGTGGGAGATGGGGGCGCTGGCCGGCTTTTTGCTCGGCCGCGAGGCGGCGCGCGTGATGACGCCGCGCGGCCGCGGCACGATCCTGTTCACCGGCGCCACCGCCAGCGTGCGCGGCTCGGCCGGCTTCGCGGCGTTCGCCGGTGCCAAGCACGCGCTGCGGGCACTGGCGCAGAGCATGGCGCGCGAGCTCGGGCCCAAAGGCATCCACGTCGCGCACGTGTTGATCGACGGCGCGATCGATACCCAGTTCATCGCAGAGAACTTTCCCGAGCGTTACGCGCTGAAGGCGCAGGACGGCATCCTCAACCCCGACCATATCGCCGACGCCTACTGGCAACTGCACCTGCAGCCGCGCGATACCTGGACCCACGAGCTCGATCTACGCCCGTGGATCGAACGCTGGTAAGACACACCATGACAAACAAGACGATCGAGTTCTTCTTCGACTTCGGCAGCCCCACCACCTACCTGGCGCACACGCAGCTGCCGCGCATCGCGCGCGAGACCGGTGCGCAGCTCGTCTACCGGCCGATGCTGCTCGGTGGCGTGTTCAAGGCCACCGGCAACGCGAGCCCGGTGCTGGTGCCGGCCAAGGGCCGCTGGATGGGCCAGGACATCGCGCGCTGGGCCCAACGCTGGGGTGTGCCGTTCACCTTCAACCCGCACTTCCCGATCAACACGCTGGCGCTGATGCGCGGCGCCGCGGGGCTGCAGATGCGCCAGCCGCAGGACTTTTCGCGTTATGTCGAAGCCGTGTTCCGGGCCATGTGGGTGAAGCCGCAAAACCTGGGCGACGCCGCGGTGCTGGCCGCGATGCTCACCGAGGCCGGCTTCGATGCCGATGCGTTCACCGCGCTGGTGGGCGACGCCGAGGTCAAGGCCAGGCTCGTTGCCACCACCGAGGAGGCCGTCGCACGCGGGGTCTTCGGCGCGCCGAGCTGCTTCGTCGGCGACACTCTTTTCTTCGGTCAGGACCGGCTCGACTTCGTGCGCGAGGCGGCATCGGCCTGACGACCAGCAACTGCCATCACACAGGGGAAACGCATATGCAGCGCAGCAACAGGATCGGCCGGCGACAGCTGTGGCAATTCGTCGGCGCAGCGGCGCTGATGGCAGCAGCCGGGACGGCCACTGCACAGCCGTATCCGAACAAGCCGATCCGGCTGATCGTACCGCTGGCTGCCGGCAGCACGGCCGACATCGTGTCGCGTTTCGCCGGCGAGCAGCTCGGCAAGGCGCTCGGCCAGTCGGTGGTGATCGAGAACAAGCCGGCCGCCGGCGGCACGGTGGCGATGGGCGACGTGGCGCGCGCCGCACCCGACGGGTACACCGTCGGCTTCGCGTCGCAGGGCACGCTGGTCTTCAACCAGGCCATCTACGCCAAGGCGGGCTACGACTCGTTGAAGGACTTCCGGCCGATCGCCTTCGTCGGCGGCGTGTCCAACGTGATGATCGTGCCGCCCACCAGCACCGCCAAGGCGCCGGCCGACGTGGTGGCTGCCGCCAAGGCCAAGCCGGGCGGTCTGACCTTCTCGTCCGGCGGCGCAGGCACCAGCCACCATCTGTCGGGCGTGCTGTTCGCGCGTGACACCGGCACCGAGTTGCTGCACGTGCCGTACAAGGGCGCACCGCAGGGCATCCTGGCGGTGATGTCGGGCGAGGTGGCGATGGGCTTCTTCAACACGCCCACGGTGATCGGCCAGATCAAGGACAACAAGCTCAAGGCTCTGGGCGTCACCAGCCTCAAGCGTTCGCCGCTGCTGCCCGACGTGCCCACGCTCGACGAGCAGGGCATCAAGGGCTACGAGGTCAACACCTGGTTCGGCTTCGTTGCGCCGGCTGGCACGCCGAACGACGTGGTCGAGCGTCTGCACCAGGAGTTCAGCCGCATCTTCGCCAGCGCCGAGGCGCGCGACAGTCTCGGCCCGCTGGGCTTCGATCTGGCCCCGCCGGCACCACCGGCGGAGTTCTCGAAGACCATCGCCGCCGACATGGCGCGCTGGGTGCCGATCGTCAAGGCGTCGGGGGCGAAGGCCGACTGAGGTCGCGTTCGCCGGCGCGTACGCAGCGCCACCAGATGTCGACGGCCAGTGAGCCGCGACCCGCAGCTGGCGGTGGTTATACTAGCTTTGTTGAATGGTTAGTATAACTACACCGATGCCTGAGCTCTACACCGAGCTGTCACTGGCCGCCCAGACGGCCTACGCTCAGTTGCTCGACGCTGCGCTCGGCGCCGAGCTGGCGCGCTCGGTGGCTGATCTGAGCGGTTCGTTCAACGCCAAGACCGTCAAGGGCCGCACCTACTGGTACTTCCAGTACACCGAGCCGTCGGGCAAGCTGCGCCAAGTCTACGTTGGTCCCGACAACGAAGCCGTGCAACGCCTGATGGCGCGCCAGCGGGCGCCCGGTGCCGCGCAGGCACTGGGCCCATCGGCGCGATCGGCGCTCGCGTTGGGGTGCACGCCCCTGCTCCCGCGACACTACCGCGTCATTCGGCGCTTGGCTGACTACGGCTTCTTTCACGCCGGCGGGCTGCTCATCGGCACGCATGCCTTCCTCGCCTACGGCAACATGCTCGGCCTGCGCTGGGGCGGCCAGGAGCGCACGCAGGACATCGATTTCGCGCACGCCGGAAAGGCCGTCGCGCTGGTGTTGCCCACCGACGTGCAGGTGAAGACCGACGAGGCGGTCGACTCGCTGAGCATGGGTTTCCTGCCTGTGACGGGTTTGTCCGGCAAGACCGGGGGGGCCTATCTGATCCCCAAGGAGCCCGAGTTCAGGCTCGACTTTCTGACGCCGCTGCACCGCGGCGGCGACACGCCATACGTGCACCCACAGCTGAACATCACACTGCAGCCGCTGCCGTTCATGGAGTACTCGCTCGAGAAATTCGAGCAGGCGGTGCTGTTCTGCCACGAAGGCAGCGTGCTCGTCAGCCTGCCGAGCCCCGAGCGCTATGCGCTGCACAAACTGCTCGTGTTCGGCGAGCGCCCCGGCGCACTGCGCGCGAAGTCGAACAAGGACCTGGCACAGGCGGCTTGCCTTACCGCCTACCTGTGGGATCACCGCCGCGAAGCATTGGCCGAGGCGCTGAAGGATCTGCTCCGGCGCGGCAAGGGGTGGGTGGCGCGGTACCGCCAGGGCGCGGCGGCGCTGCACAGAGCCTATCCGGGGATCGAGGTGAGTGCGAGGTTGGCCAGCGCCGTCTGAGCAGCATGCGTTGGCGGCGCAGGCGCCAAGGGATGAATGGCTACGAGGGTTTGATTCACCGGCTGTCGACTTTCGGCCCGTTGCGGTCGTTCGCTAATACCGCGCTTGGACCGAGCACTGCGCATCGCGCCAGGCAGTTTGTCGAAACAACCCGCTCGGTGCGGCCGACAAGGCTGTGGGCGGGCATGTCCTGGCGCGAATGGCCGGCGCCGAGAAGCGCAGC
>CALMQI010000463.1 GCA_937871935.1 uncultured Burkholderiales bacterium
CGCCGTGCTCATCGGCGCGAGCGCGTGGGCGCGGCGGGGGCGTCCGATCGGGCGGGTGCGGGCCTGCGGCGGGCCATCGCCTTCAGCGCCCCAGCGCCTGCTCGACCTGCGCACACCAGGTGTGGCCGATGAACAGGTGCGTCTCGTGCACTCGCGCCAGGTCGTCGGTCGGCACCTCGATCGCGATGTCGGCCAGCCCGGCCAGTGCGCCGCCGTCGCGGCCGAGCAGCGCGATGCGCGGCACGCCCTGCTCCCGCGCCGTGCGCATCGCCTGCAGCACGCTGTCGCTGGCCGGGCCGACCGACAACGTGACGAGGCAATCGCCAACCCGGCTGTGCGCGAGCAACGGCCGCGCCACCATCTGCTCGAAGCCGTCGTCGGCGGTGACAGCGGCCAGCGCCACCGCGCCGGCATGGATGGCCATTGCGGCGGGATCGGTGTGTCCGCGGCGAAGGCGGCCGTTGAAGTGCGCGGCCACCTGCTGGCAGGTTGCCGCCGAGGCGCCGTGCCCGCACAGCAGCAGCCGGCCACCGCTGCGCAGCGTGCGTGTCATCGTCACCGCTGCGTCGCACAGGCCTTCACGCAGCGGCTCGAGCTCGGCGAACAACCGACGGTGCAGCAGCAGCTCGTGCTCGAACATGGCCTGCAGCAGCTCGCGCGGCGGCCGGCGTGATGCGGAATCACGATGCGGCATCACGTACACACGGGCAGACCTCATGCCGGCGCTGCCTGCACGAAGGGCGTTGCCGCCGACCGCGCGACAGTGCGCGCGCCGTCATCACGCTGCCCGGCTCGGGCAGGCATCGTCGCCATCGCCGCGGCCGGCCGCAGCCGGTCCAGCAGCGCGCGTGTCGTCGCGCCGTGCAGCCGCGGCACGACGATGGTGCGGCCACCCCACTCGGCCAGCAAGGCGCAGTCGGCGGCCTCGGCGCGCAACGGATCGTCGCACCTGACCACCACGTCGGGCCGCAGGCCGCAGATCAGCGCCAGCGGCTTGTCCTCGTCGAACAGCACCGCGGCCGACACGCCGGCCAGCGCGGCGACGATTCGCGCACGATCCTGCGCCGCGTT
The DNA here is from genome assembly GCA_937871935.1 of uncultured Burkholderiales bacterium. Classification (GTDB taxonomy): domain Bacteria; phylum Pseudomonadota; class Gammaproteobacteria; order Burkholderiales; family Burkholderiaceae_C; genus JAEUPI01. Next base: position 1,072 of record CALMQI010000463.1, read on the forward strand.
GAAGGGTCGGCCCGGCCCCTTGCGCAGATGCCGGCTCGACCGGTCGCCGCGCACGCCGACGACCAGCGAGGCACCGCACGCACGCGCCTGCTCGAGAAGGTGGACATGCCCGGCATGCAGCAGGTCGAACACGCCGTGCGTGAACACCAGCGGTCGTGGCAATCGAGCGCGCAACTGCAGCACGGCCAGCGATCGGTCGCTGCAGGGGTCGATCCGCAGATCGGCGCAGGACGACGGGCTGTGGCTTGTGATCGATGGCAAGGTCGTCCTCCGGCATTCTTGTCCTTGTGGTGGGCAGGGGCAAACAACATTCCTGGTGTCGTTGTCTCTAGTCGGCGCACCACGACCCGCAAGATCTACCGCAATCGAAGCCGCCGCGGGCGCTGAGTGCGGGTCCGGGACCTGGACCCCCGCCCCGGCGTTTTGCACTGCAGCATGAGCGGGTGCCGGCGTTGGCGATCTGCGCCGAATGCCCATTCGAGCGACGGATCCGGGGTGCCACGGGCAGGCCACGGGCACATGCATTGCCTTGCCGCAGGCCTTCCGAAACGAAGCAGGCCTACCCATGACCACCTGTATCACGATGCGTCTGACGACCACCGCCATGTGCGGATTGCTGGCCCTGCTGGCGGGTTGCGCGACCGGGCCCGGCATGCAGATGGACGTGCAGGCGCAGTCGCGCGGCACGCCCGGTGACATCCGCCAGCGCGCCGACATCTACTCGATCGATATTCCCACCGTCACGCGCCTGAAGCAGGAAACGGCGGCCAGCGCAGGCTCGCGCGCCGTTGCGAGGCCGGCCGCGTTTCGCACGCCCAATGGCGTCTACCAGTACATCGTCGGGCCGGGCGACGTGCTGCGCATCACGGTGTTCGAGCACCCCGAGCTGACCAATCCGAGCGGCACCGCCAACGAGCTGTCGGGACGTGTCGTCAACGGCGACGGCTTTGTCTTCTTTCCGTTCGTCGGCGCAGTGCAGGCGGCGGGCCGCACCGTGCAACAGATCCGCGCCACCCTCGCCGAAGGCCTGTCGCGCGTGCTGAAGAACCCGCAGATCGACGTGTCGGTGCTCAACTTCCGCAGCCAGCGCATCGTCGTCTCCGGCGAGGTGCGCACGCCGGGCGTCGTGCCCATCACCGATGTCGCGCCTACGCTGGCCGAGGTGATCTCTCAGGCCGGCGGGCTGACTCTGGAGGCCGACCTCAGCGGCGTCAGCGTCACCCGCGGCAACGCCAGCACGGCGGTCGATCTGTACTCGTACTTCTACAACGGCGACACCGCGCAGAACATGCGCCTGCAGGCGGGCGACGTGGTCAACGTGCCCGACCGCCGCTTCAGCAAGGTGTTCGTGCTCGGCGAGGTGGGCAGGCCCAATTCGCTCGTCATGCCGCGCGGCCGGCTCACGCTGGCTGAGGCGCTGGCCGATTCGGGTGGCGTCAATCCGTTCTCGGCCAACGCCGGCCAGATCTACGTGATCCGCGACGGCGACCCGAAGCCGCAGATCTACCACCTGAACGCCGCCACGCCCGACGCGCTGGTGCTGGCCGACCGCTTCGACCTGCGCCAGCGCGACGTCGTCTTTGTCGACGCGGTGCCGGTGGTGCGCTGGGCGCGCATCGTCAGCAACATCCTGCCGACGGCGGACTTCCTGCGCGCCACCCTCAACGACACGACCCGGGCGCTACCGCGTTGAAGATCGAACCGCCTTCTCGCGATCTGGCGCCGTTGCCGGTGGCCTATCCGCTGGCGATGCCGGCGCCCATCTACTCGTCCGGGCCGCCGCCGCTGCCGGGCCCGCCGCAGCCGTCGGCGCTGCTGACGCTGGCGGACCACCTGCTGCAGCATGCGGGGCTGTTCGCCGGCGTCTTCCTCGCCGTGCTGGTGCTCGGCCTGGCCTACCTGGTGCTGGTGCCGCCGGTATACCGCGCCGAGACGCTGGTGCAGATCGACAGCCGCGGCCCGCGCACGCTGGCCACCAGCGTGGCGCAGGTGCAGGCCAACCCGGAAGGGCCGCTGGGCTTCGTGCAGGGCGAACTCGAGATCCTGCGTTCGCGCGACATTCTGTCGAAGGCGATCGAGCAGACGCGCGCCGATGTCGAGATCGAGGTGGCCAGTCGGCTGCCGCTGCTGGGCAACACCTACGCGCGGGCCTTCGGCCGCAACGCGAGCGAGCCGCTGCCGCCGCCGTTGGATCTACCCCTGCTGAACAGCTACTCGTGGGGCGGCGAGCAGCTGCGCGTGGCGCAACTGCGCGTGCCGCGCCTGCAGTACGCGCAGCCGCTGACGCTGGTGGCCGGACCCAACGGCCGCTGGACGCTGCTCGACGAGTCCGACAACCGGCTCGCCGAGGGCAGTGTCGAGCAGCCGGTGGCGTTCAGGATCGCCAACGCACCGGCGCTGCTGCAGGTCAGTGCGTTGCGTGCGCTGCCCGGCACGCGCTTCACGGTGATCGCGCACGACCCGGCCGCGGTGTACGACGACTTCGCGCGTAACCTGAAGATCGAGGAGGCCGGCCGTCAATCGGGTGTCATCCGCGTCAGCCTCAACGCCGCCGACCCGCGCTTCGCGGCCGCGTTCCTCGACCGGCTGACCAGCGCCTACCTGGCGCATCACATCTCGGTGCACGCCAGCGAGGCGAACAAGGCGCTCGAGTTCCTCGAGGGCCAGCTGCCCGGCGTGAAACGAGAGCTCGACCGTGCCGAGGAGGCGCTCAACCGCTACCGCACCGGCGCCAACACGATCAACGTGTCGCAGGAAAACGAGGCGGCGCTGCGCCGCATGACCGAGCTCGAACGCCAGCGCGTCGAGCTCGAACTGCGCCGCCAGCAGATCGCCCAGCGCTACACGGGGGCCTATCCCGAGGCGCAATCGCTGCAGCGCCAGCTCGGCATGGTCAGCGGCGAGCTGACGCGGCTGCGCAGCCAGATGCGCCAGACACCGCAGCAGGAGAAGGACGTGGTGCGCCTGCAGCGCGACGTGCAGGTCAGCACCCAGCTCTACACCGCACTGCTCAACAACGCGCAGGAGCTGCGCGTCGCCCGCGCCGGCATGGCCGGCAATGCGCGCCTGGTCGACGCGGCCGGCGTGGTGTCCAAGCCGGTGCGGCCGGTGCCGATGCTGGTGCTGTCGGTCAGCCTCGCGCTCGGCCTGCTGGCCGCGCTGGCCAGCGTGCTGCTGGCCCGCACGCTGCGGCCGACCATTCGCTCGGCCGAGGACCTGGAGCAGCAGATCGGCCTGCCGACGCTGGCCTCGGTGCCCGAGAGCGCCAACCAGGCGGCGCTGATCCGCAGTCCCAAGCGCGGCTGGCGCACCACGGTGCAGCCGCGCCTGCTGGCGCTGCGCTCGCCGTCGGACCCTGCCATCGAGAGCCTGCGCTCGCTGCGCAACCACATCGCGATTGGCGAGCGCGACGGCGGCCGCACCAGCGTACTGATCACGGCGCCGACGGCCAATGCCGGCAAGAGCTTCGTCGCCGCCAACCTGGCGGTGCTGACGGCGGCCGCCGGCCGACGCGTGCTGCTGATCGACCTCGACATGCGCGCGCAGCGGCTGCATGCCTACTTCGGCGTCGACCGCGACCGGCCCGGCATCGTCGACCTGGTGGCCGAGCGTTGCAGCCTCGACGAGGCGATCGTGCGCGACGTGCTGCCCGGCATGGACTTGCTGCTGCCCGGTCGCGTGTTCGGCAGCCCGGGCGAGCTGCTGATGCAGCCGCGCTTCGAAGCGATGATGAACGAGCTCACGCGCCTGTACAGCCACGTTGTCGTCGACAGCGCTCCGGTGCTGCCGGTCGGCGACACGCTGGCGATCGGCCGCCTGGTGCAGACCACCTATCTCGTGGTGCGATCCGAGCTGAACTCGGTGCGCGAAGTGCGCGATTCGATGCGCCGGCTCGAGTCGGCCGGTGTCGGCGTCGACGGGCTGATCCTCAACGGGGTCAAGCGCGGCCGCCTGGGCAGCATGCAGTACCGCAGTTACTTCACTCCCGTCATCGAGCTGCGCAGCACGCGCTGATCGATCCTCCATCGTCCGCCGTTGCGAAGGCCCGGCCATGACCTCGTCGATTGCCGAGACGCTGAGCCAGCCGCGCGCGGCCCGTACCGCGCTGCGCAACCTGCTCTGGCTGTCGGGCGACAAGTTCGTCTCGATCGCGCTCGGGCTGCTGGTGTTCGCGCTGATCGCGCGCCGCTTCGGGCCCGAAGGGGCTGGCCAGTTCAGCTACGGTGTCGCGCTGCTGCAGGCCACGCTGGGCCTGAGCCTCGTCTGCGCGTCGGCCGCGGTGCTGCCACGCCTGTGCCGGCTGCGTGCCGGGGCGGCCGCCTCGGCGGTGGCCAACGTGTTCGTCGTGCGTCTGCTCGGCAGCGTGATCGCCACAACGCTGGTCGCGGCCTATGCCTTCTTCGCCATCGACGATCCGATGCGCCGCGCGGTGGCTCTGGTGATGGTGGCCACCGTGCCGCTGCTGGAGCCGTTCCACGCCTTCTCGGCCTACTGGTTGTCGCGCAACCAGAACGCTCTGCCGGTGCTGGCGCGTGGCTGCGCGCTGGCGGTGCGGGTGGCGGTCGTCTTCGTCGCGCTGTGGGCCGGGGCGCAGGCCTGGGTCGTCGCGCTGGCCTGGGTGGCCGAGGCGGTGGTGTCGGCGTCGCTTCAGAGCGCGAACCTGCGCACGGTGAAACCGTGGGGCACGCTCGCCCGCGCGGTGCGTGCGCCGCGCTTGCAGCGTTATGCGCGCTTCGGCATCCGCTTCGCCGCCGGGTTGTGGCTGTCGCACCTGTTCCTGCGCATCGACCGCATGTGGCTGGCCGAGCGCATGGATCCGCATGCGTTCGGCCTGTATGCCACCGCCATGCAGCTGGTGGACGTGTGGCTTCAGGTGGCGAGCCTGCTCGCCGGTTCGATGGCGCCGGCCTTTCTGTACCGGGCGCTGCGCCGCTCGAGCGCGCTGCGCGACCACTGGCGCACCTTGATCGGCCTCACCGCCACCGGCTTGCTCGGCCTGGCCGGCGCGGCGCTGATCGGCCCGTGGCTGCTGGCCGACGTGTTCGGCCCGGCCTTCCGCGACGCGCAAGGCTACCTGCTGGCCGGCTTCGCCGCGGCGACGCTGTTCTTCATCGACCAGTTCGTGCACATCTCGATCACCGCCAATGCACGGCCCTGGCTGCTGGCGGTGAAGTGGAGCGCGGCCTGCGCCACCGCGGTGGCCACGCTGCTGCTGGCGGTGCCCAAGCTGGGTGCCTATGCCGGTCCGCTCGGCCTGGCGCTCGGCCTGGTCGCCGGTTGGTGCGTGGTGGCCCTGGTGCGCTGGGGCGAGCGGCAGCGGGGGCGGGCATGACACCCACCGATGCTCCGGTGCTGGTGACGATCGCGATCAACAACTACAACTATGCGCGCTTCGTCGGCGACGCGATTCACAGCGCGCTGGCGCAGAGCTGGCGCTGGCTCGAGGTGGTGGTGGTCGACGACGGCTCGACCGACGACTCCTGGTCGGTGATCCAGCGCTATGGCACGCGCCTGCATGCCATCCGGCAGGCCAACGCGGGTCAGGGCTCGGCCTACAACGCCGGCTTCGCAGCCAGCCGTGGCGAGTGGGTGCTGTTCCTCGACGCCGACGACCTGCTCGACGCCGATGCGATCGAACGCATGATGGCCCTCGCGCAGCCCGGCGTGGCCAAGGTGCAGGGGCCTCTGCGCCGCGTGGCGGTCGACGGCACGCCGCTCGGCGGCGCGGTGCCCTACCTGGTGCACGACGGCGACGTGACGCCGATCGCACGGCTCTTTCGGCAGTACGCGAGTCCCCCCGCCAGCGGCAACCTGTTTCGCCGCAGTGCGATCGAGCCCTACCTGCCGTTGCCGCCGCGGCGCTGGCGCTACGGCGCCGACACGGTGCCGATCCTGCTCAGCGCCTTCCATGGCCGGGTGGCGACAACCCGCGAGCCGATCGGCCGCTACCGCCTGCACAGCGTGGCCAACGCCCAGTCGGGGCTGTTCGGCAATGTCGGCCGCACGCTGGCGGGCACCTTGCTGCAGGCCGAGTCTCGACGCGACGCCGCCGAAACCTGGGGCACGCGCTGCAGCGGCATCACCTGGCCGATCGAGCGGCCCGGCCTGCCATGGGACTGGCGCACGCGCGCGCTCTCGTGGCGGCTCAAGCCCGACGAACATCCCTACCCCGGTGACACCCGCCGCGTGATCTGGCGCGGGCTCAACCGCTCGCTGGCGCTGTGGCCGGGCTACAGCACACTCGAGCGGTTGGCGCTGCGCGGTTGGGTCGGCGGGTTGCTGCTGACGCCGCGCCGCTGGATCGGCGCCTTCGTCACCCTCAACCTGTCGGGCGGACTGCGCGCGCGCTTGCGTCAGCTGCAGGCGCAGGCGACGGCACGCGATGTCGCGTCGCAAGCCCTGCCGACGGAGCGTTCGCCATGAGCCCGCGCCTTCGCGGGGTGGCCCGATGAGCGTGCGGCCGATCCAGCACGGCCTGCCGCAGCCCGACGGCGGCGCCTGGATCCATGCGCGCATGGCGGCAACGCGCCTGGCCGGCCCGCTGCCGTGGGGCGAGACGCAGGCGGGCGCGCGCGACGCCAGCCGGCTGTGGTGGCTGCACCCGCTGAGCTGCATCGCCGGCGTGGCGCTGGTCTACGCGCTGTTCATGGGGTTCGATTTCGAGCGCGTGGTGCCACGCGCCTACATCCCGAGCGCGATGTACGCCTGGGGCGGGGTGCTGCTGCTGGCGATGGCGATCGGCGCCGCCGTCATCGCCGCCGGCCGCAGTCCGGCGCTGCTGCGCGGCGACGGGGGCCTGGACGTGCCGGCCTGGGCGATGGGGCTGCTGCTGGTGACCACCGTGTTCGCCTACCTGCTGTGGTTCCAGCCGTTGATCGCCAACCCGCAGCTGCTGCTCGACATCCTGCGCGGCGAACGCAGCAACCTGCGCAACGTGGCCGTCACGATGCCCGGCGTGACCACGATGACGCAGTTCGGCGTCGCCTACGTGATCGCGCATGCAGCGCTGCGCGGCGGCCAGGCCCGGCCGATCGCCGCGTGGGAGCACCTCGGCCTGGCCGCGGTGCTGATGCTGGCGATCGTGCGCTCGCTGGCCTGGTCGGAACGGCTCGCGGTGATCGAGCTGATGGTGTGTTACCTCGTCACCTCGCTCGCCTTCGTGCGCGTGCGGCGCGCGGGAGTCTGGCGCGCCGCCACCGTGGTGCCGATGGTGGCGCCGGTCGCGCTGTACGTGATGTTCACCACCACCGAGTACTTCCGCTCGTGGGACTTCTATCGCGACCAGTACGCGTCGATCTGGTCCTTCTCGTTCGAGCGGCTGATCGCCTACTACGCCACGGCGTCCAACAACGGCATCGGCCAGCTCGCCGAGAGCCGGCAATGGCCGCTGCTGAACGGGCGCTACGCCATCGAGTGGCTCTACCTGATGCCGGTGGTGGGCGACGAGCTGCGTGCGGTGGTCGGTGACGCGAAGACGCAGTACATGCAGTTCCTCGAGCAGTTCGCACGGCCCGAGTTCAACAATCCGAGCGGGCTGTTCCCCATCGTCTACGACCTCGGCTACGTCGGCTCGATGCTGTACTTCCTGGGCATCGGCGCGCTGATCGGCCGGCTGCACATGGCCTGGCGCTGCCGCGAGACCGGCGGTGTGCTGTTCTACCCGGTGGCCGTGCTGTTCCTCGTCGAACTGCTGCGCTTCAACTACTTCTCCTCGTCGAGGTTCTTCCCGGTCGCGCTGGCGCTCGCCGTCCTGTGGATGGCCGCGCGCCGCACCGCGCCGCGATGGGGGGTCGCCGCACCATGAATCTGCAAAGCCTGCTGCCGGTCGAAGCCGATCCGGTGCCGCAGCGCCAATGGCTGCTGTCGGGCCTGCGCCTGCTCGGACGCCCGCTGCCCGATGCGGCCTACCTGCAGCTGGCGCACTGGCTGTACTACCACCGCTGGCCGGACTACGGCGCGCCGCGTACGCTGCAGGAGCACATCCAGGGTTATGTGCTGCGCAACCACGACGACGTGCTGGTGACGCTGGCCGACAAGCTGGCCATGCGCGGCTACGTCGACAGCGTGCTGGGCCCCGGCCACACGGTGCCGCTGCTCGGCGCCTGGGAGCATGCCGCCGACGTGCCGCTGGCGCAGCTGCCGTATCCGCTGGTGCTGAAGCCCTCGCACATGAGCGGCCGCGTGCTGCTGCTGGCCTCGCACCAGGCGGCGCTCGAAGCGGGGCGCCGGGCCCGGCTGGCGAGCTGGCTGCGCCGCGACCACAGCCGCATCAACCGCGAGTGGTTCTACGCGCGCATCCCCCGGCGCATCCTCGCCGAGCCGCTGCTGCGCGCGCCTGACGGCGGCGCACCGCCCGACGTGAAGGCCTACGTGATCGGCGGCCACGTGCGCTACTTCCAGGTCGACCGCGGGCGCTTCGAGCGCGCCACGCGCAACCTGTACGACGCCCAGTGGCGGCTGCTGCCGGTGCGCACCAGCCTGCCGCGCCATGCGAGCGAACCGCGACCGCGGCAGCTGCCGCAGCTGATCGAGCTGGCCGAGCACGTGGCTGCGCGCTTCGAGTTCCTGCGGGTCGACTTCTATCTGCTCGACGGCAGGATCCTGATCGGCGAGCTGACCAGCTCGCCGGGCGGTGGCTTCGGCCGCTTCTATCCGGCTTCGTTCGGCGAGCAGATGGCCGCGCACTGGAGCCGGGTGCCGCGTCGAGGTGCCAGCGCGGACTCGCCGCGGCCGTCGGGCACCAGCCTGCACCTCGGGGCCGACCGGCCGAGGGCCACGCGATGAAAGACGGCCCGACGCCGCAGGCCTCGGTGCATTCGCGCGCGCCGCTGCGGCTGGGCCTGGCCGGTGGCGGCACCGACGTCGCGCCGTACAGCGACCTGTACGGCGGGCGCGTGCTCAATGCGACGATCAGCCTGTTCACCCATTGCCACATCGAGCGCCTGGACGGCCGCGAGTCCCAGTTCCTCGCCACCGACTTCGACCAGCAGACTGCGGTGCCCTGCGGCGACCATGAGCAGATGGTCGAACCGCTGCGGCTGCACCGCGCGGCCTACGCCCGCATCGTGCGCGACTATCTCGGCCGTGCGGTGGCGCCGGCCCTGCGCGTGACGACCTACTCCGACGCGCCGCCGGGCAGCGGCGTCGGCTCGTCCTCGGCGCTGGTCGTCGCGATGGTGCAGGCCTACGTGGAGATGTTCCAGCTGCCGCTCGGCGACTACGACGTGGCGCACCTGGCCTACGAGATCGAGCGCCACGACTGCGCGCTGGCCGGCGGCAAGCAGGACCAGTACGCCGCGGCGTTCGGCGGCTTCAACTTCATGGAGTTCGGCGCCGACGACCGCGTGGTGGTCAATCCGCTGCGGCTGAAGCGCGAGCTGGCCGACGACCTGGAGTCGCGCCTGCTGCTGTACTTCACCGGCCGCTCGCGCGACTCGGCCGGCATCATCGAGGCGCAGGTGCAGTCCACCCGCGATCCGGCCAGCGACGCGGTGCAGGCGATGCACGCGCTGCGCCAGGCCGCCGACGAGATGAAGGAGGCGCTGCTCAAGGGCCGCATCAGCGACGTGCTGCACATTCTCGGCCAGTCGTGGATCACCAAGAAGCGCGCCGCCTCGGCGATCACCAATGCGCGCATCGAGCGCATCGCCGACGCGGCACTGACCGCCGGCGCGGGCGGCCTGAAGATCAGCGGCGCCGGCGGCGGCGGCTTCATGATGATCGCGGCCGAGCCGGCCGCGCGCTTCGACGTGATCCGCGCGCTCGAGCCGCTGGGCGGGCGCTTCTTCTCGTTCACCTTTGTCGAACAGGGCGTGCAGTCGTGGAAGAGTCATTGAGCGCGCTGCGGCGCGAAATCGAGCAGTCGATCGCGGTCAAGCAGCGCCTGCTCGCCGACGGCGCGCTGCTGCGCGGCGCGCTGCGAGTGGCCGACGCGATGGCCGACGCCGCGCTGCGCGGCAACCGCGTGCTGTTCGCCGGCAACGGCGGCAGCGCCGCCGATGCGCAGCACCTGGCGGCCGAGCTGGTCAGCCGTTTCGAGTTCGACCGGCCCGGGCTGCCCGCGCTGTCGCTGGCCACCGACACCTCGATGCTGACCGCGATCGGCAACGACTACGGCTACGAGCAGGTGTTCCGCCGCCAGCTGCAGGCGCAGGCGCGGCCCGGCGACCTGTTCGTCGGCATCACCACCTCGGGCCGCTCGAAGAACGTGCTGGCCGCGTTCGACGCCTGCCGGGCGCTGCAGGTCACGTCGGTCGCGCTGTGCGGGCAGGGTGGTGAGCTCGAGTCGCGCGTCGACCACCTGCTGCGTGTGCCGTCGGCACACACGCCGCGCATCCAGGAATGCCACATCCTGCTCGGCCACCTGATCTGCGCGCATGTCGAGCGACGCGTCTTCGCGCATCTGCGCCCGGTGCCGGCGTACTCGTGAGCCCGACCTGCATCGTGCTGGCTGGCGGCCTGGGCACGCGACTGCGCAGTGCGGTGCCGGATCGGCCCAAGTGCCTGGCACCGGTGGGCGCTCGGCCGTTCCTCGCGCTGCAGCTGCAGTTGCTGCAGCGGCGCGGCATCGAGCGCATCGTGCTGGCGCTCGGTCACGGCGCGGCAGCCGTTCGCGACGCGGTGATGGCCTTCGACGGCGCACTGCGCGTCGACAGCGTGGTCGAGCCGTCGCCGCTGGGCACCGGCGGCGCGCTCCGCCATGCGCTGCGCGCCTGGGGCCTGGCCGAGGCACTGGTGGTCAACGGCGACACCTGGATCGACGCCGATCTCGCCGGCCTGCAGCGTCCGCTCGGCGGCGGCGAGTCGATGCGGCTCGGCCTGGTGCGTGTGGCCGACCGCGCGCGCTACGGCGGCGTCGCGCTCGACGAGAGCGGCCGGATCACGCATTTCGCGCCGAGCGGCCGGCCCGGGCCCGGGCTCGTCAACGCCGGCATCGCCCGGCTGACGCTCGCCGCCTTCGACGCCGTCGCCGACAGCGTGCCCTGCTCACTCGAAGTCGACGTGCTGCCGGCGCTGGCCGGCCGCGGCGCCCTCGGCGGCGTGGTGCTCGAGGGCGACTTCATCGACATCGGCGTGCCCGAGGACTATCGGCTCTTCTGCGCGCGCCACGGCGGCGCCGCCTGACGGGGCGACGGCGCACCATGCCTCGTCGATCAGCGCGCGCATCTCGCGGGCGAAGCGGTCGGGGCCGAAGGCGAGCGCCTGCCGGCGCACGCGATCGGGGTCGAAGACGACATGGCGCGACTCGACCTCGAGCACCGCGGCGCGCAGCGCGGCCTCGGTCTGGGCGTGGAACAGGCGCCCGCTGACACCGTCGACCACCGTCTCCAGCGCGCCGCCGCGGGCGTAGGCGATCACCGGCGCGCCGGCGGCCATGGCCTCGACCGGCACGATGCCGAAGTCCTCGACGCCGGGAAATACCAGCGCGCGGCAGCTCTGCAGCTGCTGGCGGATGACGTCGAAGGGCTGCCGTCCGAGCAGGCGCACATGGGGCCCGGCCAGGCGCTGCAGCGCCGCCGCCTGCTCGCCCTCGCCGATCACCACCAGCGGCAGCTCGAGTTGATTGAACACACGCACCGCGAGGTCGGCGCGCTTGTAGGGCACCAACTGCCCGAGCACGAGATAGTGGTCGCCGCGCGGCTGGTCGGCGCGAAAGGCGTTCACGTCGACCGGCGGGTGGACGACGCGTGACTCGCGGCGATAGCACTTGCGAATGCGCGCGGCCACGAACGCCGAGTTGGCGACGAACTGGTCGACACGGTCGGCCGATGCGCGATCGGCCAGCCGCAGGTAGTGGGCCACCAGCGGGAACAGCGCGCGTACGATGCGGCCGCCGCTGTTGCGGTACTCGGGATACATGTCCCATACGTAGCGCATCGGTGAGTGGCAGTAGCACACGTGCAGCGCGTCGGGCCGCGTCAGCACGCCCTTGGCCGGGCCCGACTCGCTGCTGATCACCAGGTCGTAGGCCGACAGGTCGAGCTGCTCGCTGGCCAGCGGCATCAGCGGCAGGTACTTCTGGTAGTGGCGCCGCGCACCGGGCAGCCGGCCGATGAAGCTCTGCACGATGCGGCCGCGAAACGACGGCCCGAGCGTGTCGCGGATCAGGGCCTCGTCGCCCACATGCAGGTACAGGTCGGCCTGCGGGTACAGCCGCGCCAGCGCGCCGACCACCGCCTCGCCGCCGCGGTTGGCGAGCCACCAGTAGTGCACCAGGGCCACTTTCATGTCGTTGCGCGCAGCGGGGGGCCGGGTCGGGTGAGGGGCTGCGGTGCCGACGCGGCTGGCGCTCAGGACGCGGGAAGGTCGAACGCGCCGGCCCGCGCGCTGTCGGGTGCCGGCAATCGGTCGACGTCGAGCCGGTACAGCGCCAGCAGTGCGTGGCGAAAGCGCTGCGGATGGAAGCGCTGGCGCGCCTCGCGTCGTGCGCTGTCACCCAGCTCGCGTGCACGTGCCGGATGGTCGAGCAGCCGCTTCACCTGCTCGGCCAGCGCCGACACGTCGGCGCCGAGCAGGCCGGTCAGCTGGTGCGACACCAGGTCGTGGCTGCCCGGCACGCCCGCCACCACGCAGGGCAGGCCGGCCGCCATCGCGCGGCTGACGCCGGTGCCGCGGGCGTCGCGGCGCGAGGTGTGCAGGTAGACATGCGCGCGCGCCAGCTGCGTGCGCAATGCGCAATCGTCGAGCGGCCCGACGATCTCGACGCCGGCCGCGGCCAGCGGCTGCTCGAGGCGCGACTCGCCGTGACCTGCCCAGACGAAGTGCACCGGCTCGCCGGCGAAGTGGAATCGCGCCGCCAGCTCGGCGAGCCGACGCGCGCCGACGATGTCGCCGCGGCCGCCGATCGTCAGCACGCGCGGCCGCGAGTCGGGTGTGAGCGCCAGCTCGAAGTAGGCCGCATCGACTGCGTCCTCCAGCACACTGGCGCTGCGCCGCGTCAGCCGCTCGAGTGCACGCGCCTCGCCGTGGCCGCAGCCCACCGGATGGCAGGCGTGGTAGACCGCCAGCCGCTCGAGCCAGCCGCCGAGCAGGCTGGCCAGCGCACGCCGGCTGTGCACGCCGGTCAGGCCATGCGGCGTGTAGTACACCGGCGGATGCGACGGCAGGCTGCCGAGCGCCAGCCGGCCGACGAAGCCGGCCTTGCCGGCATGCAGGTGCACCGCGTCGTAGGGCCGGGCGCTCAGCTCGTCGCACAGCGCGCGGGCGAAGGCCCAGTGCCAGCGTCCGGACGGCCGCTCGATCGGCACCAGCCGCACCCGCGGATCGAAGCGTGCCGGCAGGTCGCGCGGCGGCGCCGGGCGGCCGTGGCTGGCGTACACCACGGTCTGGCGCACGCCGCCCTGCAGCAGCTCGCGCGTGGCCTGTGCCAGGAAGTCGACGACGCTGCTCGACAGATGCTCCACCGCGTGCAGCACGCCCGACGTCGCGACGGCGGGCGTGGCACTCATCGGGGCACCCTGCGGCCTGCGGCCGGCCCGAACGGGGAACGCGCCCCGGCGTGCGGCCGGGCGGGACGGCTCGCGCCTCGTCGTCGGTGCCGCGGGCCCGGCTGTCGTGTCGATGCGGCGCCGGTCATGTCGTCTCCGCATGCAGCACCGGCTCGACGCGGCCGCCGGCGGCAGCCTGCGCCGTCGGCGCGCGCGCAGCCGCGCCGACGGCGATCAGCCGGTCGAGCAGGATCTGGGCGTTGGCTTCCCAGGTGTAGTAGGACAGCCGCGCGGCGCCGCGTCGGCGCAGCTGTTCGCGCAGGGCCGTCGCGTCGGGGTGGGTGGTCACCGCGCGCAGGGTGGCCGCCAGCGAGGCGGGGTCGTGCGGATCGAAGTACACCACCGCATCGCCGTAGATCTCCGGGATCGATGCGGCCTGCGCCGCCAGCACCGGACAGCCGTTGGCCATGGCCTCCAGCGGCGGCAGTCCGAACCCCTCGTAGACCGACGGGAAGACGAACCAGGCGGCGTGGCGATACAGCGCATACAGCTCGGCGTCCGACACGTAGCCGAGCAGCCGCACCGTGTCGCGGCCGAGCGGCTCGATGCCCTGGAACACCCACGCGTCGCGGCCGCCGGCCACCGCCATCGGCAGCGGCAGCTCGGCACCCAGCAGCTGCAGGGCGCGTGGCACCAGGCCGAAGTTCTTGTTGGCCTTCAGACTGCCCACCGCAAACAGATAGCCGCCCGGGCGCAGCCCGTGCCGCGCGAGCACCGTCGCATCGTCGACTGCGCTCGGCGCGACGGCATGCTCCCAGCCCGAGCGCGCCACGATCACATCGTCGCGCTTCAGATGGAAATGGGTGCGCAACTCGCGCGCCGAGAAGCGCGACACCGTCATCAGCGTGTCGACGCGCGGCGCCAGCAGCGACATCGCCAGGTTGTTGAACCAGCGATAGCCGCGCGAGAAGGTCTGCGGGTGCGCACGCACCGAGGCGTCGTGCACGGTGATGCATTGCCTGCGCTTGAACAGCGGCGCGCTGTAGCTGGCATTGACCAGGTAGGCGCCGCGCGCAAAGGCGGCCAGCGAGAGCTGCTCCCAGGCGTGTCCGGTCAGCTGCGGCAGCGTGTGGATCTCGAAATGCTCGAGCAGCGGCACGTCGTCGGCGTCGCGTGGCAGCGCCAGCTGCCAGGCCGTGCCCTCCAGCAGCTGCGGCGCGCGGCCGAGCAGACGGTCGAGCGCGACCAGCGTCTCCACGCCGTAGCGCTGAACGCCGGTGCGGGGCTGGGCAAAGAAGCGCCCGTTGACGACCACGCGTCTCATCGTTCCAGAGCCTTGAATGGGATGCTCAGCAGGCGCCGTCTCGCGTGACGACCACGCGCACCGTACGCACCAGGATGCCGAGGTCCATCCACACCGAACGACTTTCGACATACCGCGCGTCGAGTGCGACGCGCTGCTCGTAGCTCAGCTGGTTGCGGCCGCTGACCTGCCAGAGCCCGGTCATGCCGGGCTTCACCGACAGGTAGTGGCGCTTGTACTCGCCGTAGCGCGGAATCTCCTGCACCACCACCGGACGCGGCCCCACCAGATGCATGTCGCCGCACAGCACGTTGAACAGCTGCGGCAGCTCGTCCAGACTGGTCTTGCGCAGCAGACGCCCGATGCGAAGGATGCGCGGATCCGTGCGCAGCTTGCGATCACGCGCCCACTCCTCGCGCACGCGGTCGTCGCGCTCGAGCAGTTCGGCCAGGGCGCTGTCGGCGTGGCGGACCATGGTGCGGAACTTCAGGCAACGAAACAGCCGGCCGCGCTGGCCCACGCGCCAGTGTGCGAACAGCACCGGCGCGTCGTCCTCGAACCAGATGCACAACGCGATGGCGATCATCGGCGGTGCCAGCAGCACCAGCAGCAACATGGCGGACAACTGATTGATCACCGTGTAGACACGATCGGCCGGCGAGCCGCCGAGCAGGCGCGCGCGCCCGTCGGACACGCTCGGCGCCTTCATTGTCAGCAGGGAATAGGTGA